>JAAESQ010000898.1 GCA_024229275.1 bacterium | reverse complement strand
GATCGCGCACGTGATGCCGAACTGGTTGATGACAGCGTTGGCGCACTCAGTAGCCGTGCTGCTTACGATGCCAGGGATTGACTCCAGGGTGATGGTCCCCTTGGACTGACGCTTAGCTTCACCCAGAACGTTCTCATCGTTCCAGCCACTTTTCTGCATGACCTTGATGGTTACTTCAATGTCAACGTTGTCGAGATGCTCACTCATTTTCCTTCCTTGTCTAGCACGTGCTTGCAAGCGAGTTGCGCCTGCTCGATGACTGCTCCGATGGTCTGCAGCGTGTAGGAGGCTGCATCCTTGTGATGCATGATAATCTTGTAATCCCTCTTGAACTTCTCGAGCAGGTCCAAGCAGAACAGCCCGTAGCGAGGATCGCTCAGGCTCTTCTCAGCCACTGCATGTGCCAACAGGTTCGCCAGGACGGTGATCGCTGCAGTCGTGATGGTCGAGGTCTTGAGGCTGAGCTTGAACTGCATCTCTTCGACCTTGTCGGTGAAGAACTCAGTCAGCAGGATTGCGCGTTGCTCGTTCACAGTGCCTCTTTCTTGACGACTTCGAGCAGATCGTGCATCAGGAACCTGTGCTCTTGCTTGTCGAACCTGAACGTTTGAGCCGTGTTGGAAGCGACGTCTAGGATGCTCGCCGGATCAACTTCGAGGTTGTCGTGGATGTAGATATCGATCAACGCGAGCGCTTGATGAACGCCACGGCGGTAGGCTTGCTCAGTTTCACTATCCCATTTTCTCTCTGTCACAGCGCCTCCATGAGTTCTTGGACGGTGACTGTCTTGAGGGCTTGATCAGCCTCAGCGCCTTTGGCTGCGAGTCGCTGATGAATCATGGTCTCGATTGTCTTGCGCACGATCGGGATCTGCACGTTCACTGTGCCTGCTTGCCCCATGCGGTGCGTGCGATCAGTGCCTTGCTCGTTGACCGCTGGCGACCAGTCACGGCCAAGGAAGAGGACATCCTGGCTCGCGGTCAGGTTGAAGCCGACAGCGACCTTGACCTGACAGAGCATCACCTGCGCCCTGCCTTGTTGGAACCAGTCGATCGCGTCCTGTCGTTCCTTGGCTGGCACTCCGCCATACAGCATGGAGGCGCTGATCTTGCGCTCACTGAGCTCCTGCAGCAGCCAGCTGATCGGTGCGTTGAAGCGGCTGAGGATGAACGGCTGGCCGCCTTGGTTGATGACGTCGGTCACCTTCTCCAACAGCCACATCAGCTTCGCTGAGCCTGGGAAGATGAGCTCGTTGGGCCTGCCAGGGATCTTCTCAGCGTGCTTCAGCAGCCCGTTCTTGCTGAGATTCAGCATGACGGGGTCAGGGATGCCGCCGACGAACCCTTGAGCGATCTGCTCGCAGCGCATCGCTGCCTCGACCGCGCTTTTCGCGCGCGGGTCGAAGATGCTAGTGAAGCCGGCTGCCGCAAGTGCCTTCATCTCGAGCTTGGCGTGATTCTTCATCGCCACATAGACGCGGCGCGTGATGTCGTCCAGCTCGAGCTCGGGGTAGGTGTAGACCTTTGGAGGGAGGTCCAGGACGTCCTCCTTCTTCCGTTGGATCTGCATCGTGTTGAGCACAGCGTTGAGCTGATCCAGGTTCTTCGTCCCCGTGACCTTCATTACCTCGCGCGCGCCGAACGTGACTCGCGTGATGACGAGGTGGCGCTTGGCGAAGTCGTGGTAGCTGGTCCACGTCCCTGGCCTGCAGATCTGCACCTGACTGAACAGGTCGTCCGCTTGGTTCATAATCGGCGTGCCGGTCAGTAGCAGGCGGAACTTGGCGAAGGTGCCCAAAGCCTGAACCAACTTCGTTCGTTCAGACTTGCGGTTCTTCAGGTAGTGGCTCTCATCACAGATCAGCATGCCGATGCCGCTGATCCAGACATTGAGCTGGGTGCGCTGGTCAGGCGTCAGGCACCTGAGCAGGTCGTAGTTGATGACGCACACCGTGCCATGTGCATGAAGGTCTGCGGCCGAGCTCCCT
Source organism: bacterium (assembly GCA_024229275.1). Taxonomy (GTDB): domain Bacteria; phylum Acidobacteriota; class Thermoanaerobaculia; order Thermoanaerobaculales; family Sulfomarinibacteraceae; genus JAAESQ01. The sequence continues at coordinate 45,604 of JAAESQ010000898.1, read as the reverse complement.
GCCAGATCGGCCAGGGTTTGAGCGCGTTTCTTCGGCGCGCCGTCGACCACGAAGGTTGACCAGCTCTCTCCAAGCGTGGCTTCGATCTCAGCCTTCCAGTTGAACTTGACGGATGCTGGGCAGATGACCAGGACTCGCGTGGCGTGTGCGTCCTGGGCCATCCACAGGGCTTCACTGGTTTTCCCCAGCCCCATGTCGTCATTGAGGAGAACATTCCACCCCATCTCTCGCGCGGCATGGATCGCGGCCCACTGGTGCAGCCGCGGCTCCCTCTCCGTGGGCGCTTTGTATTTGAGGGGTAGAACTGTATCGCAGCGCGCGCGGTTCAGACGGGCTAGGAGCTCGTCTCTCGCGTGGCTGGCCTCAAGGCTCCAGACGACCTGGATCCCAGGCGCTGAGCGTGGGGCCAGGGCTGAGCTCGCCCACAGGGGCGCTGAGTAGGTGCCCTTGGGGCTCCGCTTCCAACCCACCCACTCGCTGATCTGAGGGATGGGGGCCGTGCCGTTGGGCAGGCTGACGCGAAACATGCCGTCACGCAGTGTGATGGTGGCTTGCATTGGGCTAAGCGTGACCCTACCCCCGCTCGCCACGCTTGCAAGGCCTGAAGTAAAAAGAGACGACGAAGAAATCACGGTTCTCCGTCGCCTCTCGCTTTCCTTGCCGGCCCAATGCTTTGGCCGTAGCGTAAGTGTAGCCTCACTCGCCTTGCCTTGCAAGGTGTGCTATGATCGCTCGCGCCTCATCCTTCTTGGCGAGAGGGGGTGGGGCATGAGGTGTGGCTCTCGAGCCGTGGCATGGTCGGTTCGAGGCTCCTAGCAAGAAGCGCAACGGCCCCGGTCGACCGGGGCCGTTGTCTTTCTAGTCCTGGGAATCCGCGCGCGTGTTCGCCAGCTCGCGGAAGTCCGGGCCGCTGAGCTTGCCTCGGATGCTGTCCAGGTCGGTCCAGGGCTCAAGGTGAGCAAGGTAGCCGCGCGTCGCGCCGAGCTGGACGGCTCCGCACGAGCATACGAAACCGTCCGACCAGCCGGCGCTAGCCGTGAGGCTAACGCTAGCGATCGCTCGGTGCGTGTGACCTGGATCGGTCACGCGATACCCGCCAGGACGCGCGCTTCGGTCTCCGCGCGCGCGCGGATGTTGGCGCCGTTGCCGAACCAGCTACTGGCGAGTCGCGTAGACTCGGTGTGGCCGTTTTGGTGGTCGAGGTAGTGCGTCGCGGCCATGTAGAGACCGAACGCCGTGAGGCCAGCAGAGCGCGAGCCAGGGCCGCGGTGCAGCAGGTCCCACACGTGTTTCTCGGCCCGAACGCTCGGGAGCGGATCGCCGGCCTTGTCGGCCTTCTTGATTTCGGCGGGGTTGCCGAAGACACGGCGCGCGTAGGCCATGGTGGCGTTGCCGCGAACGTTCTGCGCGGCCGGCCGGCGGTTCGCGATGGCGTAGCGGTCGGCTTCGTCCCCGTCAAGATGGACGGCGCCGAGCTCGTTCCAGACCAACGCTTGCGCGGTGAAGTCACGGCGCGCGGTGTCGATGGTGTCACGGATGCCCGCGAGCGTGTTTTTGGCCGCTCTGGTGTGGCGCACCTTGCGATACGAGGGATCGGCCGTGCCCGCATCAGCAGCGCGGTGAACCGCGCTGAGCGTGTTCCAGCAGACCACGCGAATGGGCGTGAACGCGACGGTCACGGCGCGCGTGCCGTCGTGGCTATTGGAGAGAAGTAGGTAGGGGCGCACGATGTCCTCGGGGTTGCTCCCTACGTTGGCGTCATCGGCATCGTTCATGCGGGCGAGCACCCACACGTTGCGGCCGTCCTTGACCGAACCCGCGGCCTCAAGCGTGCAGTTCCCTTCGTGCAGCAAGGGATCGAACCACGCGAACGCTTCGGAGTTCTGAAGCGGACGGTAGCGCGTGCCAACGATGCCAAGCACGTCGGTCTGCAAGCTACCGTCGCGCTGATGCACGTTGCGCACCATGGCGCGCGAGTCGGGTGCGGGGATGGCTTCACCATCGACGATGGCTTGCACGGGGACGGTTTCGACTTCCCAATCGAGGCCCGCCAAAGCAAGTGCTTTGGCGGTATCGGGTGCGTCGTCAAGCACGGTTCCGAGGCCGTGCCAAGCTTTCTCGCGCACGAAAAAGCCGGATTCAAAGTAAGCGGGCATTGAATGCTCCAAGGAAAGGGTTGCGGTGGAAAGCGCCACCGCGCGCGTTGGATCGGGGCGAATGGAAGGCTCGCCCCGTGAGCCTACTTTGCGTTCGGGCAACCGTGTTCGTGGCAGTAGACGCCGTTGATCATCACGGCAACGCATTGATCGCAACCCTTCATTGCTTCGGGCTCCTTGTGACGTCGCGCACCTTGTCGCGGAGCGACTCCTCGATTGCGCGGATAACGTGATCGGCGTGCTCCGCGGGGACAAGGAAGCGGGCGCCAGAGGTGAGGCGCACGAGCAAGAGCAGATTGGGCGTTGCTGCGACAAGCGCGGGCAGCTGGTCGGAGCCGATGCCGCAGTTCAATTGCTCCTCGGTCAGCCCGGACGGTCCAGGGGTATCCATCGGGTGGGGAGTGATCGGGGGAGAGACCTGCCGGACGCGGCGGATGCGGGCGGGGTCGCTGGTGTCGATCGGGACCTTGACGTCGCGACCGTTGACGGTCGCGGTGTTCGAGGGTCGGTCACCGCCGCAACAGCTGACGCGGCCACGGCCGAACCAGCGCGCCAGGGAACCAGCGTCGAGGGAAGCGCCACAGTCAAAGCAAGTGGCGGGGAAACGTAGTCGGATCTGTCGGGCCATTGGGAACTCCGTGAGAGTGAAGGAAAGGAAAGCGTGAACGTTATTATACGGGTTGAGCGGTAGCGCGCAGGGTTATTTTTACATACGGTTGGGAATGCGCGGTGGCATGGGAATAAGTAGTGACGTAATTTAGGGTAAGCGTGGTGGATTTGGGCCATGCGCGCATGCCGCCCACAATCCTGGCATGCTTTCGCCTTGCCACGCTTGTAGCTAGGGGTATATGCCCTCGCGTCCACGCGCGCGCTGGTGCCTGAACCCTCGATGGCATGGGGACTTGGAGGGTGCGAGGTGCGGTCCGGCCGGGTCCCATGCGCCCGGCCTACTGAATGATGCAGCCCCCCATTTCCCCCAGGAGAATCCCTTCGACCGCAAAAAAATCAGGGAAAAAATGCCACCAAGGCTCTAATTTACTGTATGACTATTACTAACTTACACTGTTACTCAGTTCGTCTTTCTCACACTCACACACACACACGCGCGCCCGCACACAGGGGGGGGGGGGGGTGCCTGGGTAACGTTTGAAGTTTTCGATACCCAAGCTTACACTCCTCCGATGGCAGTCACCTACAGGCCCATTCAGATGAGCGCCGAGATCGTCGATCGGCTGAACGAGTTCAAGGAGCGGGTCAGCAACGAGCTCTACCAGAGCCCCCACGCTCTTGGCCTTGGAGCCTCCATAGGGGTGGCGCTGGATCTGCTGGAGTGGGTTGACAAGTTCGATCGGGCGCCGCCGATCGAGGCGTTGAGGGAGATCGCTGAACACTACCCGCGGCGAGGGAGGCCTCGAGTCAGCGCTCCATCCGAGGAGTCCTATGTGAAGAAGCCGGTTCGTGGGGCACCGGATGATCGAGGCCATGAGTTCGAAGTCTGCGATGCGCAGAGGAACACGCGGCAATGCAAGGTCTGTAGGTTGGTCGTGGAGGAACATGATGATCTCTTCCCGAGATGCACAGGTTCTGGTGGCGAAGAAGCGTCTGCAAGCTAGGCTTCGTTGATGGCGAAAAACGAAACACCGACTGATTCATCGAAAGGCAAAGGAAGCCACCCGAAGCGTGGTATTCGGAAGCGGGTGCTGGGCGAAGGTGAGGGGGACTATTGCATCTACGAGATCGCAAGTCAGGGCTCCCCGCTTCCAGCTGGGGCACTGATTCCGATCCCGGAGGTTCCGCGCTTCGAGGACACTGTGAAGGCCATGACGTGGCTTCGGAAGGAGTCGGGGGACTTGCTGGCTGGCAAGCAAGTCATGATCTTCCGGGCGATGGAGATCCTCAGCTTGCAGGTCGAGAACAAGCCGACCGTCACGATCTCAGCCAAGCCGAAGGTTGTGGTGACGATGCCCGCGGAGACCGCGGCTGGCTGATCCCTTGCCTCTGACCCACGTGTCAACTGATCGGTTCGGTCAAAGGTTCTTCTTCAACCCAGAGAGATATCGAATGGAACAGCAACAACCACCTCCCGCCCCTGAAGGCCAGACCCTCGAGCTCTGGTCTGAGGGCATCAAGAAGCTGCTTCACGAGATCGGCGAGGAGCTCGAGCTCCCCGAGGGTTTCGAATACGCAGAGATCATCCCGGCGATCAAGGCTCTCAAGAGCGACTGACGTGTCCAAGCCGGCGAGACCCTCCCCGGCGCTCGCCGCATCTGATGCGAGCGCGAAGATCGCCGCAGCTTCAGCTGCGGTTGGCTTGTCACCCCAACAGCTTGGGGACCTGATCTTCGAATCCGGGGATGTGTCGCTGCCCACCTCCGATGGGATCACCGAGCGCTACACGCTCGAGGACCTTGGGAAGCGTCTGTGGGGGACGCTCCAAACCACTCCGCGCCACAAGCGCGCTGAGTGGTTTGGGGCCCTCACGGACACCCAGAAGACGGCTGTGATCGTCGTGCTGAGAGATCGAGGGTTCAGGACGGAGGTCATCGCCAGGGATCTGAAGATCCCTGCTGCTGACGTCACTCGAACCTGGAACGCCTACTCCGGGGACCTGGGGACGCAGGTGATCGGCATCAGGCTGGACACCATCGCCGGCCAGCTGCAGATGGCCGCTGAGCGCGCCCAGCAGCTGGCGATCGCGGCGGATGACCACGCGGCCTACTGGCGGATTCAAAAGGAGTTCACGTCCCTGCTGCAGTCGATCGGGATCGTGGACAAGGCCATTCATAGAGTGGAAGTCACGCACAAGATGGATGACGCGCAGAAACATGAGCTCGAGGAGTTCGTGCTCTTGGAGTCTAAGAAGGCGAAACGCCTTCTTGAAATCGAGCAGCTCGAGGCCGTCGAAGAGGAAGGTGAGGCGCTGCCCGAAGAGGTCAAGGAGGCTGACTACGATGCTGAAGAATAGACTGAGGGCGTGGCTGCTGAAGATCGCGCTCAAGAACACCGACATCGAGGTTCGTCACGGCGCCGCGCGCGCGCGCGTCAAGCTGATCTTCAAGCACGGACTCCTGCGCGCCGAGATCCCTGTGCAGCAGAAGGAGGGGCTCGTCGACTCACCGATCGGCTGCAAGACGACGCAGGAGGTCAGAGAGCTCATCGACGAAGTGACCGGCGCTGAAGGGGTCGACTACTTTCCCGGCATGGGTAACTACAAGCTCTACAAGGTCTGCCCGTTCTGCGCGCAGCGCAGCGCGGAGAAGGTGTGAAGATCCTCGCCATCACGGTCTACGCAGGGAGCGAGAAGCTCGTCGCGATGACCGAGAACATGCTCGACCAGTTCAAGGAGTGCGTCCAGCTAGCGGACGAACGCTGCACGGTCGATGTCGTAACAGTTCACAACGGGGCGGCCCGCCATGTGAAGAACGAACTCTGCGGCCAGCAGGTCATGTTTGGAAGAAACCAAGGCTTTGCGAAGGGGGTGAACGCGGCGATCGATAGCTTCCTGAGAGACCACGACGCCGTGCTCGTGCTCAACAACGATCTAGAGTTCCCTGAGCCCGGCTGGCTTGAAGAGCTAGTCCGTGCATGGAGTTCACCCTACGTGCTGTCGCCATGCACTGATCGCACAGCGACCAAGGAGGCTCTCGATGACTGCAGCAGGAACGCGAACCCCAAGAGGGTCCCCCAGGTCAGCGCGTTCTGCTGGCTGGTGCCTGCGCGCGTCATCAGGATGCTGCGTGACCGCTGGGGGTTCCCGCTCTTCGACCCTGACTTCTTCGCCTACGGCGAGGACGACTACACGGGCGCCATCTTGCGCAACAGGTATGGCGCGATGCCGTTCAAGGTGGTGCCGCGTTCGTGGGTCAAGCATCTCAAGCACCAGACAGGCGCTGAGATGCATCTCAGCGGAGGCATGACCAAGAACTTGAAGCTGCTCAAGATGAAGATGCAGAAGAACAAACTCAAGTGACGACACTTCGCCAGCGTTATCTCAACCTCATGCACGAGGGTATCGACATCAGCGAGCACCTTGGTTTGCTCTGTGGGCTCGCGATGGACCCTGACGTGCAGCACATCACCGAGTTCGGCTTCCGAACAGGGGTCTCAGCTACCGCGCTGTGCATGGCAGGCAAGCCGGTGGTCAGCTATGACGTCGAGCCGTGCGCCAAGCACGTCGCGGTGATGACGAGACTGGCGCCGAAGTTTATCTTCAAGCAGCAGAGCAGCACTGCGCTACCGATCGCTTCAACTGACCTGCTCTTCATCGACAGCCTGCACACCTACAAGCAGCTCAGGAGCGAGTTGATGTTGCAGAGCGTTAGAGTCAGCAAGTGGATCGCGATCCACGACACAGCAACGTTCGCACTCATGGGCAAGGATGGCACCAAGCCGGGCTTGCAGGACGCGATGAACTTCTTTCTGTATGAGGTCCCGGCATGGAAGGTGAGACTGCATCTGTCGAACAACAACGGCCTCACGTTGCTGGAACGATCTACTGCGCAGTAAGCAAGGGCTACGACAAGCTGCGCACGTGGAAGAAGGAAGACGGCGTCTTCTACGAACTCCGCACGTCAGCCCTGGTCGGCGAGGCCGCCACGCTGTGGAATCGCATCCAGAAGATCAACCTGCCTCCAACGCGCGGCTTGTGGTCGTGCTACCTCGACGGGTCACTCACTCCAAAGGTCCCCCTTCGACCTGTGGTCGAAGGATGGCTTGAAGATGCAGAGATGGCGCTGTTTCGGCATCCCCACCGGAACTGCGCTTACGAGGAGATCGATGCCTGCGTGGCTCGAGGCAAGATCTCCAAGGCTCAGGCAGAGAAGGTGCGAGCAAATCTCCTGCTCATGGGGTTGCCGAAGAAGGCAGGCCTGTGGGCTTGTGGCATGATCGCGCGTCGCACGACCAGTGTGATCCAGGGTCCTGTGAGCGCTGCCTGGGTGGCCTTCGTGGATCAGGTCCCTCGGGACCAGCTCTGGCTTCCACTGGTGCTGCGCATGATCCCTGGCGCCAAGGAGCGCATCAAGACGATCGACGCAGACATCTTCGACAACGAGTGGTTCACCTACAGGAGACACGGCACATGAGTAAGTATGCAACCGAGGGCGCGTATCACTACAAGCTGTTCAAGACCGAGGGTGACCCCTACCGGCTTCACGTTCTCGACGTGATCGAGAAGGTGAAGGAGCACCTTCCTGGTCACGCGCGTCTCCTGGACGTGGGCTGCGGTGAGGGTCTTGTGATCCGGGCGCTGCTCAACCGAGGGTTCGAGGCTGAAGGTCTCGAGATCGATGAGGATGCGATCCGTCTCGGTCGCAGCAAGGGTAACCCCATCCATCGGATGATGATTCAGGACGTGGTCTGCAACGAGTCAGCCGAGCAGCGCTACGACGCGGTCTTGATGCTCGACGTGCTCGAGCACGTTGAAGATCTCCAGACGACCGTGAGCTGCGCTCAGGACCTTGCCGACCTGATCTTCATCGCCGTGCCAGACCGCGAGGACCCTGGAGCTCTGCGTCAGTTCATCCAGTCCGACGTGATGGTTCTCTTCGGTCCGGACTGGGAGTGCATCCATCAGGAGCAGCGGCACGCGCGGCACTTCTTGGTCTACAGGCTCAGGGTCGAGCCCGAGGAGATCGCTCCTGCGCAGGCTCGATCCGAGTTCTTCGATACCTGATGGAGCTCACACTATGCATGGCGGTCTACGGGCAGCCTGAGATGCTGGCGAAGCAGATCGCCACCGTCGAGCGCTATCCGGAGTCCATCCGTGACAACCTCACGGTGGTCATCGTCGATGACCATGGTGATCCAGCTGTTTCCAAGGAGTCGGCTGTGGAGCTGGCTCTTCACGTGGATTCCGTGAAACTTTTTCGCGTCGACCGCAACATCCCGTGGAACCAGATGGGCGCGCGCAATCTCGCGATGTTCCACTCGAAGGGTTGGTGCTTGATGATCGACCCGGACATGGTCTTCAGACCGAGCATCATGGAGCGAATGTTCCAGGCTGCTGAGAAGCTCAAGCGCGGTCGGGTCGTGAAGTATGGGCTTCGTCACAAGACGGATGGCCGCATCGACATGACGAGCCCGAACACCTACTTGATCCACCGCGATGACTTCTTCGCGGTAGGCGGTTACGACGAGGACTACGCAGGAAACAAGGGATGGAGCGATGTGCAGCTTCTCGACGTGCTCGAGGCGTGCTACAAGATTGAGAAGCGCCCAGACCTTCACGCTGAGTTCTACAGCACAGAGCAGATCCCTGACGCCATGGTGACTACGCTCGATCGATCGGTTGCAGCCAACCGCAAGAAGCGTGTGAAGAAGCGCGATCAGTCGCGCAGCTTGAGGGGTTGGGCGAAGTTTGCTCGCAAGCAGGTTGATGCAACTCGTCTGAGGTTCCCATGGACTCAAGTCTTCTGATCGCACAGGTAGGCAGGTCCGGTGGCGTCTGGCTCACACAGGCGTTGAGCCACGATGAGCGGTGGCAGGTGGAGCACGAGTTCTATGGACTGGCGTCTTCGCGAGTCCCTACCGAGGAGATCAGGAGACGTTTCGAGGGCGAGCGCTACTGCGAGATCACGCACCTGCAGAACGAGATCGCGTGGTCGCTGGAGTGCCGAAAGGCTGTCGTGCTGCGCCACCCACGAGAGGTATTCGAGTCCTACGCAGCCCGCAACGAGGACAGCAAACGCAGGTTCCTCCATCGGGTTGACGGCATGTATGCCGGGATTTCAGACATGCTGGAAGAGGGCGCGCCGATCATCCACTTCGACTTGATGGTCAAGAGTCCTGACTACTGCGCTGAGACCTTCGAGATGCTCGGCTTCGAGATCGATTGGAAGGAGGTCGACTTCACTCCGAAGAACCAGCGCAAGGTCAAGGTTCCGATGCCTGCTGCGTGGGAGGGCCTGCTGCATCGCAACGCCATGCAGGTCTGGGAGACTTGGAGTTGAAAACTCCTCTTCCGTCCTTCCTGGCAGACATGGCGCCCGAGGAGCTCCGTGCCTACCGGCTGCAGAAGGAGAAGGATTACTACGCCTCGGTCGAAGGCTTCCTGGACTTCGCGCGCGACTCAGGCGCGGCGCCTGACGCCAAGCAGTATCCGCACGGTAAGGGTGCGCATGAGATCCTGAACTGGACGTGGCGCGAAGACCCTGAGAGCGATCGCGGCATCTTCACCTACAAGCTGCAGCTCTGGCCGCGTGGGTCGTTCAAGAGCGCGGTCTTCAACGTCGCCATGGTCTGCTGGGAGATTGCGCGCAACCCGAACATCCGCATCTGTGTGTGCTCGGAGACGGGCAAGCAGGCCAAGAAGTTCGTCAAGCAGGCGATGAAGATCATCGACTCCGAGTGGTTCCGAGAGCGGTTCGGGATCCACAAGGGTAAGAGCTGGTCGGAGGCGACTGGTGAGTTCGAGTCGGCGTTGCGCTCCATTAAGCACGTCAAGGAGCCGACCTTGCTGGCGGCCGGCGCAGGCGAAGTCTGGACTGGCTCGCACTGGGATCTCGTCATCATGGATGACGTGGTGTCGAAGGAGAACACCAGGACGGTCGAGGCGCTCGAGTCGATGTATGACTGGTTCGGCGAGGTGCTGGCTCAGCTCGATCCGGGCTGTCGGATCTTGTTGATCGGGACGTTGCATCACTATGCGGATCTGTATTGCCGCATCATGAAGACGAAGGAGATGCGCGAGCTCTTCGAGCTCAGCGTGCATGCCTGGAAGAACCGCGACGGCAGCCTCTTCTTCCCCGGCCGACTGACGCATGCCTACGTTGCGCAGCAGAAGGCCCTGTTGCCGCCGCGCATGTTCGCCTGCTTCTACGAGAACAAGCCGACGACGTCAGAGGACCAGCTCTTCCGGTCGGAATACTTCCGAGTGATCGAGGATCGCGACGTGCCACCGCACGTGTGGACCTACATTTTCACCGACTTCGCGTTCATCGCGGAAGAGAAGAAGAAGGGCAAGGCCGACAGGACGTGCTTCTGGGTGGTGTCGATCGACTGCAACCGCACGGCCTACGTGCGTGACTTCTACGTTGGTCGCTGGAAGCCGTCAGACAGTGTGCGCATCGCATGCGATCTCTGGAACCGATACCAGAACGTAAACATGCGAGGCATCGTCGTCGAGGACACGACGCACAAGGAGCTCCTGTCGTCGCTGTTCGAAGAGATCAGGCGGGATACCTTCATCCGCCCGAAGATCATCCCGGTCCCTGGTCGCAACCAGGAGATCAAAGACATTCGCATCGAGTCGGTTGAGCCGAAGTTCCGCGCCGGCAACGTCTACTTCATGCGGAACCTACGTGAGCAGGCAAGGAAGTGGATGCCGATGCTGCGCGAAATGACTGAGTGGCCGTTCAGCGGTCATGACGACATCCCTGACGCGATCAGCGACATCGACAAGCAGGACAAAGATGGCCGGTTCATCGCACCGGCTCCTCCGATGGGATGGCGCGCGGCGACCGCGTTCGTGCCGAAGCCCTCGATGATCGACGGGCAATACAACCCGGACCTTGGCTACCCTGCTCGAGAAAACGTCAGAGCGGATCAGCAGTCCCCGCAGGGAGATAACCTATGGCGCAGCAAATCGGATCAAGGCAACCAAGGCCCCGGAACACAACCAAGCGCACCCGGAAGTTTCTGGCGGAGGCCACCGCAGCAGCAGAAGCCACCGGAGAGATCCTAGTTCGCAAGTTCGGCTCTCAGCAGTGGATCTTGCAGGCGATGGAGGCTGTTCAGAACGGGGTCCAGAACTGCATCGATCAGCTGAGTGGGACGTCCATTTCAGTCAATGAGGACCCGAACGGAGCGTATCGATTTCCAGCTCGAACCAAGGAGCAGTTGATCGAGTCGCAGCAGCAGGCGGCTGAGACGAAGGGCGTTGATCCCCGGTCTCAGTTCAAGCAGCTGCGTGATCCAGCGAGTCAGGAGCTCGGAGCTCCAGAAGTTGATGTGAGCAAGCATGAGGTTCATTCGACGTCTGGATTGATCCTCCCCCCTGGCGTCGAAGCTCCAGAGCCGGCACCATCCAGCGATGGCGAAGGATCCAGTAGGCGACTCGACGATGGTCCCATGCCTTGGTTGCTCTAGGGATGTGATCGTTCCATCAGGCCCCGTTCGCTCTGCGATGAGGTCTGGACGTTCGGTGGTTGTATTCTGCAGTCACCGTTGCCAAGTGAAGACGATAGCCATTGAAGGCGCGAGACAGCAGGAGGAACGAATTGCTAGACATCTTGATTCCAGCCCCAGTAGCCAACCTGAGCCTGCTGAATGAGGCGGTAGACCGACTGGAGCAGTTTACAGACACGCCGTTTTCCCTGACGGTGATCGTCGATGGTGGAACCAGGGACATGCTGACGAGTGCTGAGCGGCGATTGGAGGCGTTCGGTGGGGAGTGGAAACTGCTCCACAACAGCCAGCCGGTCTACTTGAACCAGTCGATCAGAGAGGCTCTCGAGGACTGCCGGCATCCTCTGACGGCGCTCGTGGCTCCGGAGATTCGCATCGATGACGATCGGTGGTTCGGGAAGATGCAGCAGATCTTTCATCGGGACCCGATCTGCGGGATCGTCGACACCGAGCCGAACACGGCGAGCTCTACCCTTCCGCCGGTCAGACGACAGAAGCACCTTCCCGCGAAAATCGGCTGCAGGTTTGCACTGCTGCAGACCAAGTTCGCGCGCTCCGTGCTGCCGTTCGGTGGCATCGACCCAGTGAACTTCTGGTCAAAGGAGGCCATGAGTGGCGGCGGAACTTCGTGGGCGATGCCCGGTGTCCGGTATTTTGAAGTCGAGCATGAGGAACACGAAGTATGGCGCGCACCCTTGGGCGAACAGGCCCAGTCCGAGTAGCGATCGCTGACGATTCAGGTCTAATCTTCTCTGACGACTACCGTCATGGTTGGAAGTCTGGATTCGAAGGTGCAGGCTGTGAAGTCAAGGTCTTCGACATCAGCGTTCTTCGGAAAATCGGAGTGACTCATTCTCCGTATAAGTCAGTCATGATGCCGGGGACCGCGAAGGGGATGGCGAAGAACATCGTCAGCTTCAAGCCGGATCTTGTGTGGTGCCATCACGGTCGAGCGGCATCGAAAGGAGAGTTCCTTCAGACTCTTCACCGAGAGGGGATCAAGACAGCTACCTACCTGTGTGACGAGCCCTACGAGGTTGGTGAGACCGCGGGCTACAGCCCTCGATTCAAGTATGCCTTCTCCATGGATGCTTGCACGGTTGAGGTTCACCGGAAGTCGCGACCTGACAGGAGAGGGGTCTTCTACCTTCCTCCTGGCGTCGACACCTCCTTCTTCGCGCGCAGGGACTACAGGAACCGAAAGACACCAGTCTTCTTCCTCGGCAACGCGACGCTTCCCCCTCGCCTCCATTGGCTCAAGCAGATCGAGAGACTGGTTGACGGTGCTGACATCAGGTTCTTCAAGCCGGCTGGGAAGAGTGATCCTCGGTGGGTTGATGCGAAGGATCATCCCAAGTTCTATGGCGACTGTGTTGTTGGCTTGAACGTGCATCGCGATCCGTCGATCACGATGGAGTGCTTCAAGCGAAGGGTTGTTGGTCGCAACTCGAGGACTCCGGTGCCGAAGGGGTTGCAGCTGTGTCGGAAGATGCCAGCCTCGCCTGGGACTGGATTCTGGAATGACGGCAACCTGCCGGCGTCTCACGTCAACCCAAGGTTCTTCGAGCTCGCGGCGTGTGGAACCCTGGTGGTCAGTGACGATCATCGGTCAGAGCTGGCGCGCATGTTCCCGATGGCGCCGCGTGCGTCTGACCCAGATCACTTCGTAGAGCTCGTGCTCTACTACCTGAAACATCAAGACGAAGCCGAGAAGATTGGCCAAGCATGCTCCTACCTGATTTCAAGGCGGCACAGCTACGTTCACCGGGCGGCCGAAGTTCTGATCCGGGTTGGCTTGAAGGCGTCGGGCGCGGGCGACCAGCTTTCCTTCTTGGGGGAGCAGGAGGACTGGTTGACTCCACAGGACTGCGAGCAGCTCACGGGGAGATCGTCATCGGATCCAACTGGACGCTTCGCGCGCTGGTCCCCTCAATATGGCATGTCGTTGATCTCGACGTCTGGAAGTCCGAGCGAGAGCGACTCTCTGGATGTCCCGACTCCTTGGTTATCGTAGCCAGCAAGCGCATCTTCGGAGGTGGTCCATACTCCGTTGTTGGATCGAATCAGATGCGCACAGTGGGGAGCAAGAAGTGGCCTGTGGCAGAGATCTCGATCGGGAACGCGGGCAACGTCGTACGGCGAAGGAATGGGACGATGATGCGCACGGGGGTCGAGAACTGCATGCCGAAGAGCATCCGCGATGCCTACCATCCAGGCGGAAACTCGGCCTGCTTCATGGTTCAGACAGCGCACCTGATGGGATGCAACCCGATCTACATGCTGGGTTTCACGATGCAGAGCGGCACTGGCTACTTCTTCGGCCTGGAGAACCCTGCGACCAGGAAGAGGAGCTTCTACTCTGACCCGGAACGTGCGTTGTCATGGCTTTCGTGGTATCAGTCGCAACATCCAGGTCGTCTGAAGCTATGGCCTGGGTGGGCTGGTCCGATTTACGAAACACTCGAGGTCTTGGATGAAGAAGAAGCCAAAAGGCTCGCCGAGCGAGAATCTGGATCACGACACGAACAAGAGCCGGACGGTCGGGATGATGAAGCGCGTGAACGACTTCAACTCAATCGACCAAATCGACCCGTTCACTCAGATGTCGTCCAACCCGTGCAGCGGCAGCAAACGAGGAGGCCAAAGGCCAAGCCAAGGCCGAAGCCGAAGAAGGGGAGGCTGATCTAGTGGCTGACCGTGGCATGACAGGGAACACGTTGAACGCAGGGTCACCCCCGAACCCGCGCTCTGGTATCGGCGGTGAAGCTCAGCGGGGGATGGGGACGTTCACGAGGAGACCAGGGACCAAGCCTGTTCATGGCCCATACGAGCTCACTGAGTCAGCGTTCACGGACGGCACTGACGTCGCTCAGAAGGCTCGGCTCTACGAAGAGAGCGTTGGCTACAAGAACCTCGCCAACGATCAGTTCGTGGCAGAGCAGGCGAAGGCGGCAGTCCTCAGCGGGATCAAGGACGTCTTCAACGTCATGGAGTTCCTGCGCAACAAGTGGCTGATCCTGTATCGGCTCTACCGCGGCGAATCTCTCGACACGTTCACCTACGGGCGGAACAGGTTGCACAGCCCGGAGCCCTACAAGATCGTCGAGACTCTTCACCCGAAGATGATGCGAACGATCTTCGGCTCAGAGCGTTTCTTCAAGCTCTACGGGGAGCACCATGAGCACGACGATTCAGCCAAGATGCAGGAGGTGCTGTGCCGTTCTCAGTTGAGAACGAATCGATACCGCTCCAAGGCCAGCAGGTTCATCCGTGATGGTCTGATCTACGGCACTGCGATCCAGAAGAGCTACTGGAGGCAGGAACTCGACGAGATGACGTATCGCACAGCTCAGAGTATTCCGAACCCTGAGTTCCCTGGGACGTCGAAGAAGAAGCTCAGCAAGAAGACTCGGCAAGAGTTGATCTTCGATGGCAACGAGATCAACAACGTCTCCATCTTCGACTTCTTGACGGCTCCGAACGCGAGCTCGATCGAGGATGCAGAGTGGTGTGCGGACCGCAGTGGGTGGCCAGACTTCAAGGTCAAGTCGATGGGGGAGCTCGGCCATTGGCTTAACCTCCAAAAGCTCAAGGACCATGCTGGGTCGAGAGACATCAGCTTTGGTGATGAGTTCAAGGAGAGAAAGAGCTACAGCTACGGCGTATTCGATCCGCGTGAGGCGAGCTGGGCTCCTCACGTCCCTCACTACGAAGTGATCGACTGGTGGGGGCCTTTGGTGGTCAAGGCTGAAGGCGGCGGCTACACGACGAAGATGTGCAATGTCGTGATGATCGAGCCGAAGAGCTTGCAGCTCATCGTTCGAGTCACGGAGAATCCGTTCTGGCACAAGAAGAAGCCCTACCAAGTGTGGCGGCCCATCAGTCTTGAAGACGAGCTCTACGGCATCGGGTCGCTCGAGATGATCGCTCGGCTCTCGATGGAGAAGGACATGAAGCGCAACCTGCTCATGGCCGCGACTCAGCTCGAGTCGAATCCGATGTGGCTCATCTCTGATGACGCGAATATCCCAGCTGGTCAACTGCTGCTCGAGCCGGGTCTCGGCATTCGAGTTCCTGACATCGCGAACGCGATCGCGCCGCTTCACATGCCGACGGTCAGTGACAGCGCGCTGAAGGCCGAGAACGTCTTGACGATGGACATTCGCGAGACGGCTGGCGCCACTTCTCCTTCGATGGGTGCTCAGGATCCGTTCGGCAAGAACAAGACGGCGACCCAGCACACGAGCGAGATCGATGAGGCCAACCTCCGTCTCGTGCCGATGATCGAGGCCTACGAGGCTGAAGTGCAGGAGCCGATGCTGAACCAGATGACCTGGAACAACCAGCAGTTCATGAGCTACCCGCGCGTTGTGCGTGAGGTTGGAGCTCTCGGACTGCAGTTCAACGATCGGTTTACGATCAGGCCGGAGGACATCCTCGGTAGGTTCCTTGTGCAGTGTCTCTCGAGTCACAAGTTGACGACGAAGCAGACGCAGGTGCAGCAGCTCGTCAACATCTTGGATCGCGCGCCGATCATCAACCAGATGTATGGGCCGCAGGCTGTCAAGATGCCCAAGCTCCTCGCGCTGATCCTCGAGCAAGGGTTCGACATCAGGAACGTTGACGAGATCATCAGCATTCCGAACGAGTCCAGTATCATCACGCCGACTGAAGAGCATCTGCTCTGGTATCACGGCAACGTTCCGCCGCGCAGGATCGATGACAACGACATGCGTCACGTCACGGCGCACATGGAGGAGATCGCTTCAGAGACCTTCGCCAAGCTGGAGCAGCACAGTCCAGGGACAGCTGCTCGCGCACGAGCGCACGTCGCCGAGCACTACCGCAAGCTCGAGCTCTTGCAGCTGCAGCAAGAGGACATGATGATGCAGATGTCCCAGGTCGGGAATCAGATGGGTCTCCTACAGGGCGGAGGCGGCGGGTCGTCTCCGATCGGCGGGGCCGGCGGCCCTGGCCAGGACCCTGGATCTCCGAAGGTCAGGAACAACGAGACCGAGCGCGGTGAGGG
The DNA here is from genome assembly GCA_024229275.1 of bacterium. Taxonomy (GTDB): domain Bacteria; phylum Acidobacteriota; class Thermoanaerobaculia; order Thermoanaerobaculales; family Sulfomarinibacteraceae; genus JAAESQ01. The sequence continues at coordinate 29,293 of JAAESQ010000898.1, read as the reverse complement.
CAGCGCAGTGAAGTCTGCAGCAGGTCGGGAGGCTCCCAATGCTGGAGCAGTCTGACACCTTCTGGGACGTTCGGGCCCAGGAAAAGGCGGAGGAGCAGGCCTTCGAACGCCAGATCACTGATCTCGACAAGGCGATCGCGGTGGGCCAGAAGGCGAATCAGATTCGCAACGCAGCAGGCTTCAGCGCCTTCGTCAAGGCTGTGGAGGATCTTCGCAACGTCGCTTGCCACAAGATGGTTACCGACACGACACTCACGAACGATGGACTGCGCGAGATGCGTAGTCGCGTTCGCTCCCTGGATGATGTCTTGGCCCTGTTGACCAAGGAGAACATCACCGACCACCTTGAAGCGCGGAGAGCCGCGAGTCAGAATGATCTTGAAGCGGCACGTCGCCGCAGGCCAACGAAACAAGAGGTTACGACATGAACGACAACGCAAAGTGTTGCGAAGCGGCTGGCGGTGCGGAAGCCAAGTCGGGCGACAATCGGAAAGCCCTGAGTCGTCCGGCCGGCATGGCTGCGACCAGTGCTGCTCTCGGCAACAAGACCTGCTCTGGTCACAAGGGCTCTTCGGTCAACAACGATTGGAAGGGAGCTCCGACTGGCTACGGCGACAACGAGAACATCAAGGGTTACGGCGGGTAGTCGCCGGCGGGGTTTCGTGGGTTGCCCCTCAAGCAATCCTCAGCCATTGCGCTGATTTCGGAGTCGCGCCCGAGCTGGCACTGAATACGAGACGGGAGTCGTGCTCCGTCGGAGACAGATATGACCAAGCAAGGAGATCAACCTCCAAGCAACTTCGATGCGCGAGCCGACAGTGCGGCTCTGGCTTTGCGGCAATCGCTGCAGGGTCAGGGGCGACAGATGCCAGACACGGCGCCTGTCGAGGTCGGTCCAGATGGACAGCCGCCAGCGTCATTGCCGCCAGAGGGCAGCTACGCGCGACAGTCAGTGGAGCTCCAACGTCGAGCCGAACAAGCTGCCGTGCAACCTGCTGATCCAGCGGTCGATGGGAGCATGGAACCGAGGCTGCCGTCACCTGGACAGGCCCCTCAGCAACCGAACGCGGATGCAACGTCTCCTCGAGCTGAGCAACGGATCAAAGAACTGGTAGATCAACTCCGACTGAGGGACCAAGAGCTTCAGCAGGTTCGAGAGGAAGGGAAGGTAGCTGGCGACACAGCGACACAGCTGCAACAGCGCCTTCAGAATCTCGAGGAGCAGCATCAGCAGATGCTGCAGGCCAACCTGGAGAACTTGGACCCCGAGACGCGGATGCAAGTCATGCAAGACGCTCGTCTGTCTCAACGGATGGACGAGATGGAGCAGCGGCTGATGGGCCGAATACAGCCGCAGTTGCAGGACTTGAATACGCAGGCAGCTCGAAACGAGATGCAAGCTCTCGGGGATAACTACCCTGCATTCGACTACCAGATTCACAGCCCCCTGATCGACATGTTTCGCAGGAAGAACCCGCACTGCACGATCGATCAGGCGTTCCGAGCAATTGCTGAGCCAGATGAGCTTGTGACACGATCGGTGGCGAGCGCGAGTGCAGTCCCTCCAACCATTGCACCGGGCAATGGAGAGTTGGCTGCCGCTCGATTCGCTCCTCAGCCTGAACCTCAGACCACATCACCGGAAGACGAGCTGGTTGCTGACGCGCGCCGCATAGCGAAGCTGCGCCGAAGCACTGACCCAGCGGAGCAGAAGGAAGGCATGGCTCTGATCGATCAGAACTTGAAGCAGAGACTCGGGGGGTAAACCTCTCAGGAAGGGCTGCCTTGTGACCCCAAAACCCAAGGTAGCAAATGCCCTTTGTCGCATCAGTAGGAGTGCTCAACTCCTTCGATGTCGGAACAGGTAACCGAGAGGACCTGCTCGACATCATCACGAACATCTCGCCGATGGATACTCTGTATCTGTCGGGGTTCGAGAAGGTTCCCGCCAACAACATCAGCCACGAATGGCTGGTTGACATCCTCGCCGGCTTCGGCGACCCGGACAACGGCAACGCCGACGTCCAGGCCACTCCGGAAGGCAGTGATGCCACGTTCGATCCCCTGGTCCCGCGCAAGCGTCTCTGCAATCTGACGCATATCATCAGGCGCACGTTCGACGTGTCCGACACGCAGCGGGACATCAACACTGCGGGCATCCGAGACGAATACGTCTACCAGCTCCGCAAGGCGACGATGGAGCTCGCGCGCTTCATCGAGTTCGCCCTCGTTCACTCCGAACGACAGTCGCAGACCGCCCAGGGTAACTCCGGTGGCGTTCTTCCGCGCAAGATGGACGGCTACTACGCCTTCGCGGCGGCCTCCGATCCTACCTGCGCGACGACTCTCGGTCTCGGATCCGACGAGATGGGCACCGTCACGACGGTCGCCGGCAACTCGCCGGACGACTGCATCGACGAGTGCATCCTCAACGCCCACCTGCAGGCGATGTGGGAGAAGGGCGCTATGACGGACACGCTGTGGGCGAACGCTGCCCAGAAGCGTGGCCTGAGCAACCTCGTGCTGAATCCCAACTCGCAGGTTCGCTACAACATCCCGGTCAACGACCGCACCGTTATCAACACGGTGGACTTCTATCAGTCGGACTTCGGCACGCAGCGGATCTACTTGCACCGCTACCAGCGGGACGATCGGATCGCCACGGCGGAAGCCAACAAGATCCGAGTGGCGGTTCTTCGTCCGGTCCTGGCAGTGGAGCTCGCGAAGATCGGCTCGAGCACCAAGGGCATGGTCGAGTGGGAAGGCACCCTTGAGGTGCTTGCCCCCAACGCCATCGGCTACATCGACAGTCTCTGCAAGGGTGTCCCAGGCTGCCCGTAATCAAGAGGTGAAGTGAAATGCCCGGTCAAGTCGTTGGTGTCAAGTTCGTTGGCTACACACAAAGCAAGAGGAGGTTCCCTGCATTCGCAGCGAACCTCCCAGGAGGTGGCGGTGGAGCGACGAACTTTTTAGGACTCACCGACACTCCAGCGAGTTACGTGGGGGCTGGCGGCTTGGCCGTTCAAGTGAACGTCGGCGAAACCGGGCTCGAGTTCGTTCCTGGTGGCGGAGCGTTTGTGCCGATAGCTGGCGGGACGATGACTGGCGATCTGCTGGTTGGCGCGACGTCTATCCTGCTGGATGAATCAAGTGGACAGATGGACTGTCGCGGTAGCGCGACAGCTACCAAGTGGTCGCTCAAGATCGGTGGCGATTCTGCATCGGACACCGGGAGAACGAACAACACAACGAAGAAAGGGATCGTCGCTGCTCAGCACTACACGCTAGCGCAGCCTGAGGTCTACCTGCTCGGATACACCTGTCTCGCTGGACAGAACGTCGTGAACATCGGTGGTGGGTCATCGGTCAACAACAACGCGACGATGGTCAGGATCCACGCCGCCTCTACGTCCATCACAGTTGGCTCTACCGTCGTTTGCCTGATGTCGGCTGAGGGGACGAGATTTCAGAAGGGCGCGGTCTCGGCCACGAACTACCTCATGCAAGCGGCGGGTCAGACTGACTCGACTCTTTTCATCGCCAGCAGAACGCAGGATGTGATTTCCATCGGGTCAATCCCCGTCGTTGGCGCCAAGCTGGCGGTCAGTAGCACGACAGCCGGCTTCCTGCCACCGCGTATGACTCTCGCGCAGCGCAACGCTGCGCCCACAGTGATGAGTGGGTTGCAGGCCCATGAGACAGACTCCGAGTCGCTCGACGTCTACGACGGCACCGCGGCTGCTTGGAAGCGAATTGGACCCGCGGATTACGGCGAGATCTACGTCACTGCAGGGGGTGACACCCAGGACTTCCCAACGGCTGGATCTTACGTCAAGCTCGATCAGTTCACGGTGAACGGGCCTAGTCGGAACGCGACGCCTGACCACACCAACGACATCATCACGGTCGACAACGTTGGAATCTACTTGGTCAGCTTCCAGACCAGCTTCAGTGGAACTCTCAATTCGACGTGGACGATCAAGGTCTACTGGAATGGTGTGGCGCAAGAGCAGGTCCGATGCACTCGAAAGCTCGGAACAGGTGGGGACGTTGGAGCTTGCGGATCGACTGGGATCGTCATCGTCACCACAGCAGCTACAGATTTCGACCTTCGAGCCACGGCCGACTCCAACGGAGATGACCTTGTTCTTGTCGACGGTCAGCTCACCGTTACGAGAGTCGCATAATGCCAACCATCCAATCAATCCTTGCTGCTGTTCGGGCCGGCATCCAGGTAGCCACCAACATCGAGGAGAAGAGGCTGCTGCGCCGAATGCGCACCAGCTATCGAAACCCTCAGACCCCTCAGTCTCTGGTCGATGAGATCGCGGAAGCCTTCGATTACGTGAGAGGCGTTCCCAGCACGTTCGAAGTGGGGCCATGGGATAGCAGTGCCTCGATCATCACGAGTGCTCTTCCGGATCTTCCCTGGACAGCGCCCGGTTTGGATCCTGCTGTGCGTGAATGGCGCAACATTCTTCGTGACATCATCGATGGAACTACTCCGGCCGAAGAGTGGTTGAAGCTGTCGGCTGAGAGGATCGCTCGCACGACGAATTGCGACGAAGAGCTCGGCGTTCGCAAACCATTCCGTCGACCCTCTCATCCCTCCGTGGTCGCAGCTGACGCTGCAGAGCTTGTCTTGGCTGACCCGGAAAACCACACGATCGAGGAACTGGCTATCGCTCGGCAGGCCTGCGATCTATGGCGCGAACTCACCTCATGAAAACCTTCACCTTCACCGTCACTGAGGAGCAGGCCAACCTGATCCTCAACGCATTGGGCGCACAGCCCTTCAACGTGGTGGCTCCGCTTCTCGAGGAGTTGCAGAGTCAAGCGAACGCCCAGTCACAGGAGGTCGAAGAGAAGCTCAAGGAATCGTGACCGATAGAACCTGCGTGAAGTGCAAGTCGTCAGTGAAGGTCGAGAGATCGAGGATCCGTCTGACCATTCGCTGCAAAAACCCTTCGTGCAGGTATGTCTCGATCAAGAACATCATCAAGAAAGGCCACGGTTGAGGTGGCAGGAAACGCGGTTGCGGTCGCAACGTCAGGACGATCAAGCGATGAGATACAACTTCAAATGCGACAGCTGCACCTGGAAGGAGACGGTGATCGCTTCGATCCACGAGGGCGCTCCTGACCCTGGTCCGGAGTGTGCCTGTGGCATGGGGCCTATGATCCGCGACTGGAAGGCGGACGCGCCGATGATCGACACGTCAGGCTGCAAGGATCACAGCGACATCCCGATGGAGAAGCGGGTTGCCAGCAGGTTCGACCGCGGGACTCCTGAGCAGCAAGAACGCGCGTTCAACCAGCACGTCCAAGAGCGCCGCAAGGAGCTCGCTGACGGTGGTAACAGAGGGACCGTCAAGCAGACGCATGCAGTCCCGACCCATCTCTTTCACGGCAAGATCAAGGAGACCGGGGATCCGAAATACTGGGATGACCCGAAGAACTTGGCACGCCACAGCGAGTGCAAGGTGAGCAAATGACCAGTCGCATCATCGACAAGTTCGATCGAGCTGACGGGACGATCGGCACGGACTACACGGTCCCGTGTGGTGGTGTCATCATCTCTGATGAGTCCGTGATCCCGATCGACGCTGAAGAGATCGTGAGCGGCCAAAGCCCTCTCTTTCCAGCGGGAGTGACGTCGCTGAAGACGCAGGTGCTCTACACGCAGGAGGCCATGGACGGGCCAGATTACGTGGTCCGTGGAACGTGGGCTCATGATGGAGAAGAGCCGAGCTCGATCGATCCGTTGACGGTGGACACGCCGAGCAGCTTCACGCTGCTGGCTCGCATGTCGAAGGATCCTCTGCTCTATGACCTTGGAGTGGATGAGGACCCTGCGTGCTACGACCAGGGCTACGGGGCTCGAGTCACGATGCCGCGGGATGGTTCAGCGCCAGTCCTCAAGATCGTCAAGCTGATGCCTGTCAAGCGGCTCCCAGGCATGAGCCGGCCGAGCAGCTCTGAGGTTGACGGCATGGTGGTCCTGACGTCTGTCACGCTCGAGACGGACGATCTGAACCTGGACCTGGACTTCGACGCGACGACCTACTCACAGGGCGACGTGATGCCCTACAAGGGCTATTGGCAGGACATGCGGCTGCGGATCCGGCGGGCAGACAACGAGGTGATTCTCGATGTCTACCTGAACGATCGGAATCTGAACCAGCCGAAGATCAGCTTCACCGACAAGGTTGACCCTCTGTGGGGCGGAACAGGACTCCCAGGCTTCGAGTTCTTGTCGGGACAGCTGGCGACCCAGCCGGCGGGGGTCAGCGCGTTCAGCCTTGCAGGGCTGTCTCTGCTGCGCTGTGGGATCTTCTCTGCAGAGACGATCCGAGACGTCAGGCGTCCGGTGCAGGTCGCTCCTGGGACCGAGTTCACCTACACGCGCGTCACCAACCGAGTCATCACCCTGGTCGAGAAGGACGGTGATGCGAAATACAACGCGACGACCGGCGCCGCGACGAAGTTCCAGACCTACCTGGAGTTCGTCATGGAGGCCGAAGCTGATCTCATTCGCGAAGAGGGCTACTGGCAGTGGCTCTGGCGTGAGCAGAAGATCTACCTGACGGATGGACAGACTGACTACGAGTTCCCGGCCGACTTCGGTGAGCTCGACTACCTGCGTCCGGGCAACTGGAACGGTCGTCCGCTGACCGAGCTCGAGCCTGTTCGGTTCTACCGGCTCCTGCAGGGAGTCACGCAGACTGGCGGCAAGCCGCACACATTCCTTCGTCAAGGACCGGGACCGAACAACCAGCTTCAGATCAAGGTCTTCCCTAGCCCTGTGATCGAGCAGGTCACGGAAGCTCAGCAGACCGAAGACCCCTACCTGTCGGTGGCCTACTTCGCGCGTCAGCTCTTCCCCTACGAGCCTGACATTCAGATCCCGTTCGTTCCGCAGGAGGACATCGACGTCCTGATCTATGCCGCAGCATCGCATGCTCTCTTGCTCGACACCGACAGTCAGAACGCGCAGAACATGGCTGCGGTCTACATGAAGAAGAGCCGTTCGCTGCGACGGAAGAACAACCGCAACATCAGCAACAGAGACATCGCGCGCAGCGCGGCTGACGTCTTCTCCGGCAACATCGCCGATCGAGTTCCTCTCACTCGTGCCGCCTCACTCGGCACGCTACTGGCTTTCTGATGACACGCTGGAACGAGTTCCCGTTGAGACCGCAAGGCCAGCCATGGCCCGGCCTCAATACGCGCGGTGGTCGCCTCGATCCAGGCCAGGGCCAGCTCGAGGATGGGAGCTTCAACGCGATCATCAACGAGTCCGACATTCTGCAGAAGCGCAAGGGGTTCGTTCGCGGACTCGATGAGCGCTTCGATGGTCCAGTGTGCGGACTCTTCAGCTACACCGGGAACTGCGGGATCGAGTATCTCCTCGTGGCCGATCAGGATGGCGTGAAGGTCAGGACTCCGTTCGATGTCCCGACGTTTCTTGGTAGTGACAGCCTGCCGAACGACGACTTCAACGAGCTCAACACGACACGATGGACCAACACTGATGACTACCAGTCATTCCTTGGAGCTCTCCAGCTGACGGATCTGGCGAACTCGGCTGCGACTGGTGGAGTGGTTGAAGAGTCTCGACTCATGCAGTGGTTCAAGCCTTCTGCGATCGAGAGCTATCAGGTCGAGATTCAATACAACCTTGAGGCTGCTGGAGATCAGGTTGCAGCGGTGGTCATCAAGAGAGACACGGACAACTACTTGGTGACGAACGTCTACATCCGGCCTGCAGGCTACACGTTCAACATGCAGCTCGTGACCAGTGGAGTGAGGAGGACGTTGGACTCTGACGCGCTGGCTGGAGCATCCATCGCAGATGGGTTCTTGAGGTTGAGCTACGACGCAGAGACGCGCATCGTGACGGCTCGAGCGATTCCAACTGGCGGGTCTCAGGTCACGTTGACGAAGACTCTCACCGAGGCTGAGTCTAACAACCTAGGTCAGAACAGTGCGATCGGTCTCGCTCGCGCAGAGGCGACCGAACAGCCTGAGATCCTGCAAGTGATTGGAGGTGTCCTTGGCTCGTAGATACGGAAGCGCTTTCTCGAAGGCTACGGACCCCACCGTCTTCCAGACTTCTCCGTGGAACCTGAACCGCAGGATCATCACGGGTGCAGCTGGCGGTATCCACTACGGCGAGGACGGGAGTCGGATCTACGCTTCTCCGTCAGCCTACAGTCAGGTCCGGAAGGTCGTCTTCTGGGCATGCATCCGGCACGAATACACTGACGCTGAAAACCCTGTTGGCGTGAGGCTCAGGGTTGCTCCGAGCTCGTCGGACTCGTTCAACAGAGCCCTCGAGATCAGAGGTGTCCCAGAGTCGACGTTCAACATTACGGAGGGGACGGGAAGCATCTGGACCAACAACACCATCAACGACGAGGCAGTCTTCTACCCTCCACAGGGAGAAAACCAGAACATCATCCAGACGATCAGATTCCCGGTTGTCGACTCGTCTGGCACGCAGCTGATTTATCAGGAGTTCGACAGGTTCGAGGCTGGAAGCGCTGAGTTCTTCAACGACTGGGATGCTGCTGCTGCGACTGCAGACGACGACAACTTCATTGGTTTCTACGTTGCTGTGCAGCGCGGTGATGCTGTCGATTGGATCAATAGCACCAACACCAGCCAGCGCACTCCTGTCATTGTTGCTAGTGGGTTTGCAGTCGTTCAGGCTCCGAGCCCAGAGAACAATTCCAGGTTCTACGTCCCAGGAACGCACGCGCTCTACAGCCCTGCCGGCATGCCTGCTGGATCATGGGGTGGGCCACGGGCAGCCCCGTTCTTCTACCACGCGGACGAGTGGGATGGAGATCTCGAGCTCCGTTTCGTGGCTCACTCGACGCGCAGTGCTGCTGGCACAAGAGGCAGCTTCTCGGTCCAGATCAATGCTGTGCAGAATGGGAGTCTTCTCGAGACCGAGAGGATGGTTGACAGCTTCGTTGTCGCCCCTTCGGCGAGCATCATCAACTCCTACAATCGAACGAAGGACATCATCCCGTTCTTGACTGACGGAGATGTCCTCGGAGTTCGATTCAGATCTGATTCTGGTGGAGGTCAGGACACTCCACTGGGTCACTGGGAGATCACGCAGAAGGCTTACACCAAGACCACTGTCTTCTTTGGCAGCGGTCACGCGCCAACTCTGGCGACGTCGATTCCTGGAGGGTCTCCGCCACCGAACACGTTCGGAAAGAACGAAGGGCTGTTCGATCCGATCTGGTTCGAAGACTTCGAGAGTGACAGGTTCTTGAGCAATAGGACTCAGACTGCTCTCTACCACAGAGGCGCGGGAAACGATCCGGAACAGCGTCTCATCATCAATGCGAATCTCGACATTGATGTGAACGGGAGCTTGTTCAACCTTGAGATCCCTGTTGGTGTCACTGGGACACCGAACGCAGTAGTCGGAATCAAGCTTCGCGATGATCCGATCACGGCCAACGATCCCATCAACCTCGCTGGCAAGCGCAAGTTTGCTGAGGCGTTCGAGGGAACAGCATGGGAGAGCGGGACTGATGATGACCCAGGACGGTTCGGCTTGGCCTACGTCCTGGATGTTCCGAACTCTGACTCTGTCCCTCTTGGTCCGCTCTTCGATGTCGGAGCCTTCGACGCAGAAGGTTGTGCGGCGACGAGTGCGGGACTCGGAGAACCCCCGCTACTCATCATCACGAATGGCTCGTCGATACCGCAGAAGTTCAACCCGACCGCGGCAGGCACTGCAGGTGAAGTGGAGGACGCTGGCATACCGACTCCGTTCGAAGGAGAGACGCCAGTCGGTGTGGCTGCATCAGCAGCAGCGTCACCGGACGGAGGTCTTGATCTCGGCACCTACCGCTATCGCTACACGTTCAGGAACTGTTGCACCGACAAGGAGAGCGATCCGAACCTGGAAGACATCGTCGTCGACACATCAGGGCAGGCCCCTGCAGCCAGCGTCACGATCAGCTTCGCAGGTATTCGGATCCCGGCTGACGCTCAGATCTGCGAGATCTGTCTCTACCGAACCCTTCAGGGTGGCGACTTCCCGATCATGGCCAAGGTCGGATGCTTTGACCCAGACGTCCAGACAACCTTCGTGGATGATCTCAGCGACTCAGCTCTCGACTTCTTCAACGATGGGATCTCCATCCTGAACGCACCACCGCCTTGCGTGTCGGTGATCGTCGACTTCAGGAATCGCCTGTTCGGAATGGGTGACATCCCGAATCTTGCTCCGATTGGAACGGTGTCCGTTGTCGAAGGCAGTGACCTTATCACAGGCGACGGTGACGTCATTTGGGATCGGTGCTTGGAGGGCAAGTTCATCCAGGTGGCTGGCGACTGTCGGAGCTACGAGATCCTTCGTATTCTTCCGCCTGTTGTTGGAACGTCGCCAGCGATCTCGAGGCTGCGTCTCGTTGACGAATACGAAGGTTCAACTGACACGGGCCTGGACTACGTGATCTGCGGCAGGCCGAACCGCCTCTACTACAGCGAACCGCTCGAGCCGGAGTGTTGGCCTGCAGCCAACTTCCTGGACATCGAGCCGGGTGACGGTGACCGCTTGATGGGCGCCGTCTCCAACTTCGATCGGCTGGTGATCTGCAAACGGAGGAAGACCTACGTCCTGACGTTCCGCGAGAACCCAGGGTTCGAGGTGATCGTGCCGTCTCGCATCAGCTCTGACGTTGGCTGCATCGGTCCACGCACGTTCGCGCAGGTGGAGTCCGGCAGCGCGTGGCTCGCTGATCGTGGCGTGGCGCTCTACGACGGCAGGACTGTCCAGCACATCCCAGAGTCCGAGGAGATGAATGACCTGTTCGTTGATCCGGATAACCCGCACTACATTAGGCGTGACCGCAACGGCCGGGTGATCGATGCGGTTGGCGTCTACTACCCCAAGCGTGAGCAATACCTGTTGTTGCTGCCAACGGTCCAGACGGACCGCGGCTGCAACCTGATGCTCGTCTGGGACGTGAAGTTGAGGAATGTGACTCTCCTGAAGTTCTGTCAGGAGTTCCTGTCGATGGTGGTTGGCAAGGACACTGACGGCAACGAGCGCGTCTACATTGGGGACACGAATGGCTTCGTCTGGATCTACGACGTCGGGGATACCGATGGCGTTGGCGTTCCCAATGCAACTGGGACTGTTCGAGGCGACGTCGGTTCTGCCGGGATTGACGTCGCTACCGGGGCTTCAGTTCTTGATGACCCGACTGCAGGATTTCTCGAAGGAGGTATCCCTGGCCTCGCTGGCCTCTCCGGTCTCGCTGGCTTCTCTGGCTCGTTATCCGGTGAGGATGTCGGCCTGGGAGGAGTCTGCGTCTACGCGCGCCGCAAGGGCGCGGGCGATGATGAACCGTGGACGGTGCGGCAGGTCTACGCCTCCACGAGCACGAGGCTCTACGTCACTCCACAGTGGGGCGCTGACGTCCCCTACGACGCCACCGGCGCTGTCGAGTTCGAATACATGCTTGGAGCCATCGAGCTCGATCTGATCTTCAAGCCACAGAACTACGGCACTGACGACGTCAGCAAGAGGACGTGGAGAGAGGTCGTCGTCCATGAGGTGGAGAACTTCTCGAGCAAACTGCGCATCGATCTGCTGCCTGACTTCCAGATGATCGACCCGGAGGCAGAGACTGTGGTCGACCCAGTCACCGGAGAGACTGGCGAAGGGAGGGTCTTCCGCATGGACTACAGCAAGGGTAGGCAGATCAAACCTGCTGGTCGCAACGTCCACTTCTACATGGCTGTCAGGATGCGGAACTTCGCGCCTGAAGAGCCGATTCGAATCATCAACCACCTCTTGTGTGAGACACCGAGGGCGAGCAAGTAATGCCAACCTCGAAGATCTGCGACATCGAGCCGTTCCGCTACCAGTCGACTCCTCAGCCGATCGGTGTGGATGGAGCCTCGAGCAACCAGATCAACGAGCAGGCTCTCGAGGACTACCTCCACCGGATGCGTCAGGCAGTGTGCGACGACATCCAGAGCATCATCGATGAGTGCTGCAACGGTAACGGTGGTGGAGGCGGAGGTGGCGCCGAGTCGTTCCTCGAGCTCGATGACACCCCGGCCGCCTACACCGGAGCTGGCGGTGATGCTGTTCTGGTCAACGGCGGTGAGACAGGGCTCGTGTTCGGGACCCCACCTTCAGGGGCTGATGATGACGGCATCACGCTCGACCACTCGACATCAGAGCAGGCGACTCTTCGGACCTGGACCGGCGCCGAGACGATCTATCAGAAGACTGTCGTCAGCGCTGGCAACTTCTCAACTGGCAACACCAACGTTGCGCATGGCATCACCGGACTCGGAACCGTGATCTGCGTCAGAGCTCTCATGGACCGCAGCAACGGTGCTCAGATTCCTGTTCCGTTCGTTAGCTCGGCAGCAGCGTTCACAGTGGTCTTGCAGATCAATGCCACGAACTTGATTGTTGGCGTGGGGACAGGCTGGACGGGTGCTGGCAACGTGCTCTCCAACTTCCGCGCGACGTTGTTCTACACCAAGGCCTAAAATCATGAGCAGCATCCCCCCACCGAATCAGCCTGGACAGCCGACCCCGAATCAACCGGCTTCCGGTGCCCAGCAGTCTCAGCAAGGACTCCCTCCAACGGGTCTGCAGCAGCAGATGCAATCGCTCAACTCGGTCTATGGCCAAGTCGAGGGGTTCCAGGACATCGGGTTCGATCCTAGGCAGTTCCAATTCGCGCAGGCTCAGGGGGCCGGCACGGGTCAGCTGCAGGAAAACCAGCAGATGGGGTCGACGTCGCTCGACCAGATGGCTCGCAACATGGCGCAGCGCTACGGGCTGCCGATTGGAAGAGGCCGACTGGTGGACGAGTCTGGCAACTTCATGATGACTCCGCAGCAGCTGGCTGACGCGAGCGGTGGAGCTGTCACTCTTGGCGAAGCGTCTGCGCAGATGAACTACATCTCGCAGGCGATCACGCGCAAGCAGAACGAGGAGCAGCAGCGGAAGGGTCTCGCAGCATTGCAGACAGGTCTTGGTCAGGTGCAGTCGCGCGGTCGTGGATCGCTCGCGACCTTGATGTCTAACCAATACCAAGGCATCGCCGACATGTATGCCAACCAGGAATACGAGTCGGCTGACTTCTCCTACTACATCCAGAAGGAACAGCTCGACCTGCAGCGCGAGCTCCAGGGACGAGCCGAGGAGATGGAGAAGCGTCAAGCTCGACAAGGCTTCTTGACAGGTATCGGAATGACGATCGTCAGCATCTTCTCCGGCAACTATGCAGGTGTCGTAGCGGGCGCGGCGCAGACCTACGGAAGTGCTGAAGGCACAGGGTGGTTCTAATCATGGCGCGCACAAGCAAGACGAAGATCGGTGGTGACAGCGCGGCGCGCGGCAAGGCGATGCGGGACGCTGCATCTTCTGGTGCCGCTGCGGTCGCTCAGGCTCAGAGTCAGTTGCTGCAGCAGAGACAGCAGGGATTCCAGCGAGAGCAGGCTGCCTACAAGAACGCTCAGATTCACGACCAAGGTCAGGAGCAGAAGCGCCAGTTCAACGTGCAGGCAGAGCAGCAGAAGGAGCGCACTGATCTCGAGGCTGCGAAGGCTGGGTTCGAGCGCAAGAGCGAGGGCGGTGCTGGTGGAGACAGAGCCGCCAAGCTGCAGGCTGAAATGGATCGCGGCGCGGGTCAGACCGGCGGTCAGATCGGACCGCTCGAGAAGGAAGATCAAGAGCGGCTCGCCGAGCAGGGCAAGAAGCCGATGGAGCTCGACAGTGAGGGTGGCGCGTGGCAGCCGACCAAGGAGCGCAAGCAGCAGCAGGCGGCCGAGGGTCGGCGGCAGGACTTCCGCGCGGACACCGAGCGCATGCGTGCGATGGCCTATCGGGATCAGGTTGGCGTTTCGGCGCAGAAGGCTCTCGCGGCCGGCGACAAGGAAGCCTACAAGTCGATGGCCAAGCAGCTGGCTCAGCTGCCGAACGACACGCAGAAGCGTTTTGATCGATTGGTCAAGGGCGACACTCAGCCGAACGACTGGAGTGAGCTGAGCAAGGCGGCCAAGGGCAGTGAAGAGATCGACCCAACCTTGATGGCTGACATCAAGGCCAAGCAGTTCTCGCCGCGCGTGGCTGCCTTCGTGCGCTCTCAGGTCGCGGTCGAGTCGCTGAAGTCGATCGTGCTCAGCAAGGGCTCGACGCAGGATCTCGACATCGACTGGACCAACCCGAAGATGGTCGCGTTCGGCGAGCAGCGTCAACAGCTCAGCGCCTACATGGCAGCCAACCCGGTGATGCAGCAGGTCTCTTTCATCAGGTCGACCGAGGACAAGATGCGCTTCTTGAACGTCCTCGCTGCTTCACAGGTGCTGCTCGGCAACGACCAAGCTCCGCAGGGTCCAGGCATGATCCCATCGACTGAGGCGATGCCAGAGGCTGGAGCTCCAGGAGCTCCTCCTCCGTTGGTAGAGCAGACGGAAGGCACCGCGCGGCCGGGCGCGCCGGGCGCCGGCGCTGAAGCGATCACTGCAGCTCGCGCTGGTGGGGCCAGCCCGCAAGAGTCCTTGGGAGCTGGTCAAGCAGCACAGCCGACCGCTGGTCAGAAGGACCGCATGAACTACATGGATACGCCCCACGGGACTCTGTAGCCATGACAGGAGAACCGTCGAGATTGCTGCCCGACACCGACTTCCTCATGGAGAGGGACAAGGCGGCGGCCGGGACCGTGCTGACCGGGTTCAACGGTGGCGATCCTCTCGTGGACCCGCCGGCCTACGGTTACCCCAACGACATGCAGGTCGAGATCGAGCGTCGCTTGATCCTCGAAGGAGACCGCACCAAGCAGATGAACGAAGCTGTCTTCCTCAACCCCGAGAGTGGGTGGGGAGAGATCCAGGCGTTCAACAAGGAGGTCCTCGATGGCTACCGCGCGCAGAACGAAGAGGGGCTGATCAAGAAGCCTCGGAATGAGGAGGAGCTCCTTGCACAGATGGAGCAGATGCGGCCGGTCACGGTCGACCCGAACCGAGTCGCGGACATCAGGCAAAAGGTCGCGAAGCTCGATCAGATGATGAAGCAGGTCGATCCGCGATCGTCCTTCTTCACGGACCCGCGGACCAAGGCGATTGGCGACTGGATCAACCGGGAGTCAGGGATCGGAACCGCTGGCTTCATGCAGAGCGGAGAGCAGAAGCCTGACCTGGGAGTGATCGGCGGCACTGCTGTAGCTGTGGCTGAGGTGGCTGAAGGCTCTGCTGACTTCGGAATGCAGCTGTTTCACGGCGCCTTCGACATGGGGCGCAACGGGATCTTGGCTTTGGGTGGTCCTGACCTGGGCGCCAGCTACCCGACGAACTACATTCAGGGCGAAGACGGTAAGATCTACAGCAACGGCGGCAAGGCGCCGGCCTTCATGGACTCCCTGGTCATGCTCGGCGCCTACGCAACAGACCAGAACATCGAGCAGAAAGCTGCTGAGTTCGGGCGGGCTCGAGAGTGGGAGATGGCTCAGCGTGAAGGTCTGGGCGGCATCGCGCGCTCGGCCAGCAGGATCCTCGGCATGGGTGTCGGCTTCGGCCTGCCAGCCGGCGCCGCCATGAAGGCTGGCGCCAAGCTGTTCGGCGGCCTGACCGAGAAGGGTCTCGTGGCCCTGGGAACGCTCAGGCTCGGCAAGGGGCTCGCAGAGAGCCAGCGCGCGCTCAAGATCATCAAGACCATGGGTGCGGGCACCGGCGCGGCCGTCGCCAACGGTGCGCTCGAGACCACGGCCTACGGCCGGATCGACGGCTACGGCCACTCGATGATGCACGGCATGGCGATGGCTCCCATCCTGATGACGATCGGCGCCGCGGGCCGCAAGACCGAGTGGTTTGCGAAGAACCGCATGAAAATGCCGGCCAAGGTCGCCGCCGCGGTCGGCGCCGGCATGGAGGGCGTGGGCTTCGGCGGCATGGAAGCCCACTTCCCTGACCTGCTGCCCTCGGCCTGGGGCTTCGTCCGCAACCCAAACGAGGACACCTGGGAGACTTACGCCAAGAACATCATGGGATTCATGATGTTCAAGATGGGCACTCGTAGATCTGTCTCTCCTGGGGGAGAGGTAGCCGAGCAGGTCCGCTACGGCATCAGGCGGAAGGGTCAGGCGGAAAGGGTGGCCAGGGGCGAGGCTGAGGGCCCTGCTGAGCTCAAAGGGCTCGGCGAGGCATCGATGCGGGCCCGCGAGGGGCGCACGCCAGCGGAGCGTCAGGGCGCTCAGAAGGAGCTTGCGAAGATCGAGTCGATGCATGACGTCGCTGAGATGGGCAAGGGCCCTGCTGAGCGGGTCGTCGAGCAGGTGTCCGGCCGGGAGGCCAGAAAACTGCAGCGCTACGAGGGCGAGCGGATCTCAGCCTTAGAGGAGCTCCAGGGCCGTGAGAGAGCGCCGCAAGTCGAGACTCCCGAGTCGATCGCCGCTGCGCGAGAGAAGCGCCTGGGGCAGCGGGTGGACCCGTTGGAGGATCCACGGCTTCGCGATCTGCCCGAGGCGACCAGGAAGGAGATCATCAACGAGCCTGATCCGATTGAGCGCAAGCGGATCTTCCGTGACGTGGTGACCGAACGCCGCCGTCCAGCGCGGCCGCGCCCCTCCGAGGAAGAGGGCGCGGTAGCTTTTGGGCGTGCTCTCGAAGGCAAGAGGTCTGAGGCCTACCAGACCAAGGTGCCCGGCAAGCTGGGCAAGATCGTTCAGAAGGAGCTCGACAAGGCGTTTCGGGAGGCGGCTCCAGACTTCGAGGCGACCGCGCGCCGCGCGAAGCAGATGAAGGTGCAACTCGAGGCTCCTGGGAAGCTGAAGGGCGCGGAAGCTGTGGGTCGCGCACTCGAGGGCAAGAAGACCGGACCCTATCAGACCAAGCTCAAGGGCGAGATGGGCAAGGTGGTTCAGGCCGAGCTCGACCGTGCCTACAACGAGGCACTCAAGCTTCCGGAGCGGTTCAAGCAGGCCACTGGCGATGACGTCGGCGACGAACTACAGCAGCGCATGGGCGAGAAGCGCGGCATGGCTGGCGAACGCGCAGGCCCGCAGGCGTTGCAGATGCAGCCGACCCGGCAGATTGAACCAACGACAGGGGTCCAGCCTGTTCGCGCGATGGACGTCTACGCAGAGATGGAAGGACGGCCAAGCAAGAAGGGCTTCCGCATTCCATTCACTTCTGTCCGCATAGGCGGACAGAAGGGTGACTACGTTCGCACTCCAATACGTGGCGGCAAGATCAAGGGACCAGCACTAGGTGTCTTCAAGTTCTTTGAGAACATGATTCGAACGAAAGAGGGTCGCGATCTTGCCGTCGCATCCCACGAGTGGTCTCACTCGATGCAACAGAAGATCCTTGGGAAGTCGGGCAAGGGTTTCGTGAAGGCTGCAGGCGAGCAGCTTGTTGAGGCTGCAACCAAGCACCCAGAGATTCCTGGCGAGATGTTCGACACGTTGAAGGACTACCCTGGCGCACAGAAGATGCCGGCGTCCACGATGTGGATGGAGACGTGGGCGGAGTGGCATGCACGCAACCTGCTCGGTGAGGTCGGCCTTGATCAGAAGCTTCCAGCCGTCTCGCGCTACATGCGTGCTTGGCTGGCGGAGCCGGGTCAGGCTGAGATGCGCGTTCAGTATCAGCGCATCCAGGACATGCTCTACCGCTACAACGCGCAGGGAGCTCTCGGAAGGGTCCGACAGAGCCGCGTCTTGTCGAGTGACGCGCCGACCACGACAGAGAAGGCAATGCGCATGGGGCCGTTCCAGCGCGCGCTCAGAGCCACGAACAAGGCTCTCCTCGATGACATGGTTGAGCTGAAGAAGTCACAGGAGAAGTGGCTTGAGGCAGCTGGTAAGAAGCCGGAGGACGTCAACATCCTCAGCGATCCTGCTCGGCTCTACGACACGCTGCGCATGACGGCGAGCAAGACCGCGGAGCACTACATCCTTCGCGGCATCCGTCTACCCGACGGACGTCACGTCGAGGGGCTCCGCGACGTGATCGGTTCGGTCAAGGGGCGTGAAGGTGACTTCGTCGACTTCCTCGTTGCCGGTCGCAACATGGAGCTCTTCAAGGCTGGCAAATCGGTGCAGCTTCCTCCACAGGACTACGCCGAAGCGATCAAGCAGCTCGGCACGAAGAACCCAGACTTCTACGACGCAGCCAGCAAGCTGAAGAACT
Organism: bacterium; assembly: GCA_024229275.1. GTDB lineage: Bacteria > Acidobacteriota > Thermoanaerobaculia > Thermoanaerobaculales > Sulfomarinibacteraceae > JAAESQ01. The sequence continues at coordinate 11,102 of JAAESQ010000898.1, read as the reverse complement.
GGACCGATGCGCTGGTTGACTACGTGCAACGCAGCGGTGGCATCTCCGAAGGCGATGCTTCGCGCATCAAGGACGCCTACACCGTCTACGTCCCGTTCTTCCGAGCGATCTCAGGGCCTTCCCAGCACGGCCAGGGTCGCGGTGTCGCCGAGCGTGGTTCAGGCCTGGGGCGGATCAAGGGATCGACCTACGAGATCAGCGATCCATTGGTGGCGCTGCAGCAGGTCGCCACCAGCATGATCGCGAAGGCCCACCAGAATCAGGTCATGGCCGCGCTCTACAAGATCGCTGCCGGCCATGAGGCAGGCGGGCTGGCGACCGTGGTCCCAAGGACGTCTGTTCCCAAGACCCATCCGCTGAGGGAGATGCTCGACCTGATCGAGAAGAAGGTTGAGCTCGAAGGCGACAAGCAGACTGAGCTCGAGGACATCTTCGGGGCGTTGCGCGACGCCGATGCGCTCAACCCGCAGACGATCACCACCTTCACGCAGAAGGTGATCCCGACTGGTGAACGGTCGATCATCGCGTTCACCCCTCGGCTGACGGAAGGCGAGATCAACGACCTTGCTGCGCGCGGAGCTTCCCGAGAAGCTCTCATGAAGCAGAACAACAAGCTTCAGTGGCTCGAGGTTGACGCCAAGGTCTACGAGTCGTTGATGGGCATCGACAAGATGCCGCAGCTCCCTGAGTCGATGCAGCCTGTCATGCGCTGGCTGCAGGCGCCGCGTGATCTGGTGCGCTTCTTCGCTACCGGCGTGTCGCCTGGGTTCGTCGCCGCGAACCTCGTGCGCGATGCAATGTCAGCTCCGCTCTTCGATCCGCAGGGGCGCTTCAGTCCGTTCGGTGGTTTCGTGAAGATGATTCGCGGGGCGATCGAATATCACAAGAACGGCAAGATGCGTGAGCTCTACGAAGAGCTCGGCGTGAAGGTTTCCTCGTTCCTGAGCGAAGGACGGACCCGCGAGGTTGCCGGACAGCACAGTCGGCTCCGTGACAAGTTTCTTGATACTGCCGATCGCGTGCAGCAGTGGTTCGCTCATCCTGAGAACTACATTCGCATGTCGGAGTTCAAGGATGTCTACGAGCAGTCCAAGGCGGCTGGGAAGAGTGAGATCGAATCTCGCATGTTGGCTCTCGAGGCTGGCCGGGAGATCACCGTCAACTTCGCCCGCGCTGGCGTGTGGGCGCGCGCGATGAATCAGCTCGTTCCATACTTCAACGCAGGCCTTCAGGGCCAGCGCAAGCTTATGGGTCAACTCCTTCACGGAGGGGTCGACACAAAGGGTGACGCCAACAAGGCACGGGTCCAACGTGGAGCGGTGCTTAACGGGATCGCGAACATCACTGTCCCGGCAACTCTCTTGTGGTTGCTCAACCATGATGAGGACTGGTATCAGGATCTGCCCGAGTGGCGCAAGATCAGCTACTTCAACTTCCGCATCGGTGAGCAGATCGTCAGCGTGCCGAAGCCGTTCGAAGCTGGTGTCCTGTTCGGATCACTGCCAGAGATCATGCTCGACAACGCTGTCGGGAAAAACCCTGCCGGCGTCAAGCAGGCGTTGCTCAGCGTGGGCGGTCCATACCTGGAAGGCCCCGGCTCCCTGGTCCCTGCGTTCGTCAAGCCGATCCTCGAGATCGCCACCAACAAGAACCTGTTCACCGGGAGGCCAATTACTCCAGAGTGGATCGAGCGCAGCAATGTGCCTTCGGAGCAGGCCACCTTCTACACCACGGAGACCGCGAAGGTTTTGAGCAGGGTCTTCAACGGGATCCTCACTCCAACGGAGATCGAACACCTGATCGGTGGCTACACCGCTGGCACCAGCACGTCAGCGATGCGAGCTCTCGATGAGATCACTGGGTTGCGGCAGCATCCTGCTGCGACCACTCCATGGGCTCGGTTCTTCAAGCAGCAGCCTCACGGTCAATCCAGCTATGTTGACCAGCTCTACGAGTTGAGCACCGAACTCGACCAGCAACGTGATACCTTGCAGCCCCAGAAGCGCGGGCTGCGTAGCCGAGTGGAGTCGGCGAAGCGACAGATCAGCAGCCTGCGAAAACAGAACAGGAGCGGAGCCATCACTCGAGAGGAGGCTGAGCGCCGCGCCTACGAGATCGCAAGACCGTTGATCGAGGAGTCGAATCGATGATCGCAGACATGCCGTGGAGTGATGTTGCAGGTCTAGGTGCAGGGGGTATCGCCCTACTGATGTGTTACCTGTTCCTCAAGCACATGAGCCAAGCTCGCCAGGAGAACACCAAAGCTCTGGATGGGATCACAACAACGTTCGCCGAAGCTTCGAAGGACAACCATCAGCAGGTAGCGAACATCACCAAGTCTTTCGAGGAGACGGCGGTCAGCATCAACAAGGCATTGATCGAAGAGCTCAGCAAGAAGAAGTCATGAGACACATCCTCACAGCCAGCTTGTTCCTCGTTGCAGCCTGCTCGTCCTCGCCACGCAGCGTGGAAATCGAAGAGCGCATCGTCGCGATCGCCGAGACGATCGGCGACACAACGATCAGGCTCAAGGGAGCCGCGTTCATCATGGAGCACGCACCTGCTCTGATGCCGTTGATCGACAGCAATGGCGATCAGATCATCACGCTCGAAGAGGTCAAGGCAGTTGACTTTGACGACCCGGTGACTGTCGTCATGCTGCTTACAATCCTGCAACCTCTGTTGGAGAAGTAGACTCCTGTCGGGGTAGCGTTGCCCGGTAGTTGGGCCACGATATGTCCCCGATCTGCAGCTGCACTGCGTGCGAAGTCAGCGCACCCTTCGGGGTGAACTCCATCCACTGCACGTAGATATTGTTACCGAGGGTGGGCGGTGCGGGGAGTAGCAGCAGGAACGCAGTCGCGCCTTCGGTCCACGCCCCCATCGTCCCACCGACCGGCAACGGCTTGGTGAGGTCACGCGGCGCCGCGAACAGGAACACGTCAGGCCGCACCATCATCTGGCAGCCCGGCACAAGGAATGGCTGCAGGAATGCCGGCCCTTCGCCGCGGTAGTGGCTGATCAACCAGCCGCCCTGAATCGGTGGGTCCTTCGGGCTTGGGATGCTGGCCCGATTCGCCGTCATCATCACCCAGCCACCGACACGGGGGAAGTGATCGTTGAAGTAGACGTAGGGCAGGTAGCCGCGATTCGTTTGGCAGGTTGTCGACGGGAAGATGCGTCGAGCTCGGCCGAGCGTTGGGTCACCCGGTTCGTAGCTGGTGAGATCAGCTTCGGCGACACTTGGAGCTGAGCAGGCAGCCAAGAAAAAAGCCAGCCATGCAGTGCGCATGGCTGGCAGTCTAGTCTTCGGATTGCCTCAAGCCACAGTGGTAGATCGCGATCAGGCGTTCCCAATTACGAATCAAGCCACCGTCTTCATCGACGATGAACCGGCCGGCGGCCGGATCTTCCCGAGAGGCAGACTCGATCACATACGCCAGACCGCGGAGGGTCTTGGCGTGTGCGACCGCTTCAGCTTCAGTGTCGAAGCGCTTCATCGTCTTGGCCACCCCAGCTTGTCAGCTGCTTCGTCCGAGATGACGATTCTGCTGCGGGCGAACCCGCGCATCTTCGCCAGCTTGAAGCAGCCGCGGACATCGGACGTCATGCCGCCTTGGCCTTTGCCGTCAGCGTCCATGATTTCCACAGTCCAGTCGCCCAGGAATCCGGGCATACCCATCGGGGTGTAGTCGAGCGTGCAGGTCCAATCCCACGGCGCTCTTGGCTGCGGCTTGCAGGTGTGCCGCGCTCCCGCTTTGCGCTCTTCCTTGGTAGGAAGAACGCGCAAGCAGTCGTAGCACTTGCGAACCTTCTCTTTCGAGGTAGGCTTCATCAGTCAACTCCAGTTGTCAAAGAAACGAAATGCCGTGCGGGTGACCACCACCTGCGCGGCACATTCATTTTAACATGACTGTCAAGAGCAACTGATCGGCAGCCACTGGTCGAGGAGAGCCAGATGCGCCTTCGGTCCTTCCATCGATCGAGAAAATCTCTTTTCGATTTTTGCCCAGGGGAGAGAGCGTCTGTCTCTGCTGAGTTCGATGGCCATGTCCATCGTGATCGTCTTGCAAACGTTGCCTCGGGCCCAACAGATGAGGGCGATCACGTTCGCGCGGTTGGCATCTTCGAGCTCGTTCCATTGGTGAACTGAGAGCCCTGGAGACTTCCTGATCGGCAGTGACGGTCGGTTGACCATCTTCGCTTCGATCATGATCGCGCGACCATCCACCGTGTAGCCGAAGAAGTCGCACGGTGTCTGCGTCATCTCCTCTGGCACCTTGAAGATGCGAGCTACTTGGTAGTCCATGAGCTCGCGGCCGGCCTTCCGGATCAACCTCTCAAGATCATTGACCACGGGCTCTGCCTCCGACACAGGCCTCGGTGAAGGCTTTGATCGCCGTAGTGCAAGCTGCACGGATCTGAAGAGCACCCAGGGGACGAACAGCAAGAGCATCACGAAGACGAAGAGTGAGACCTTCAGCCTCTGTCCAAAACTGATCGTCCGCGGGCTGGGTGGAAAAGGCGCGCTCGTAGGTCTCTTCAATCTGCTTGAAGAACGTATTGAGACTAGAAAGGCAACGCTTGGTCGTGAGGGTCTTGTCCATCGAAGATCTCCCAGGCTTCAGCTGTCATCGAAGGAATATCCAGCTTCTCGTGCGAGGCCCACTGCTTCAGTCTCTCGTATCGGCGGAACCACATCTCTTCCTCGTTGCGTGCCATGTGGAGCATGTTGCTCAGCAGCTTCTCGCCGCCGCGAGTCAAAGTGTATTGAACGTGGTAGGAGTTGGCCCCTCTCTGCTTCTCGAACACGCGCAAGGCCTGCATGCGAGAGATCCACTTCATGGAAGCGAAGGGCTCCTTCCCTGTGATGAATGAAACCTCGTTCGCTCCGAACGGAGACATGAACTGGCTGAGGATCGTCTCAGCCATCAGCGGATCTTCAAGCCCCAGTGTGACGGTCAGGGATCTCTCGGCATCGAACGGCTTGACGACTTCCTGAGAGTCTCTCCTCGCCAGCGAGTAACGATCGTAGCCACTGATTCTCCAGGTCTTCTCAAGCCACTGACATGCCCACTCGACGTGGGCCGCGCGCACGTGAACCGAGTAGGGATCGTTCTTCGGGTGAGAGAAACAGATGTTCGCCACAGCGATAGCGATCCGCATCACGCTGGCTGGCTTCTCCTCTGGAGTGAAGAGAGGCAGTTGCTCGCTCTCGTAGAGGCCCTCCCAGCCCTTGCAGCGGTCCTTGGCCAGCTGCAAGGCGTCGTCGTCGATAAGGACCTGGGTGGCGTCCTGGGCCCATGCACGCAGGATCATGGTCCGTAGCCGTTCCTTGTTCCAGAACTGCTCGACCTTGTCGAGCGTGACCTGATCAGGTCTCTCTCCAATGGCCAAGGCGAAATCGAGCCGAGCAAGCGTCTCAGGCGCGCCGTAGAGTGCTCCAACATGCTCGCACGGGAACTCGAAGATGCGGCGCTTGTTGCGCATCCAGTTGGCGATCACGACGAACCTCACCTCAGCTGGGAGATCGCGGTTGCCGTAGATCTTGATCCCGCTGGCTACCCCTTCATCACGTGGGCTCTGCAGCCAGGACATCGGGTGGTCAGCCTGACCCCTGGTCGCGTTCTGGACGAGGAAGTGAAACTCATCGAGCATCAGAGCCTTGCCGTTCGTGCGTGGGAAGAGGCCCGGCTTCAGCATTCCATTCTTGTCTGCCCCCATCACCAGCCCGGCTCGGCTGATGTTGCTGACGGAGGTGTGGTGCAGGCCCAGGCCGTGGTAGTCCATCAGCCGGCGGAAGGTGAGTGACTTGCCGGTTCGCGTCTCACCGTAGACGCAGATGTCCAGCCACGCGCGCTGCACGGCGCCCCAGAGGTCGGCGCGGCGAGTGCTGTGCATCAGCAGGTCGTGCGCGACGTGGATATCACGCCGGCCGTAGATTCTGGTGATGTGGAACGCGAGGTCTCGAGCTCGAGCGTTCAGGTAGTCCTCGATCAGCTCAGGCTCGTTGGCGTGAACCGGGCAGACCTGCATGAAGTCGTTGATGAAGGTGTCCAGGTCGACTTCGGTCTTGTCGAGCGAGCGCACTGAGTTCGCCAGCATGATGACGCCGTTGCCCTGGTGGTTCGGGTAGACGGTGCCCTCGATCTCTACCTCTCCGCTGAGGCTGGGGGCCTCCTCGCTGAAGACTTGCAGCGAGCGCATCGCGGCCTCCTCCGAATGCCCAGCCATGGCGCCGCGCCACTCGCTGCCGATCGTCGCGTCGATCGGCACCACCTCGAGCTTGGGGCACTGCTTGGGCTTCTGGATCACGTTCTTGCTGACGTAGTCGCAGACGTTCATGGACGCCAAACCGACTACCAACTCTCGTTGGTAGTCGGACATGTCGATCACTCGATCAGGGAACTTGCGTGCGCCTGGGCACTGAGAACAGCAGGTGTGCTGACCCATCTCGCACTTCATCTCGAACGTCTTGACCAGCGTGATGTCATCGCTGGCGACCGCTTCGACCTGCACGCGCGTCCTGACGCCGTTGTGGAGCTCGCTGAAGACTTGGTTGAACGGGACGTCGGCGACCGCCTTGCCGAAGGCTGGGAGCTCCTCGAAGGGGTAGGGCTTCCAGTCAGTCAGGTCCGAGCCCCCGCCGTCTACCCAGTCGCGGAAGTCGCCACCGAAGTTCTCCTTGGGGTCGATCGGGCACTGACGCACGATCACCGGGCAGCCCAGCGACATGAACGTCGGGCCGAGCTTGTTGAGCAGGTTCTTCAGCCGCTGTTCGAGCGCGGCGCGCGCGTGATTCGGGTCCTTCCCTGGCTTCGTCTCGTTCCAGTAGTCCCGGTAGTCGTCCCCTTGGAAGACATCGTTGTCGTAGGCGATGTGAACCTCTCGCCCATGGAAGTCTCGGGGGATCATTTTCGGCTCGGGCGAGCTCGTCGCGCCGGCCGTCCAGGTGCAGACGCGCCAGCCGGCTTCGTCGAGACGAAGTCGGACGAGTGCGGTCAGCACGTCGGACTCGCCTTCGAGCAGCAGAATCCGACTCCCTTCGGGAGCCGGGCGCGCCGGCCAGATGCCTGGACCGCCGGTGCCCTGACCGAACCACATCCACTTTGCCTTGTTGCCAGGGTTCCACCCACGGAACCTCTCCATCAGCTGACCGCCTTCGTCGCGCTGAGCGAACACGATCCAGCCGCGGATCCAGCCAACCTCTAGCTCGGCCAGCATGGAGGGGCTGTCGAGCTTCCTGCTGGCCAGCAGCTCGCGCGCGGGCTCCGCGTCCTTGTCGTCCCAGAGCTCGCTGATGGCGACCTTCAAGATGTCCTCCGTCATCCTGAGAGGCATCGCGCGCGCGGACCGTGCGATCTTCTTGCCACGCTTGGGCAGATCGATAGATAATCGATCAGCCAGTTCCTTGACGATGTCCCACGGCTTCTTGCCGGTGTGCTTGGCGAGCCAGTCGAAGACATCGGCCTTCGTGGCGCACTGGTGGCACTTTAGGTAGAGCGCATGCGTGAAGCTGGCACTGCCGCTGCTGTCACCGCAGAGCGGGCACAGGAAGCCCGCTGTCCATGAGCCCTTGAGTTTTGTGCCTTCTCGGTGGTGCTTTATCCCGTATTCGGAGAGGATCGCGTCTGCGTGAGCAGCAATCGCGTCCTTCACCAGTTGAAAGGCGTTGCTCATGTGTGGTTCTCATGAAACGAAACGGCCCGCGTTGCTCGGTGCAACGCGGGCCGGTCTTTTGGATGCACAGGTAGCTACTTGTCTTCGAACTGGCCTTCCATTCCGAACTTGCCTGCTTCATGCGCGGTAGTGACCTGCTCGTAGACCGCACGCGCAGCGTCTTGCACGTGGGACGGAACATCCTCCCTCTGATGCCACTTCGGTTCCATCACGAAATAGGTCGTGTCCTTACCGTTGATCTTCTCGGTTTTCGCTTTTGACACTACTGTCACAGGGTGAGACCAGATCGTGTCGGGGGACATCGTCCACGGCGTCAGGATCTTCTTGCGCGCGCCCTTGATGGAGGAGCCGGAGAAGCGCATCACTGCTGGACCGTATGGCGTAAGTGCAGTGAAGTTGTGCGACTCACTACATGCGGGGCGCCGGTTGTCTTCGCCCCACTCTGCATGGGGGCAGGTTTCGCAGTCACCGTATCGAGATCCAGCGACAGCGTCACGGCTGATGCACTCCTCGAGCCCAGCGTGTTCGGGGCGATCAGCCTTCGGGAACAGCGCGCGCGACTTGGTGTGCGCGCAGAACAGCAGGCGGATCGGCGAGGCAAAAACCTCTTCGGCTCCGCCGAGGAAGAAGAGCCCAGGCCGAGCTCCTTCGACTCCTTGCAGCACTGGGTCACTCTGCCCTTGCAGCACCATCAGGCTGGGCAGGATCAGATCCTCAGACTCAACGTTCTCACGTCCAGTCTGATCCACCTCCTTCTCCCCTAGGGCCACTGGAAGAAGGTCCTGGCCTTCGAACGTGGTCGGTTCCCACTTCGTCACTTCGTTCTTCGTCATCTTCTGGCTCCTTGTCGTCTTGGAATCGCCTCAGCATCGCGTTCAGTTCGACTTCAACGGCTGAGGCAACGTTGAAGTCTTCACGCACGGCAACGGTCGTCCACTGCCCTGCGATGAAGATCTCGACAGCGTAGCGTCCATGGGCTTGCCAGACGCGCGTCATCACTTGCTTGTAGTTGTCCACGGCAAAAAGTGAGGAAGCTGAGAGCGTGATTGGAATGAGAAAACACACCACTGTCTCTCGGGCAAGCCAATCGCCTCGGTGGGTGCTCTCAGCCTCCTCGTGTTTTCCACCCAGTCACTCGCAGCGTGGGTCGCGTGTCGCAGTGAAGGAACGCGGGGAGCTCACTGGGGTCGAACTTCTCCTCAAGGATGAGCTTCTTGACGTGCTCGAGGAGCGCCGGCTTGCTGACCACCTCTTCGACGAAGTCGGATTCGTCTCCAATGGTATCGTTCAGCCAGATGCGAATGGAGTCGAAGTCTTCCTTCTTGATGCCGATGGAGACGATGTTGGCCAGGGCCGGCGTGGTGCCATCGTCGCGGGAGACTTTCTTGATCTTCTCCTCCATCATGCAGTCGACGAGCTCGGCCTCACGGTGCCGGCGCATCTTGTCAGCTGCGTCGCTGATCTGCTTCTTCTCGTCGTAGTCAGCGCGGGCCGCGTAGTAGGCCTCGATCTTGTTGTTCAGTTTGCTGCTCATGTGGTTCTTTCGGGTCTGAAACGTCGGCCGACTTGCACAGCAGTTCGATCAGCAGTGCGATCGTGCGGCCTGGGAAGGTTTGCATGTAGGCGCCCGCTGCCTGCTCAAGCGTGCAGAACTTGCGGTCTTTGTCTTCGCGCCACCAGATCAGGAACTTGGAGAACTCGCTCACATGACCCCATTCATGAGGGCAGCGTAGTCGAACTTTTTGCCAAGGGCTTCTCTGATCCCGACAAGGTCTCCTTCTCGGCCAAGTCTCTCAGCGTTGTAGATCAGGACATGCTTTCGGACCTGGATTCTCCCGAAAGCGAAACTGATCCCGTAGGGAGTTGGCTTCCACCAACCGCTTGCAGTCTTGGTGGTGTCTGTCTCGTCGTGAGGCTTCGCCTTGACGAGATCCCAGTAGGCCAGCTTTGCGACGTCACCGCTGCCTGACCCAAGCTTTTGCATCCACAGTTCAGAGACGTGGATCCATCTCGGTTCCACCAAGTGGCCTTTGACCATGGCTATCAGGATCCTGGCTGACGTGCATGTGATCGCTCGGCGGTAGACCTTCGCTAGCTGATCGCAGCAAGGGCAGATGATTCCCTCGCCTCTTTCGTTCATTACGTGATTGCGGGCTTCTTGCAGGGTTCTCATGGTCCTCTGTAGTCCTCGTAGTCTTTGAAGCTGGTGAAGCCGTCTTCATCGTTGTCCATGCGCTGCTCGTCGCGCTGCGCCCTCTCCTGCATGAGTTGATCCTCGTGCTTCTTGAGGTAGGCGTGCAGCGGGGGCCAGTCCCTGATCCAAGTCTGCTCGAACAACCAGAGCAGGTAGCTCGCAGGAATATCCTTCAGCAGTGTCCCACGATGCTCACCCCAGGGCATCGGGGTGTCATCAGTCCAGGATTTCGTCTTAGTCATGAGAAAAGGGCGCCCGGTGAAACTTCGGGAAAAGGGGAAGAAGGAGAGTCAAGTTTTTACGTCCGTCGCAGGACAACCGGGGCCCAGGTGTGTCTAGGTTCTAGGGAAGAGAAGAAGCATCTCCTTCACCTCTTCCTTGAACCGCCTTCGGTAGAGGCGGCGTTGCGCTTCAGTCGGGTTGGGCACAGGCCAGGGGTAAGTGACCGTGATCGGGATGGGTCCGCTTGGACTGCTCCATTCCCAGGTGACCGAGTAGCTCGGGTTGTCGCCGATCACCGAAGTCAGCATGGAGCCATCGGTGAAGTGGTGGGCAAAGCCGTGCTCGTGCATGGCGATGACACCGTCATTCACGACAGCAACTGCAAGCTTGGCGCCCAGGGCCTTGGGCGGATCGGACGCGGGGAGGAAGGCCAGCAGGCTCACGAGAAGAAGAAGAAAACGCATCAGCGCACCTCTCTAGGCAAAGGTGAGAAAACGGCCGGCCACCCCCGCCTAGAGGGGGCAGCCGACCTGTCCCTATCCGTCCGCGGAACCTGTGTCCATTCCACCGCCAGAAGACGACGGCACAGGCTCCAGCCCTGCAGCGATCACGGATCTAATCTGGTCGGATAGTCCGCGAACGAGCTCTAACTTCATCTGTGATCCATGCTCTTCAGCAGGACTCAGCAGCACCTTCTTGCTGAGCCCTTCTTGCAGAGTCCGGACAACATGCGTGCAGCACCAAATGCAGCGCTGTCGCTCACGCGCTGTGGCCTCCATGGCTGCCTTGCTGGCAACCTCAATCAGCTTCTTCTTGTTCACTCCGCTGGGTCCTGCTCGACCAGGAGCTTCTTCTCAAGCGCTTTGATCGCGCACGTGATGCCGAACTGGTTGATGACAGCGTTGGCGCACTCAGTAGCCGTGCTGCTTACGATGCCAGGGATTGACTCCAGGGTGATGGTCCCCTTGGACTGACGCTTAGCTTCACCCAGAACGTTCTCATCGTT
>JAAESQ010000897.1 GCA_024229275.1 bacterium | reverse complement strand
GGCGTCGTCCTCGGAGTCCTCGATCAGCAGTAGACGGATTCGCATCATCTTCGACATCATACGATGTTCGGCGGAACACAGCCCAGAGGGATGCCGTTATAGTGACCTTTAGTACCTTCTCGTGTCACTGGATTCGGGCCCCCGGAATGGTTAGACAAGATGCCTGTCAGGCTCTCTCATTCCAGGGAAGTGAGGCCGTGCTGAATAGCGAACTTCACCAATTCCGGAAGGCTGCCAATCTCCAGCTTACGCATCATTCGGCTCCGGTAGGTTTCGACAGTCTTTGGAGACAGAGCCACGATATCGGCTATCTCTAACGTGGATCGACCCTCAACGATGAGTTGCAGGACCTCGCGCTCGCGTGTGCTAAGTCGTAGCAGTAGGTCTTCCTCAGCCGGTTGCGCGCGACGACGAACGTAGTCATCGATGACCTTGTCAGAGATACCTGGCGACAGATAGCGCCCACCGCGAGAAACTGCGCGAATTGCGTCCGCGACTTCTCGGCTCACCGAGTGTTTCACGAGATAACCATCGGCGCCAGCCTGTAACGCCCGAAAGATGTATTCGGTCTGAGAGTGCATTGAGAGAATGAGAATCTTCACCGGTACGTTGGCTTCGCGGAGCATGCGGGTTGCCTCGATGCCGTTGAGTTCCGGCATTGCAATGTCCATGACGATGACATCCGGGCGGAGCCGAGTTACTTCACGTACGGCGCTACGCCCGTCCCCCGTCTCACCGATGACTTCGAGGCCGGTCTGCGCTTCAAGTACCATACGCAAACCATCTCTGACAATCGCATGATCATCGGCGAGAAACACGGAAATAGGCATGATTCTGTGTGCCCATTCTACACCTGTTGCTGAAGCGATGAGGTTTCCGGACAGACAATCTCAAGATCTCCCGACAGACCACGAGCTACGACGGAGCCACACTGTCCGTGGTGCTGCGACGCAGCACATCTGGATCCGCAACATCTTGAGTAAAGGAGGGCACAGGGCGATGAGAGGACTGATATCGAAGGGGAGAGTCGGACTGATTGTGTTCGCGCTGGCTGGCTTGGCGATGATTCCAATCCAGGGCGAGGCTCAGAGTCTGACCGACCGGGTATCGATCAACGGCTACGGGACATGGGTCTACGGCAAGACAGACGACAACCACTACCTGAACGCAGGCCCGGATGGAGAGTACGAGCACTCGTTCGCTGCGCTCACGTTCATTGGCAAGGCGTCAGAGGATGTCACCGTCTTCATCCAGCCAAACTTTGAGTATGCACACGAGGAGTTTGAGGTGGAGCTGGCGTTCGCCTTTGCGGATTGGGAGATCAGCGACAGCTTCCACCTGCGTGCGGGACGGGTCCGACACCCGTTCGGAATCTACACCGAGATCTTCGATGTCGGAACGCTGCGTCCGTTCCTCGACCTGCCACAGGGAATCTACGGCGCCAAGTTTGTCGCGCGCTCATACAGCGGGCTCGGGATCAACGGCCGCACCTTCGGCGACCGTGGCTGGGGTTTGGAATACGATCTCTACGGAGGACAAATCGATCAGAAGTCCCACGTTCCCGGTATCGCTGCCCCCGTCCAAGAGAGTCTCAGGGACACGTTGGGAGGCAGGCTGACGCTTACCGCACCGGTCGACGGCCTGCGCTTCGGTGTCTCCGGCTATTCCGGCACGCAGAAGGAGAGCGAAGACATCGAAACGAGCGGCAAGGGGGGCACCCAGACTGTCTACGGTCTGTTTGGTGAGTATCTCGGAAACGGCTTCTCTGTACGCGGAGAGTACGCGAAGTTCGACGATCCTGACTCGAAGATTGACGCCGCTTACTTCGAGGTAGGCTATATGTTCACCAAGAACTGGCAGGTGGCCGGACGTTGGGATTGGTACGACGGAGAGTCCGAACTCCTCGGGGGGATCAAGATGTTCGATCCCTTGCTCGAACACCAGGACCTGGCGTTCGCGCTGAACTACTGGGTCAATCCCAAGATGGTCTTCAAACTCGAGTATCACAAAGTTCAAGGCAATCGCTTCGCAGGATCAGATGAGGACGTCATCGCCGTGATCATGAGAGGTGAACTCATAGAGAGCACCGACGTCATCCAACTCGGCGTCAACTTCAGTTTCTAGGAGGTGGAGGATGAAAAACGCGATATTCATTGTTTTCGCGGTCATCATGACCTTCTGTTTCGGTCAAGCTGAAGCTCAGCAGAGCGACGTACAAGTTGTGGTGCATGCCTCGAGTTCGTTGACTTCTGTTGCCAAGAAGGATCTCTCCAGGATCTTCATGAAGCAGCGCAGTAAGTGGTCGACCGGGGAACGCGCCAAGCCGATCGACCAGCGCAAGAACTCAGAGGTGCGGGCCAGCTTCAGTCAGAGCGTGCTCGGCAAGAACATGGCCGAGATCGACTCCTTCTGGCAGAGTCAGGTGTTCTCAGGAAAGGCTTCACCTCCGGCCCAAGTGGCGTCGGACGCTGAAGTTATCGAGTTCGTGAGAAGAAATCCGGGAGCGGTCGGCTACGTTGCGGCTTCGGCAGACGTCAGCGGGGTCAAGGTACTTACGCTCCATTAACTCACGATTCAGATGTACTTTCGGACACGGCTCGCTTCGGCGGGCCGTTTCTTTGTCAGGGAATCGGGAAGGGATCGTCAAGGATTTCGGACAGACAAGGAAGCGAAAAGAAGCCATCCTAGAGACGAGTAGAAGCCGTGAAAGCAACCACTTCAGTGGACTAGCAGGAAATACCCCCTTTTCTTCACCTTGCATTCGGGCCCTTAGCGGGCCCTCTTTTTTTGTGATGAAAGATGAAAGATGAAAGATGAAAGGGGAAAGGGGAAAGGGGAAAGGGTAAGGAGCTACGAGCAGGAAAGGTAGCCCGCGACCTCGTCCAGGCTCAGGGACTCGCAGGCTGCGTCTTCATCGACGGCAGCTTTCGGCATGCCGTAGACGACGCATGATCTCTCATCCTGTGCGATCGTCCATGCGCCGGCCTCTCGCAGCAGCTTCATACCCTGGGCGCCGTCTCGGCCCATTCCGGTCAGGACGACGGCGAGGCAGGCAGCGGCCGGAGCGGTCGATGCGACCGACGCGAATAGAACATCTACCGACGGGCGATGTCCTCCGACCGGTTTGGCACTCAAGACCCGGAGCCTTCTTCCAACGAGTTCGAGGTGCACTTCGTCCTGAGCCACGTAGACGACACCGGGAGCTGGGCGCTCGCCGTTCTCCGCGAGTCTGACGTCGTGGTTTGTGGCCCGACGCAGCCACGAGACCATGCCTTCGGTGAAACCAGGTGTCATGTGCTGAACGATGAGGATAGGCCACGGAACGCCGGAGGGCATCGCGTTCAGGATTCGCTGCAGAGCGGGCGGGCCTCCGGTCGAGGCGCCGAGGCAGACCAGCTCGAGCTGAGAGGTAAGCGGTCGCTGACTGCGCCGTCGCCGTTGCCGAATGACTCGGTTGTCTCCGCTGCCGCGTCGTGTGACGACAGGGATCTCTGACAACATCCTGATCTTGTGGCAGAGAGCGGCGACGAAATTCCCATCCGCCAACTGATCGGCCGAGGGTTTGCCGACGACGTCGAGGGCCCCGGCGCGCAGTGCTTCGAAACTACGATCCGCATGTCCGCCGATTTGGTCGGAAATAATGAGCACCGGTTTCGGGTAGGAACTCATGAGTTCGCGCGTGGCCCCGAGTCCGTCCAACTGCGACATCACGATGTCCATCAGAACGATATCTGGATAGGACTCAGGAATGCGTTGGAGGGCTTCCTCGCCCGAGCTGGCTTCGCCGACGATCTCGATCTGGGGGTCGCACTCCAGTGCTCGGCGGAGTGCCACACGACAGACCATCGAGTCGTCGACAACGAATACGCGAGTCACGTGATCGTTCATCACCCTATAACAACCGCGTCACGGTCTTCAGAAGTTCGTCCTGGTCAAAGGCGCCTTTGACGATATAGGCATCGGCTCCAACTTCGGCGCCGGTTCTCTTGTGATCGTCTGAACCCAGACTGGTGACAAGCACCACTGGAAGCCTTTCGAGTTCGGCTTCCTGCCTGATGCGGCGAGTCAGTTCGAATCCGTCGATGACGGGCATCTCGACGTCGCTGATCACGAGATCGATCTGTTCTCGCCGAAGTACGCTGAGCGCTTCATTTCCATCGATAGCCGTGATGACGTCGTAGCCTGCTGTTTGGAGGATGTTGCGCTCGAGGGTTCGTGAGGTTGCCGAGTCGTCGACGACCAGGATGCGCAGCTGCCGAGCCTCCGGAGTCTGGCTCCACACACCTCCCGTAATCGATCGGGAACCGAGCAGAGCATGGCTGTCGAGTACAAGCACCACTGTAGCCCCATCCAGAACTGCGGTGCCTGACACGGTTGGGGCGCCGCTGAGATTCCAGCTCAGTTGCTGCAGGATATAGTCGCGCTGTCCGAGAACCTCGTCGACCAGAACAGCGCGTCGCCGCCCACCGTCGCCGATGACGACGCACGGCATCTCGGCAAGCTCGGTACTGGTGTAGCCCAGCACTGAGGCCAAGTCGATCACCCGCACGAGCTGGCCGCGTACCGAGATCGCCTCGGTACCGTCTGCCATCGCGACGTCCTCCCGACGGACCTTGAGCGTCTGTTCGACATCTGATGTGGATAGAGCGAAGAGCTGATCACCAACGCGGATAATGATTCCACTGGTGGTCAGCCGTGTGAGCGGCACGCGCAGGAGAACCTGGGTTCCTGCTCCGGGCTGCGACTCGATCGACGCCTCGCCTCCCAGGCGCATCAGATGGCTCTTGACGATGTCGAGCCCTACACCGCGACCGGCCAACTCCGAGACCCCTTCGGCGGTTGAGAATCCGGGTTCAAAGAGGAAATTAAGTGCCGCACTGTCGTCTACGGTTTCCAGTTCCTGTTGGGTCGCGATCTTGAGTTCCAGAGCGCGGCTGCGGACCCGTGTGGCGTCGATGCCTCGTCCGTCGTCAGCAACCGAAATCTCAACCCATG
>JAAESQ010000896.1 GCA_024229275.1 bacterium | reverse complement strand
TAACAGGCTCTTTAGGGAGCGGCGGTTGTTGTCCTGAATCGACATAGGTAGGCCCTCGCGGGCTTTCCCTGTCACACCACCGTGCATACGGGTCCGTACACGGCGGTTCGGCAGGTTGAGCGATTAGTTTGAGGCCAATGAAGGAAGTCCAAGCGTCTTGAAGTAGGCATTGGGAAATGCGAAGCTAAGGGCCGGGCTGCGGCTGATTCGCCACGGACCGTGTGGACTACCTGCTGTTTGAGCAGCTAGGTCCTTAATCACACCCCTAGCACGTAACTCTGTAAACCGCACTCGGCCACGCTTCCACTGCTTCCAGGCGACGCATCTCAGCCGTCGCCGAATCCACGAATCAAGCTTCTTGAGCACATCGATGGTCTGACCGAAGCCGAAGTAGCCCTTCCACCCAATAAGATATTGGCCGAGCTCCGCTACCATTTGCTTCAGTCCTACTGCACGAGTCCGACGGGTCAGTTTCCGGATGCGTTCCTTCAGGCGCTCAATGGCTTGAGGCGCTATTCGCCTCTTCGGCTCTGGACCTGAAGTAAAACTGAACCCCAGAAACGTGCACTCCCATGGCTGGACCACCGCACTCTTCGCCTCGTTTACCTTGAGCTTGAGGTTACGGGTAATGAACCGAGTAAGACTCTCCATTACTCGCCGGCCCGCTCGCTCGCTGCGAACATAAACGTTGCAGTCGTCTGCATAGCGGACAAACCGATGACCACGCCTCTCAAGCTCCTGGTCAAGATCGTCTAGGACGATGTTCGACAACAAAGGCGAAAGCGGTCCACCTTGGGGTGTGCCTTCAGTAATCGGGCTCACCATTCCGTTCTTCATTACACCAACATTGAGAAAGGCACGGATGAGTTTCAGCACGCGCCTGTCTCTTACCCGCTTGGCCACCCTTCCCATCAGCATATCGTGGTTGACCCGGTCGAAGAACTTCTC
>JAAESQ010000895.1 GCA_024229275.1 bacterium | reverse complement strand
GTTCACAACCGCGTCGTCCGCTTCAACCTGTGCGAAGTCTGTGTTGACCGTGAGGTCAAGAGTTAGATCGCTAGTAATTCCCCACTTGAAGTCGGCGCCGATTTGAGAATCTCGGCTTTCGAGGACCTGATAGCCGAGCGAGGTTGAAGATGCGCTAAGACTCTGGGTACCGCCGAGAGTCTCAGTCTGTTGCGAGACGTTTCCGAGAACGTATGGTGTCACCAGGAGTTGACGCTTAGACTTGACACCTTCGAGTTCCATGTCCTCGGCGAGGGACGGTTTGAGATGGCCCGCATGCCATTTTGGGTCGACGGCGGGGTAGACGACTGTTTCAGCTTTTCGGGCAATCATCCTCCAGGTAAGGACACCCATGACGACGCGCCCGTCAACCTCGCGAAAGCGAAGAGAGGAGAACGGGATTTTCATCTCCGCCTGCCATCCTTCGTCATCTCTGCTGGCAGCACTTTCCCAGAACGTATTCCAGTTTCGGTTGAGCGGTGAAGTGCCCCTCCATTCTCCATCGTTGGAGATCGCTGTGTCGATGCGGGTCCCGGCCGGGTTTGTGTAGAAGGCCAGCGCCGATTCGTCGTCGTTGAAAGAATCAAGGATCAATCCAAACAGGTCATCGCCGGACATCTCGTCACGTTGCAGGCCGTTGGCGCGAATCAAGGATGGCTCTGAGTCGTAGAAGCGCGCAGCGGCATAGAGGTATTCGCCGTCATGAGCCAGAAACACTTCTGACTGTTCGCTAGGATTCGCGCCAGGAACCGGTTCGAGTTGGATCAAACGCATCGGCCTGACGCCGCTCCACTCGTTTGCGCCGATGCGACCGTCAACAGTGATGGGCCCAGACACCTGAGGGATCCGACGCGCAAATAGATCGGAGGGTGCGAGCACCATCAGAAATAGAACAAACAATATGGAAATCAGATTGAGGGCTTCGATTTGTTTGAATGGTCGCTGCAAGATGGCATCCCCTCCACCGCACTCTCCTCGGTACGGAGATGCCATGTTGAAGTTGTCCCCGTGGTGTAAAGCTTTGTAAAACGTCTGTCTGGGTGAACTTGCAGATGACTCTCACGTAGAATCAATTTGGAGGTACTGGCGATGACCCATGGCAACCGAACGCGAAGGAAGTTCATTCGAGAACTGGTTGGGCTTTGCGTGGCGGGACCGCCGGCTTTGAAGGCCTTTGCAGAGACGGGTAGCGTCGAGCAAGTCCTGTCACCGATTCGTAAACGGTTGCCGAATCCGTTTGTCGAGAACGGAAAACCCATTGTTTTGGTCGTGAAAGGGACTGACTTCCCCACGATGCTGGCGCGGGGTATGGATCTGCTTGGAGGTTTCGCGCGATTTGGGACGAACAAGTCAGTTATCGTCAAACCCAATTTTGTCTTTGACAAGAAGACCCGCTATCCCACGACCACGCATGAAGATTCAGTTCTTACCACCGTTCAGTACTTGCAGAAAGAAGGCTTCAGCAATATCACAGTGGCTGATCGGCGGGGTAAGCGCAAGAACGGCAGAGCCGGAGGCAAGTTTGACTGGAGTGGATTGAACGACCTCGCTGAGGAGGGTGGCTTCGCAACGGACTCGCTGATGGACGAGGGCGAAGCGCCGACCGTGCACGTCGGTGACCCCCGCTGGACAGCCATGCCGTCGATTGGTGTTATCAAGAAGATCTACGAAGCGGGTCTCATCATCAACATGCCAACTCTGAAGAAACACTCGCAGACCAACCTCACCTGCTCGTTGAAGAACAACATGGGTTTTCTCGACGTGCCCACGACGATGGATATGCATCTGTGGGGTGACTCCAACAAGGCGACCCACGATTCGATGCCGGCCGACGAAGTAACCCGCAGGTTAAGTCTTGCTGTTGCCGAATGCGCATTGGCCGTCAGTCCGGAACTGACAGTGATCGATGCCCGAGAAGTGCTGTGCAAGAACCACGGAAGCTATCGAACCGGTGAGCCGCGAGAGGCGAACCGGCTGATTATCAGCGGTGATCCTGTCGCCGCAGATGTCTACTCAGCACAGGTGCTGAAAGAGGTCTACGAGCCCTACGAGTTGGGGCCGACGAGTCACACCTTCGAGCACGCTGCCCGACTCGGAATCGGTGTGATGGATCCTGGCGAGATGAGGGTGAAGATCATCGAGGCGTAGGAGTAGCAGCGACGGGAACAGCGTCAGCGACAGTCCTCAGCGGCAGTGGCAAGGTCAGTGTGCGGTGCTCAGGCATGAATGACTCGGAGGTGACCGTTCGTCATCGCCCTCGTCATCCTCATCGTCATCGTATTCTCACGCGCCTTCCAAGGAACGATGACGATGACGATCACGATGACGATGAGGACAAGAATGATCCTGAGGGCTCACTTCGTCTGCATGCCATAACTCCGTCAGTTGCTGTACCCTCCCAGGAGCGATGCGAGGTCCTGCAAGGAGGTTGCGATGAAACTTCGAGTACTTGCCGGGTTGAGTGTTTTGGTCCTGATTTCGTCTCTTGCGGTTGCGGCTGAGCCCGCTGACGCAACGGCCGAGGTCGTCATAGTCCTTGATAGCCTGCACCAGGCAGCGTCTGACGCAGACGGAAAGTTGTACTTCAGCTTATTTGGCGAAGACGCGATCTACATGGGCACGGACGCCTCTGAGAGGTGGACTGTCGAGGAGTTTCAGGCCTATGCGGAGCCGCACTTCTCACAAGGACGTGGCTGGACCTATGTTGCCAAAGAGCGCCATGTCTACGTGGCTATCGATGGTGCCACTGCCTGGTTTGACGAGATTCTGTGGAACGACTCTTACGGAACATGCCGTGGTACAGGGGTCCTCGTTCTCGTTGATGGAAACTGGCGCATCTCGCAATACCACCTGACGTTCCCCATCCCCAACGACCTAGCCAAGGACTTCACCGCACAGATCAAGGAATTCGAGAGCGCGAAAGACCGTTGAGAGATCCGCGATAACGGGAGACGCCCCGCCTGTTAGCCAGCGGCGAGTTTTTGAACCGCAAAGGTCGCGAAGGACGCTAAGACAGCGCTAAGAGAATTGAAGAAGTGCGGTCAATTCGGTGAGTTTTTTACCTGCAGCATCGAAACTGCATAGTGCGTTTGAGGTGCAGTTCTCAAACTGCAATCTGGCATTTTGTGGTTCGTGATGAAGAGACGTAACTGCATGCTGCATATGAAGTTGTTATCTTTTGTCGGGCCTGGCACAGAATCCGCAATGCTGTTCCGCAACCGGTGGTGAGAATGCCATCGGATAGGAGGTCAGCATGAGATTCGCAGCAGTATTTCAAAATTCGCCGATGACACGACACTTTGCGACGACAGCCCTGTTGGTTGGGCTCGTTCTCGCTCCTTCAGGAATGACCGAGGCCGCCGGACTTCTGGTCGCTGACGGTGGCTTCGGGGGGGTGCTCGAGATCGAAGAGCACAGTGTAGAGGTGACGTTCAACAACGGCATCGTAGTCACCGAGGTGACTCAGGTTTTCCGCAACACCGAAAACCGGCAGGTGGAAGCCCTCTATACCTTTCCGGTGCCCGAAGGCGCGTCAGTAGCCAACTTCAGCATGTGGATCAACGGCAAGGAGATGGTCGGAGAGGTGGTGGAGAAGGAGCGCGCCCGCCAGATCTATAACTCCTACAAGCAACAGCGGCGGGATCCCGGCCTGCTCGAGCAGGTCGACTACAAAACTTTCGAGATGCGTATCTTTCCCATCGGTCCGGGGGCCGAGCAACGAGTTCAGATCGCCTACTATCAGGAACTCGACTTTGACCACGACTGGGCCACCTTTGTCTATCCTCTGGCGACAGCGACTCGGAACGACCTGGATTCGAGGACTCGGGGACGCTTCGCCATGAATCTCAACGTAAGCTCTGAGGTCCCGATTGTGGCTGTGGAAAGCCCTAGCCACGGTGATGACTTCGTAATCGCCAAGCACGGATCGAGCTTCGTTCAGGCCAGTCTCGAGTCGTCGGGTGGCGATCTCAACCGCGACGTGGTGCTGGCCTTTCAGCTCGAGCGACCCCACACCGGGCTCGACCTCGTGACCTCGAAGGGCCCCGGTGAGGACGGCTTCTTCCAGCTAACCTTGACGGCCGGCAAGGAACTCGAGGATCTTGTCGAGGCCATGGACTATGTCTTCGTCATGGACATCAGCGGCAGCATGGGTGAGGACGGCAAACTGGCCCTTTCCCGCAACCAGATTTCCGCCTTCGTCAACGAACTCGGCGACAACGACCGATTCGAGGTGATGAGCTTCAACGTCAATCCGGAAACGGTATTTGGTCAGCTACGGGCTGTGGAGGACGTGACCAGGCGTGATGCCGTCGCATTCCTTGAGTCCCGTCGTGCCAAGGGTGGTACCGTGTTGAGACCCGCACTCCAGCTTGCCTATCAGTACAAGGCAGACGATCGGCCCCTCAACGTAATTGTTTTGTCTGACGGAATGACCGAGCAGAGGGAGCGGGCAACGTTGCTCTCTGTGGTCGGTCAGCGACCTCGCTCGACCCGTGTTTACTGCATCGGCGTCGGCAACGAGGTCAATCGCCCATTGCTTGAGCAGATCGCAGAGGAGGCCGGTGGTCTGGCGGCCTTCTTGTCCCGTGGCGACGACATCACTCGCCAGGCGAAGGCCTTCCGCCGCAAGCTTGTGCGCCCGGTCGGCACTAACCTCGAGATAACCATTGACGAAGTCGGCGCCTACGACATCGGTCCGGCAAAGTTACCCAATCTGTTCCACGGCTCGCCGCTGCGTCTGTATGGTCGCTACCGTGGCGACGGTATCGCCAAGGTGCACATACAGGCCACACTCGGCGGTGAGATGCTCGATCAGTGGGTGGAACTCGATTTCTCGGATTCGAATGCATTGAATCCTGAGATCGAGCGCATGTGGGCCTTCAATCGCATCGAAGGTCTGCTCCGCGAAGCCGACCGTGGCGGCTCCCGAGCCAAAGTGGTCGACGAGGTCATCAGGCTCGGCGAGGGTTTCTCCATCGTCACTGAGTACACCTCCTTCCTCGTTCTCGAGAACGATGCCGAGTACCAACGCTGGAAGATCGAGCGTAGGAACGCGCTGCGCATTGAACGCGACCGGACCCAACAGCAGCGGGTGCGTTCACGCCTCGAGAAGCTGCGCGATGAGGCTGCTGCTGCTCTCGGTCCGATGGGTCTCCCCGACAAGGCGGAACAGCCGAGTACGGCGGATACGAACTCGGCAGACAGCTCCGCTCGGCCCGAGGGCGCAAGTCCGGCAGGGCCCCGGCGACAGGTCGACGTGGGTCCCCGGCGAGACTCCGGCAGTGGTGGTGGAGGAGGAGGCGCCCTCGATCCACTGAGCGCCGGGCTCGCCATTCTGATAGCTGGACTGATCTTTGCCGTCAGTCGGGTGCGCCAGTGACCACCCTGGTCAAGACTCTGCCGGCGGTGGACCAATCTCGGTCCACCGCTTGGCTCTCACTTCTACTGTCGCTGGTGGCCGCGGCCTTGTTCCTCACTCCGCGGCTCAGTGCCGGGCTCGCCTTCGAACGCTCTCCCATCGGCGGTGGTGAGCTATGGCGACTGGTGGCTGGGCACTGGGTTCATTTCACGTTCGAGCACCTGTTTTGGAGCTTACTTGTATTCGCCGTGCTTGGTGTCCTGTGGGAGAAAGCGGGGCAACGGTGGGGATTCCTGGCCTGCGTTGTGTGCTCGGCTGTTTTGATTTCCGCCGCTTTGTGGTGGCTCCAACCACAGCTCACCAGCTACCGGGGTTTGTCTGGCATTGATTGCGCATTGGTGACGGCGATGGCCGTCCAAGCCCTGCGTCAGGCTCTGGCCAGCGGTCGCCGTGAACTCGCTATTGCTCTTGCCCTGGCCATCCTCGCCTACTTCGCAAAGGTGGCCTTCGAGTTCGCCACCGGTGGCAAGGTCTTCGTCAGCGACGCCGCTCCCTTCGAGCCGGTGCCGCTGGCCCACCTCATTGGCGGCTTGTGGGGCATCACTCAGGGATGGCTGGCTCGAATCCCAGTGCGCGGATCTTCTTCTGCAGATTCTGGCGGTGGATTCCGAGGTCCCGAGCAGCAGCCGAGATGTTGCCGTCGTTGGTCTCGACAGCGTGGAGGATGATCGCTCGCTCGAAGCTCTCGATGACTTTGGCCTTGGCGGTCTGAAAGTCATCGCCCGGGTCCCAGGCAAGATGAGTGTCGCGGCCGGAGTTCTCGGTCGCCACGGCAGCGGCAATCTCGGCCGGGAGGTCATCGACCTGGAGAATGCCGGCTTGGCAGAAGATCGTGGCCCGCTCGATGGCGTTTCTCAGTTCGCGCACATTGCCTGGCCAGTGGTAGCGCTTCAATGCCGCCTCGGCCTCTGGTGTGAGACGCATCGGGCGCCGGGTCTGGTCAGTGAGAAAACAGCGCGCAATCTGAATCACGTCGTCGCCGCGTTCACACAGAGCAGGCATCTCGATCTCCACCACCCGGAGGCGGAACAGGAGGTCCTCACGAAAGCTGCCGTCGTCCACCATCCCGCGCAGGTCGCGGTGGGTTGCAGCTAAGATACGAAGCTCCACGTCAACCGCGGGACCACCGCCGAGAGGTTCCACAATGCCGTCTTGGAGGACCCGCAAGAGCTTGGCCTGGGCGGACAGAGGCATGTCGCCGATTTCGTCGAGGAAGAGGGTCCCCCCTGAGGCTGATCGGATGCGCCCCGGGGAGTCCCGATCGGCGCCGGTGAAAGCTCCTTTGCGATAGCCGAAAAGCTCGCTCTCTACCAAAGAGTCGGGGATGGCTGCACAGTTGACGGTCACGAAGGGGCCACTCGAGCAGGGACTGAGTTGGTGAATCCTGCGCGCGGCCAGCCCCTTGCCAGTCCCGGTTGGACCGACGATAAGTACCGAGGCTGTGGTCGGGGCCACGCGTTCGATGGCATCGCTCACTGCCGCCATCGCAGGCGATGATCCGATCAGGTTGTCCCCGCCGGACAGATTCTCCACCTCCTCCTCAAGGCGGCGCTTGTCGGCCTCGAGCGCGGCCCGCTCCAGCGTTCGTTCGACCACAAAGCGCAGGGCCTCTATCTCGTACGGTTTGGTAATGAAGTCGGCTGCACCGGCCCGAACTGCGCCCAGGGCGGTGTCGAGACTGTCGTCGGCAGTCAGAACGACTACCGGTGGTGGGTCCTCCATGGCTACGATGCGAGCTAGGGTCGCGGAGCCGTCGAGACCCGGCATGCGCAGATCGAGCAGAATCAAGTTCAGCGATTCCCGGCTCAGGATCTCGAGGCAGCTCGAACCCTCTTCAGCCTCTAAGAACTGGTATGACGTGCTACCCAGAGCGCGAATGACACCATGACGGGCGGCGGGTTCATCATCACAAACGAGAATACGGTGTGGGACCTTCATTAGACCTCCACTTGCTTGATACTCAACGTGAAGCGCACCTCTCCAGGGTTGTTTGACAGCCTGATCGTAGCTCCGAGGTCTTCGGCTCGACGGGCAACAACACTCAGACCGAGGCCGGTTCCTCCGTGGCTGACGAAGGGTTCGAAGATGCGCTTGGCTACGGCCGAATCGATGGCCGGTCCGCCGTTCGTAGTCTCAAAAACGATCGAATCACGGTTGATCCTCGAAAGGCGTGCCGTGACCGAAGTGCTGTTCGGGGCATGCTTCACAGCATTGAGGAGCAGGTTGAAGACCACGCTCTGCCAGCTTGCTGTGCTGCCCGCTACCGGACCGACGTCGTGGACCTGCTCCGCCTCGATGATTACTCCCCGCCGCCGGGCCTCTGCGCGTAGAATGTAGACAGCACTTCTGGTGATGGCGGCAAGGTCGGTGTTGTCGCCACTTCTCGGTTTGGCGAAGCCGAGAATCTCCCGAGTTACCTGGTCGAGACGGTCGATCTGGTCGACGATAGCAGCGAGGTCGGTGGCCTGCTCCAGCTGGGCCGATGCCTTCAGTTCTTCATGCACGGTTTGGGCAAGGGCCTTCATGGACGCCAGCGGATTCTTGACCTCGTGGGCCAGGGAGGCGGCGACCAGGCCGAGGGTGCTCAAGCGTTCGTGCTCAAAAGACCTTTGCTCTGCAGCCAATCGCGCCCGGGCAACGCTCTGCAAATCGAGTACCGTGGCGAGCTGACCGAGTACCAGCTCGATCGCTTCATTCTCACCCGCGCGCACTCCGCCGCCGGCGATCCCGGACTCGATGACCAACACCTCGTCGATACAGCCAGCGACGCGTAGCGGGAAAGCGGCGTGAAGCCCTTCTCGAGATAGAATTTCGGCGACGGGTGCGGAGGCGTCGACGAGGTCGCTGCCGCGGGTGTCAGGATCTGCGAAGTACTGCATCAGTTCGTCGGCCATGGGCTCGGAGTCGACAAACCGTACGCCGGTACCCAGCCACCGCTGCAGGCTCTCAGTGACCAACCTTTGGAGGGTCCGACGATCGCTGTCGAAGGAGCGCAGGTTGCGCAGCAGATCCTCGAGTTCGGCGATAGGGACAGTGGGCTCGATGAAACGACGCAGGGCGGCAGAACGCCGGGTCATTACCTCAGTAAGCGCCGAGTATGCGGTTCCACCGAGCAGTGCCAGCAGGACAGACCAGGCTACCAAGCGGCGAAACACCTCACTGCCGTCAGCATTGATGACAGGGCCTGCGGCCATGATGAGTACCACCACGACAACTGCGTTCATGAAATGGCGCAGAGTGGTCAGGCTGACCGACAGTTTGAGTATGGTGTGGCGTTGCACGAAAAGTAGGAGAACCATCGCCGGGCCCAGTCCGACACCCTGGGCCGTCAGCCGTAACCAGTCCGCTTCAGGCGAGCGCACACAGAGGACAAGTGCGATGACGACCAGCAGCAGAGTGAAGAGAAACCAGCGGATGAAGCGCTGAAGTGTCAGGTCTACCGATGTGAGGTGGGTGCGAGTGAGAAGAAAGGCGGCCATCACTGCCAACACAGTGGTGTGTGTGATGATCGGCCACACCAGCTCCCCCGCTGTCGCAGCCAGGAGCAGATGTCCCGAACGCCAATAGGTGATAGCTGGGACACAAAAGGCTGCGAAAGCGACGTAGCCGGGGACCAACCACAACCGTGACGGATGGCGCGATCCCTCGGTCAGGTCGCCCGCCAAACGCCAGACGGCGTGTACCAATAGAGGAAAGACCGCCAACCAGGATAGCCCGCGACTCACATCGAGGGTTGTGCCGAACCAGGGTCGACCCGGTACGAGTACAGCGACCACCTCGTCGACAAGGCAACCGAGATACCAGAAGGCTACACAGGCAGCCAACCATCGCAATGCTCGATTGCCACCGACCAGGCGCCGGTCACGCAGGAGCTGGCGTGCGATGAATCCGTAGGCGAAGGTACCGCACAGATCAACGAGCAGCTCCGAGAAGAGCACGAAGTCGGCAGAAGGGGAGGTCATAAGGTCATCGTAGCCGGGTCCGGCCCTGCCTGTGAATCAGATCTTGGTCTGTCTCCCGGTGGGGGGAGGTAGTTTGAAGGCCGATAGCATTCAAAAAACAGGAGATGACTCTGTTGCCTGAAAGGGTCGGTGCACTCTTGAATTGAAAGACGCAGAGGTAGCAGAGAATGAATAGAGGAATAGAAGAAATAGAGAAAACCGAATCCCAGAGTGTTTGGAACATTCCTAGACAAACGAGGCGGCATCGTCTTTCTGTTTGATCACCATTGATTTTGCTGTAATGTAGATTAGCACTAGAGGGTAAAAACCGAACTGTGGCAAAGACTTGGAGAAACCTGGTCTGAAGGAGGACGGAAATGAGAGTGAGCATTGTGCGTGTCTTGGTTGTCCTTGTGGTCTTGTCAATCGGCGTCGCCGCTGAGGCACAGGTGCAGCAGAAGAGTCCAACCCAGGAGAAAAAGGTTGCTGTTGTTCAAGTGAATCCGCAATTGCAGGAGCAATCGAATCTGGTAGGCGACCTGGCTTCCATGAAGGGAATCACTGAAGGGGCGTTGGCGGGTGTACTTGATGGGTTGATCTCGTGGGACACCGATTTCGGGGAATCGGCAGGTGATGGGCATGCGGGTGAAACCGGCGGCTATGGCGGCTACGGAGAAGGTGGGCCGTCTGGTGGTATCGACCAGGACACCTGGAATCAGAGCGGTTTGGGCGATGAACTAGGTGACTATAACGACTATGGCAGCGATCAAGAACGACAGGATGCGATCGATAAACTGGCATGGGAGCAGTCAGGTGCGGCTGATTCCACAGGTAAAGACTGGGACGATTTTGACAACGACGCGGAACGAGCGGAAGCATTGGAAAAGGAGGCAGAGAAGCAGGAAAAGGGCGACGGTGATTCCTCAGATGATGAGAGCACTAAGAAAGAAGAGGATAAGGACGACTCTGATAGCGAAGGGATCATCGGCAAGCAGTTTCCTCTGACCCAGCCAGTTGTCACTCAAATGCAGGTGCAGGGGCTAGGGGCGGATCAGATCTCGGCCAGAACCCAGGTCAGGATCATGCTTGCTCAGCTACTGCGTGACAAGAACCCCAACTAGTGAGAGTCGTTGCGGAAACTGATCGCCTGCTGAGCCAATGAATGCCTCGCCAATCTCCCGAGGCCGGCGGGAG
>JAAESQ010000894.1 GCA_024229275.1 bacterium | reverse complement strand
GTCGGGGCACTCGCGGTGGCCGATCGAGAGGACATCGAGGATGCCTTGATCGACGCCTACGAGGTGCCCGAAGAGGCGATCTCGATCAGCATTTCTCTGGATCGAGTCAGTGTACCCATGGAGGAACCTCGGCCTCGGCCGGTCGGTCGACCCAAGAAGGGAGCACCGCGGAAGCCGGTCGAACGAAACTTCCGCATGGCCTACTGCGGGACCGTGACCCTTCACGACGCGACCGGAGCAGCGCTTCATACGATCCGCTACGGCTGCATGCCCGAAGGGGACATCCTTGGGCTGCGCAATCGCCTTGTCGCCGATGTGGCTACGTTGAGAAGTAAGCGCTCGGATCTGAGGATCCAGCTACTTTGCGACGGAGCGCCAGAGATGTGGAATCTGTTGGAGGATGGGTTCACGAGTGAGAAGTTCGGGGAAGACATCGAGCAACTGGTGGACTTTCCGCACCTCGCCTCAAAGCTCAGCGCCGCCGGCAAGGTCATCGCGGACGCAGGCACGGAAGACGAACCAATGAAGCGCTGGAAGCTGAAGCTGCTCAACCGCGAAAACGGTGCCAACGAGATCCTCGAAGAATTGATCGCATCGGGACTGGATGAAGGTGTCACCGACGACAACCCTGTTCACGCGGCGATTTCGTATCTCCAGAATCACGGCAAAGAGTCCGATCGGATGAACTATGCGCGGGCCCGGAGGCTTGGCCTTGCCATCGGAAGCGGCAACGTCGAGGCGACCTGCAAGAGCCTCTTCGAGCTCCGCCTCAAGCGCTGTGGCGCTCGCTGGAAGAAGGAAACGGGGCAGCACATCGTACAGTTGCGAGCGCTCGCCCTCAGCGATCGATGGGGACCCGCGATAGAACTCACTTTACGTCCGCTCAGTAGAGCCGTTCGCGCTGCTTGATCAGTATGGAAACCACACCCGGCTGACGGGCGCATTGCCAAGTATCCGATGACGGATGTTTCGATGTATACAGATGGTCTCATTGTGTCAGTCAGTCACGTAACGATATGCATGAGGCGCGCAGCTAAGTGGTGACGTCGACATGGTCGCTGGCCTAC
>JAAESQ010000893.1 GCA_024229275.1 bacterium | reverse complement strand
GGTGGTCGCGGATCGGGCTTTCGTATTGACCGAATAGACGGTACCGCAGGACCAGCGCGCACCGGGCTATCTATTGGAGGTGCCTAATCATGGGTGAAAGTCGCAGCGGCCGTTCATCTGGTCGTCAAGAATTACAGACCGGCCGGTTCACTGGCGATGCCTCGGCTATCATCAATGCCACGCCCACTGGCAATTCTGGCGCGACGATCGAGCGCCGCGAGAGTGGACAGGACAGCCGCGCCCGCAGAGGCCGCAACATCGGTCGCGCCGCGCGCCTCGCCGCATCATTGACTGGCGCTGGGTTGGTCATGGCGCCAATCTCCGCGCTAGAAGCGGCCGGCGTCAAAGGCGTCAACGATTTCTCGAACATCGAAGGCAAGCGTGAGAGCGGACAGAACCGCGGGGGTACGTCGCGTAATTCTCCTGCTCGCAATCGGCTTGCTGCTTCAGGACCAGATCGCGCCGGCACGCCGCGGGAAGCATCGACTTCCACAGCCGCGCCCCGACAAGCAAATGCCCGGCGAACGCGCCTCCAGAGCGCCAGGCCGCGGCGTACCGGTCTACGAATTGACTTCAGTGAGCGCTCCAAGCGTTCACAGTCGGGCCTTGGCGTAGCCGGAGCATAATCTCCAGGAGGACAGATGGCTGACTTTCAAGGTAACGCGTCCGGCAGCGACCGCCAAAATACAGCCCAAGCGCGATACCTTCAGTTGTCCCGCTGGCGAGATCCATACCTTAGGCGCGCCCGTCAAGCCGCATGCCTGACTTTGCCGTACGCGATGCCTCCCGATGGCTGGACCACAGATAGTGAGCTACGCGAGCCCTACCAAGGCCTCGGGGCGCGTGCGGTGACGAACCTGACCGGCCGGATCACGAACCGCCTCATGCCAGCCGCCGTGTCATTCTTCCGGCTGCAGCCGCCTGGTGAGCTCTCGATCGAGGGCGCCGTTGAGGAAGGCAAAGAGACCACGTCCGATCTCGAACAACAGCTTGCCGTCCTCGAGCAAGCCCTGATGCGTAACGTGAACGCGCTCAACTGGCGGGACGCTACGTTGACCTCGGTCGAGCAATTGATCATCGCCGGCAACGTCCTCGAGTTTATCCTGCCGGACAACAACATTCGACTGTATCGCCTCGACCAGTTTGTGGTGCGCAAAAACCGCGCCGGGCAGATCGTCGAGCTGATCATCGAAGAGTTCCTTCAGGAGGAAGAGATCCCGGAGGACCAACGCGCCAAAGTCAAAGCAAATGCTTCGCAGACCCAGGGCTCCATTGATCAGCCCAGGAATATGGCCGAAGAGGCCGTCGCCATCTACACCTGGATCCGTTTCCAGACGGACGGGACATACAAGCGGACGCAATGGGTCGGCGACCAAGAGCTCGGCGAGGCGGGCACGTTCACGATTGAAGATCTCCCGTACCGACATCTTGGCTGGAAGTTCATTCCTGGCGAAGACTACGGTCACGGTAAGGTCGAAGATCACATGGGCGATTTCCGGACCCTGGAAACCCATGCCAAAGCGTTGATCGAACTCAGCACGATGGCGTCGAAGCATTACATCTTCGTCCGCCCGGGCACGACCGCCAAGGGTGTGGTCAAGCGGATCATGACTGCCCCCAACGGGCAAGCTGTTGTGGCGGACCCGCAGAGCGTGGAGCTGAAGACGTTTGAGAGCGTGGCCGGCACGCAAGTCACAGCCGCCGAAGTCGACCGCATCACACAGAACCTCTCACGCGCCTTCCTGTTGCAATCCGGCGCCCAGCGGCAGGCCGAGCGGGTGACCGCTGAGGAGATCCGTCGAGACATCGAAGAGATCGAGGCCGCCATTGGCCCGATCTTCTCCAAGCTCGCCAACCAGCAAATGGAATGGCGCCTCGAGATTTTGATGCGGCAGCTCGACGAGCGGTTGGTTCCGATCGCCCGCGAGGTCGACATCACCATCCTGACTGGGCTGGAAGCGTTGAGCCGTGAGGCCGCCACCGAGAAGGCGTTGCGCGTGGCGCCGCTGCTTCAGATCTTCGGCGAGGAAGCTCGGCTGATGCTGAACATCCATGAGTTTCTGAGCCCGGCTATGGTCGGCGCCGGCTTCCCGCGTGCCGTCAAGTCGAACCAAGAGTATGAAGCCGCCCTGCAGCAAGAAGCTTTGCGCAAAGCCGCCGCAGCTGGCGTCGAGAGCGCAGCATCGAGCATTGGCCAGCAGGCCGCAACTCCGGAGGGATAAATGTCACTCACTGATCGTATTCGCGAGGCGCGCGGGCGCGGGCAGAACGCGTTCGGCGATAAGCCCGGCGGAAGTCCGCCCAGCCCGACCAACACTGACAAACCCCAGGACATCTTGCGTGTACGGTTGGGGAACAATGGCGACCAGATCGGCACACTCACGTCCCCTGAAGACGCCGGCTTCGCCGACACTCTCGACAAGGCCGTAGGCGACTTCCAACGCGGCCGAGCCTCAGAACAGCAAATGGATCTGCTCGAGCGCTTCGCCGACGTCTTTGGGATCAAAGGCTAATAACCGTACAACACAATAACCTAATAACCGTACAACACAATAACCTAATTTCGCGAATAATGCGAATTTTCCGCTGAGGAGTACAGTATGAATACCGTTCCTGATTGGGCCGTCACCGCGGCCGACGCCCAGGGTCTTCCGGGTTCCACGATCACGACTGACGATGCCAACGCCGCGGACGCCGACGCTCTCTCGCAGGGCGGCAGAGTTCACAACCCGGCCAACGCGCCGGCCCAGGGTGAAACCGAAGGTACAACCGAAGGCGACCAGGGCACCCAAGGTTCACCCGAGGGTGACCAGCAGGGCGAGCAGACCCCGCCGCCCCTGCCGGAAGGTGGCGTCGAGAAGTTCTACAACAAGGAAACCGGCGAGTACGATTGGGCCAGCCACGGCAAGGAAGAGGCTTACAATCGGATCCGCCAATCGAAACAGCCCAAGGACACTCAACAGTCCCGGGCACAAGCCGACGACAATGCCCAGAACCAGGAAGCCGACCAGAACGAAGCCGACGTGGCCGCGAAGCTGGAGCCAGGCGTGTGGGATACCATCTCCGACGAATTTGCAGAGACCGGCGAAATCTCCGAAGATAGCCGGGAGGCCTTGCGGAACGTTGGGGTCACCGACGAGGTGATCGACGAACACCTCGAATTCAAGACCTGGCAAGTTGAACAAGCGCAAGACGCCGTGTTCGCTGCCGTGGACAAATCGTTCGATCGGGAAGACTTTGAGCTGTTGCAGACCTGGGTCCGCGATACCAAGGAACCCGGCGAGATCGCGCGGATCGACAAGCTCCTGGCTGACGTCGATACCGCACCGATGATCATCAAAGAGCTGATTGCCGAAGGCGGTGACAAAATCGCACAGTCTCGGCCGCTCCAGCAGCGTCGAGGCAAGCTTGTCGAAGCAGACAACGCAGCCGGTAATCCGGGAGGCGCGGTGGGCGTCAAGCCGTTTGACAGCTTCGCTTCAATGTCGCAGGCTATGTCGGATCCACGGTACGAAAGCAACCTCGAGTTTCGAGCTGAGGTTGACCGGCGCGCAGCCGTAACCAAAGTCGATGTAGGTTCGGGCGGTTCTTTCCGTTAACCCAGACACCTGGCGTTGTGTCTTTCTGATTGTGATGAGACACAAATGCCTGACTACAAATACACGGCGAACCTCCCCCTGGATAGCATTGGGGGAAACTTCAGGATCCTCCAGCTGTTCAACAACGTGGGCGACGGGGTCGACCTGTTCTTCCTCGGTTTCAATCGGTACACTGGCGGCGGCAACGGGCTCGTGTTTCGGTTCGACCAGGGCGCCCTGCCAAGCGTGCCGATTGATCCAGATCTCAGTGACGCTATTTCGATCGGAAGCCCGTTACATCCGCCTCCGGTCTCACTTCTTACTGCTGCGGCAGAACCCGTGTTACCCTTGGGGTTCGCCCAGTTCACTAAAGATCAGCTCAAGCATCCTTGGATCCAATTTCCGCAGGCCATCACTATTCCATCTGGCTGGGGTGTCTCATTGATCGACGGGAACAAGAACAAAAAGTGTCAGTATACTATCTCGTGGATCGAAAGGAGACCAGGCTAATGCCAGATCGTGCATGGATTGGAGCATTGGAGATCGCCGCCTCGGGCGCCAACTTTGGAGTGCTCGAGCTACACAATCCGGCTGGCAGCGGTTTGCTTGTGCGGTTCGACACGCTGGTGCGATATCGTGGCAGCGCCAACGGGATCATCTTGCAGACCGTCACCGGCAACCTCGGCGGCGCCGCGCTCGACCTTGGTCCTGTATGTGCCACAAACCCAACCCTGGATCCATCTATACAGGTGGGCGAGTGGCGGTCTATTCAGATCACCGAACTGCCCAGTATTTCCTTAGCGGGTGTATTCAGTGAGCTTGGTCAGACGGCCGCAGGCTTCCAGGCTCCAGATGGGAACGGCGCTTTCGAAATGCCTAAAGCCTGTGAGAACATCAACATCCCTGAAGGGATCTCCATTCGATTTATCGATAGCCTGTCCGCGTCCACGTTCCGAATTACGTGTCGCTGGTCAGAGATCAACTAACACAAGGCGCTACCTTGAGTGCGTCGGTCTCGAGAGGAAACCCCGGGTGAACCCCGGGTGAACCCAACGTAACACCCAAGGAGAGCACCAATGACCGCATACACCCGCGCGTTTCCCGAAGCCGGCCTGCCTGCAGTGGCGGCCGACGTCGCTGCGCCCCAAGGCACGCCCGTCGCGATCGCCATCACGTACGATGCGTCCATCAATACCGACTGGACGTACAGCGCCACGGCGGCCGACAATCCAGATGCCGGTGCCGGCGACCTCGATGGCCAGCCGGGCCTGATCTTTAATGGTCCCGATGGCGGTGTTGCCGCTGTTGTGTCGTTCACGGATCTGACCATTGATCCCGGCACGGCGGCGCCTGACGCAGCCGATCGGTACACCTTGTCGGTGTACAAGAACAGCGAACTTGTGGCGCAGGCCGACGAAGGCTTCTTGGCCGTCGCTGGTCCCGTCACGTTTAGCTTGGTCGGCACGTACGTCCAGGTTCAGAAGGATGACGCGGTGCGTTTCGCCATTACCGGCCGCGAGGCCAACACTGCGGCGAAACAGCTCGACATTCAAGCAGCTGGTGCGCTCCAGCTGAAGTAATCACGGGGGAGGGCTTCGGCTCTCCCCTTCAACCTCGACTAACCAAAGGCCCCAACCGGCTCCCGGGCCCCGCTGAGGCGGACAACCCAGGACAACCCAGAGGACAACCAGAGGAAGGTCACAACCCCTACGGAGGTCGATCCTCGTGGATCATAACCTGAAATGGGCATGGATTGCTGGACTAATCGAAGGAGAAGGATGTATCCGTTGGCGTGTGTGGAACAACACAGGCTACGGTGAGATCGTCGTTGCAATGAAGGACGCTGATGTGATCGAAAGATTGCACGAGTGGACCGGCTGCGGGAAGCTTTACTGGCAACGCCGCAAAACTGGACCGTCAGCGAAGTACGATCCTTTACGACGGTGGGCTTGCTCCAGATCCGAAGATGTCCTGTCAGTCCTAGAATTGATCCGACCGTACCTTGGCCAACGCCGAGGTGAGCGGGCGGATCTTGTGATCACCAACCTCAAGAAGAAATTGGAGACATGACATGACTTTCTTCTCTGGTACGCCTTCCAGTCCCACCCGATTTGGCGAAGACGTCGCCGCGCCGGGTGACGTGGACGGCTTGTTTTTGAAAATGTTTGGGGGTCGCGTCTTCGGCGCGTTCAACCGAGCTACCATCACCCTGGACCGACATTTTGTCGTGAGCATGGGCTCCGGCAAGTCCTTCCAGTTTCCGAAAACGTGGAGAGTTCAGGCCGAGTATCACCAAGCCGGCCAGGAAATGTTGGGACAAACCACGGACGAGACCGAGCGCGTCATCACCATCGACAACCTCATTGTCTCCCACGTTGGCCTCTACGATCTGGACGTTGCCAAGTCGCACTTCCAGATCCGCGACAAGCTGAGCACGGAGCTCGGCCGCGCGATCGCCCGTCTCTTGGACCAGAACTTCATGCGTGCCGTCATTCTGACTGCGCGTGACAGTGCTGTCCTGGGCGGTGGTTCGCAAAGCACGTCTCCGTTCCCGGCCGGTCAGGTCATCACCTCAGCGGACGTTTCCGGCACGTTGTCGGCTACGGCCGGCGACCAGTGGTGGGAAGCAGTTCGCGTGCAGCGCGTGAAGACGGGCGAGAATGATATCCCGCTCGACGATCAGCAGTACGTGGGTATCCCGTTCACCACCTTCGACAAGCTGAAGTACTCGCAAGCTGGCGCCTCTGCGGCCAACCCGTTCCTGTTGGGTAACCGGAATGAGGTCGTACCGTCGTTCAATGATCAGCTCGTTGCCACGTCTGGCGCCGAGATGAACCTGTGGATCGACGGTATCGAGGTGTTGCGTTCCAACCTGATCCCGCAGACCGACCAGACCGCGGACAACTCCGTCCCCTCCAAGTACCGCGCCGATTATTCGGCGACCCTTGGTCTGGGCTGGCACCCGGACGCTGTCGGTACGGTCAAGCTGATCAACATGAGCATGGAGACCATGCGCGACGTGCGCCGCCAGGAAGACTTTATGGTGGCAAAGATCGCAGTCGGTCACGGCTCGCTCCGGAATGAAGGCGCGACCGAGTACACCGCCTAACCTTTCCTCCTCGTGACCTAGTGGGGTCGGTTTAACCGCCGACCCCCATTTTTCAGGAGTTTGCCATGGCAGCCCCACTCGACGGCCACCTGACTGAGCTCGACGCTATTAACATGATCCTCGATACGATGGGCCAGGAAAGCGTGAACAAAGTCGACAGCGGGCTGCCAATGGCAGAACTCGCGCGCCGGAAGCTCGGGCTCGAGAGCCGACGCATCCAAGCACAAGCCGGCGGCTGGGCGTTCAATACCCGCCTCGGCGTAGTGCTCCAAAAGAATTCTGTAGACCAATTCCTTGTCCCGGCCAACACCTTGTTCGTAGCGGGCTCGAATGGTCCGCGCGGCGCGGCCGACAACCGCCCGGCGTCCGATGGGTTCCGCCTCGTGTCGCTTCGCCGCGATAATGCCGGCGGGAACTTCCTCGTGTACGACAACACCAACAACAGCGAAACGTGGCCCAACCTGGACACCTTGACGGTTCATCTCGTTCAGGTGATCCCGTACGAAGACTGCCCGCCGAGCTTCCAGTATTACATCGCCGCCTCGGCCGCGCACCGTTCGCAGAAGGGCCGCCTCAAATCTCAAAAGCTGGCCCAATTCACACAGCAAGATCTGAGCGAGTGGGAAGCCAACGCGCTGAACGAAGATCTAGATCAGATGCTTCAGAACCCGTACCTAGAGACGGTCCATGGCTATTTCGCCACCTTCCGTCAACGGAATGAGCTCTGGGGCGGATCAGGGGTAGCCTAATGACACAAGTGGTGCAGGCGCTTCCTACCTTCTTTGGCGGGGTGAGCACGCAGCCGCCTCAGGTGCGCCGGCCCAACCAGGTTGAAGCAGCCGACAACGCGCTCATGAGCGTGGTCTCCGGTGGTTTCGAGAAACGTCCAGCAACGCAGACGACCAACAATATGTCTGACCAGGACATCTCCGGAGTTCTCGATACTAGTCTCGAGTACGCGGTCCACTTCATCGATCGGGATCCCACAGAGCAGAATGTCGTCCTGATCGGCGAAGGTACCATCCATGTGTTTGACGCCATCACCGGCATAAAGCAGGTCGTCACGATCGCTGACCAGGAAGTCTACTACTTGATCGACGCTGGCAATCTTGATGCAACCGGCCCGCTTCAGATCGCCGGCGCTGACATGTCTGAGAAGAACGCGATCGATAGCACGGAGACCGAGTTTGTTTGGAGCTGGCAGCTGAGCAATGCCGCTGTGGTGTTTGACCTCGAAGGCAGCGTGGATGGGGTTGTATGGAACGCGATTGCAACAGGCCTTACGGGAGCGACTGGCACGACGACCACCACCATTGGGGCCGTAACGTCTGGCGATCACAACTACATTCGAGCCAACGTGACGACGTCGGGCGCCGCGGTAGACACGATTGTCCTAAGCGCGAACTTCAAGAGCCTGAACTATCTGATCGGCACTGTCGTCGAGACCATTGCATTCACTACGGTTGCCGACTTCACGTTCATCAGCAATCGTGAGCTCAATACGCGGATGCGTGAAAGTCAAACCGGCACGGTCTTTGGTGCGGTCCAGACCTTCAATGACCTACCAGCCGCGGCGAACACCGGGGACATCTACAAGATCATCGGCTCGGACACGGATGGCTTCACTGACTTCTATGTCGTGGATACGACTGTCGAAGGATCAAACGTCTGGTTCGAAGCCGTGCGCCCGGACATCCCGGTTGACTTTGATGCTTCAACAATGCCTCACCGGCTGATCCGGAATGCGGACGGCACGTGGACCTTTCAGCAGGGCGATTGGGGTTCCCGAACTAGCGGCGATCTGACCATCAACCCGGACCCTGGGTTCATTGGACGGCCGGTCACTGATCTGGCATGGTTCCGCAAGCGGCTGACGTTTGTGGCGGACGAAGAAGTCATTGCCTCCCGCATCGTTCTACCGAACACGACACAGATCAACTTCTTCCCCGAGAAGTCTTCGACCCAGCTGGATACAGACCCGATTGAGCGCTCGGCTTCAACGACGAAAGTCACGCTGCTGAAGTGGGCGACGGTGTTCCGCAAGTTGTTGTTCGCTACGGCTGAGACGGCTCAGTTTGAGCTAGGGTCCGGCGACGTCGTTGGGTTCACTCCGGGCAGCGCGTCGTTCGACCTGGCGACGTCATATGATGCCTCGCCAAATGCGAAGCCAAAGGCCCTGGGTGATACGCTGTACTTTGCGTCGATCTCCCCGAGCCATGGGGTGATCTTCGAGTATTTCTTCTCGGATGCCTCGCTGTCCAACACGGCGATCGACGTCTCGAAGCACATCCAAGGGTACATCCCGAACGACATCATTCAGCTGGCCACGGATCCGATCTCCGGTACACTCCTCGTTCTCACGACGGGCGAGAACCAATCGCTGTATGTCTACCGCACCTTCTTCGACAACGACGAGAAGATCCAGTCCGCCTGGGCCCGGTACATCTTCGCGCCCACGGATGCCGAGGCGTTCATCCATGGCTTCGGGGTTCTCTCGGGCTTCATCGTCCTGGTGATCCAGCGGCAGGACGGGGAGATCTACCTCGAGCAGATGCCGATCGACCCAGAGGCGATCGATGAGGACCTTGGGTTCATCCCGCAGATTGACCAGCGCGAGGTCCCGGTGGGGGTCTACGACGCCACCTTTGACTTCACCGAGTGGACGCTCACGTATGAGCACCAGGACGACATGGAGATCATTCTGGGCGGCGCGTTCAGCGAGCCAGGCCGGCGGCTGAAGAACCTGGTGTATCCCGATCGGTACGACCTCACGTTGGCCTCAGTGGCCGCTGGGGAAACCATTGTGATCGATGGGACCACCTTTACGGCGGACGCTACGACGACCACGCCGGCCTTGCGCGAGTTCTCCATTGCGGGGGCCGATGGCGCGGACGCGACGGAGCTCGCTGTGGTGGTCAATGATCCGACTTTTGGTGCCACGCGGGTGACCGCGGGGGCCTCAGGGGCCGTTG
Source organism: bacterium (assembly GCA_024229275.1). Lineage (GTDB taxonomy): Bacteria > Acidobacteriota > Thermoanaerobaculia > Thermoanaerobaculales > Sulfomarinibacteraceae > JAAESQ01. Next base: position 35,432 of record JAAESQ010000893.1, on the reverse strand, counting down.
TTAACCTCTCGATCGACGATCCCATCACGGATCCCGTCCTTATTACGCCGACTGGCACCGCTGTGGACAACACGACCATCACGGTCAATGAGCTGGACAACTTCGTCGTCCACGATGACGAGTTCGACGACGGCCAGGTCTATGCGGGTCGTGGTTACAAACTGGACGTAGAGCTCAGCAAGATCTTCTTCCGTGAGAGCAATGGTACCGGACGGCCGCGCCTGGCTGGTGACCTGACCGTCCACGAGGTGATTTTCTCGCATACCGACACTGGCTACTATCAAATCGAGGTGACCCCCCAGGCGCGCGATCTGCGCATTACGCCGTTCACCGGCCGAGAGCTCGGCGACCAGGAGAACCGGGTGGGTGTCGCGTCCATCCAGAAGCTCGGGGAGCAGAAGGCGTCTGTGGCTGACTTCGGCGCCAAGGCTACGATCAAGATTACCAACGACAGTCCATGGCCGAGCCGCATCGCCAGCGCGGAGTGGCGCGGAAATTGGACGAGCTTGGAGGACGATGAATAATGGGCTTCGGATCCACTTTGGCACTTGCCGGCGCACAGCTGGGCGTAGGGTTCCTCCAACGTCGCCAGGAGCAGCGCGCGATCGCACAGGCCGCCGACGAGCAGAACCGCCTGGCCTCGCTGCGCGTCGAGGAGCTGGAGCGGCAGATTGGCGAAGAGGAAGACATCGCCCGAGAGAAGAAGTCGGAGCGGGTCCGCGAGGCTGATCGGTCCTTCGCGTCCATGGTCGTGGCCCTAGCAGAACAGGGCGGCTTACGAGGAGCAAACGCAGCCCGCGGCGCGGCCGAGATCGGCTTTCAAGAAGGTCTGGATCTTGCGAGGATCAAGGCGAATAGTGCGTCCCGTAAGGCTAGTTTGCGGGCAGGTCAGAAGTCAGCGCGCGATGCGGCCTCCAGCTTTAACAAACAAGCGGAGTTCGACAGTCAAGCCAGCGGTATGAGGTTCCTAAGTTCGGGCCTTTCCATAGCTGGGTCCGTCGTCAAGGATCGGAAAGATCAAGAGGCGGCCAAACAACGAGGTGGAACGTAAATGAAAGTCTGTCCGAAGTGTGACACCGAGAAAGAGCTAGATCAATTCAACAAGCGTGGTGGTGACCGGGGCGATGCGCCACAATCCTGGTGCAAATCTTGTGCTTACGCGCGCGGCCGTGTGTGGGTTGACGACAATCGAGAAGAAGTCCAGACCAGAGATCTAGCGCGTTGGCATAGCAGATCTCCGGAAGCGAAGCGCAATAGTCACCTGAAGCGGATGTACGGGATCACGTTCGACGAGTACCTGGACCTGGTTGAGGAACAGAATGGCGAATGCCTTATCTGTGAACACCACTTCGGAACTGACTTGTGTGTCGATCATCATCACAGTTCGGGCCGTATCCGTGGACTATTGTGTCGCCATTGTAACAGCTCCATAGGTCTACTCAAGGACGACCACGAGATCATCCTTCGCGCCAGCGAGTATGTGAGGACACGGTAATGGCACTCGACGCCGCTGATCTGCAGAGAATTAATCTCCGAGTTGCCCAACCGATCACAACTGCGCGGGACTTCGAACGGCCCGACGAGCCCTCCTGGACAGACAGTGTACGAGCGAGCTGGCAGTTGACCAGTTCGATCTCGGCGGTGGCCCGGGCGCACGAGTTTCACTCTGCGTCCTTCCCTGTTGACCCCCGGTTCAACCCGGGATCATTCCTCCGTGACAACACGTCGAGCAATCTGGACATCATCGAGCTGATCAACACCGGCAACGAAGGCGAGCGCGATCTCCTGGCCCTGGCGCAGAGTGCTGAGGAGCTGAGGTTCAACGCCGACGCCATCGCCCGGAATAGGAAAATCTCAAATGAAGCGTTCGCCAATGGTATCCCGGCGGGATTACTAGGCATAGGGCTCGGCTTGATTGACCCCTCGCTTCTCGTGGGCGGCGCGGCTCTGCGCACAGTTCCCGCAGTGGCGCGTGGGGCCCGTGGTGCGCGGGCGACGGCTGCTGCTCGGGGCGCTGTTGCTGGTGCTGCTGAGGGTCTGGCCATCGAGACCACCCAAGGCCTGGCTGATCCGGCCCGACCTGCTTCCAACCTGGCTCTCGGAGCTCTTGTCGCAGGCGGCCTTGGCGCCGGCCTGGGCGCTCTAGCCCCGCGGCTGCTGCTGCCCAAGACGGCCAACGTGGACGACCTCGATGTCGTCTTTGATATCCCAGCCGAGAATATCACCGGAGCCCTGGACGAGGTCATCAATGACAGCGTCGGCGCCGCCCGAGTGGCCGCCACGCCGGACAGCATCAAGAAAGGCGGCTCTGTTGTCGGGCTGGTTTCCCCTAAAAGCCGGTTTATTGCCCGTGCCCGGGTCGAAGACTATCAGGAGGCCGCCAGCGTCCGCGCGGTGGGCGTGGATACTTCGGTGACGACGCGTCTGGTCAACGTTGAGCAGGCTACGCGCCTGGAGAGTGCCGGCTTCACTCGGCGCCAGATGAGCGTGGAGGCCACGATCGACGATCAGATGACCAACGTGGCCGCTGTGGAGCTCGAGGGCGCCCGGCTCTGGAAGGACATGAGGGCCGATCTGTTCCCCAACGTACGCGAGGGTTATCAGCCTCGCCGGCTCCTGGGTTTCCTCCCGGCGCCGCGGATCACCAGACAAGAATTCCTGAGGATGGCTGACGAGCTGGCCATTTCTCAATCGCAAGGGCGGCCGTACACGGTCAGCTCCGATCTCAACCTGACGCCGCTTCAAGCATCCCGGCTCCAGGAGCATCTAGGCAAGGCCTCGAAGCTGGTCGACAACTATTACGTGCAGTACGGCAAAGCTCTGAAGGCGGCCGGCGTGCGCGGGTTCGAAGACATCGACATCGAGAAGGGCTGGCGACCCCAGCGGTGGGACACCCAGCAGATCCTTGACAACCGTGAGGAATTCCGTGGGTTCCTCTTAGAAGTCGTCTCCAAGCGCCCGGACGATGGTTGGTTGACACGTGAAGGGTTCGTCAAACCCGGTCAAACGTTCGTTGACCTTCCCGATGGTGCCTTGAAAGAGCAGGCGCTCGACGACTGGGCGGCGCTCGCCCGGCGGACGAACCAGGCTACCAAGGAAGAGACCATCGACAGCCTGAATGTCTCGCTGAACACGGCCCTCGAGGAAATCTCGTCCGGCCGCAAGTTTAACAAGAAGCTCGGGCAGATCCGGAAGCAGCTCAAGGACGCCCAGCGGCGCACCGCAACAGCCAAGACGCCCAAAGCGCGATCGGCGGCCGACGACGAGGTAGCCCGGCTCAGTCAGCTCATGAATGGTCTCGGTCGAGCGATCAGCGGCGAGATCGATGCCGTACCGGTCTTCCGTCGTGTCGGCTTGGCCGCCCAGGCCGCCCGCGTCCAACGGATCCAGAACAAGCAGGCCCTCCTGGAACAACAGATCGAAGGCCTCGAGCGGTCCATGGTGCCGTCTGAGGTGGTTGACCGGATGATCGACAACCTGACCTCGACCAAGGCCATGGAGACCGGTATCATGGGGTTCATCGACGATCCCCGGCTGACCCGAAGTGGATTTTCCCGTCGTCGTTCGATCAATCTCGGTGAAAACCGGTTCGACGACCGGGCACGCAAGTTTCTCCGCACGGACACCCTCGAGGTTATGCGCGCGCAGGCGACCGCGCTGACCCCTGAGCTGGGCTTCATGCGGAACTTTGGAACGAACGATGCGGGCGATATCGTGGCTCAGGGCCGGCGGGCCTACGAGGACGCCATCCGCCTGTCCAAGGGGCCCGACAAGGACCGCCTGACCAAAGCCCTGCGGCAGTACGAGAAGGACACCCCGAAGCTGATCGCCGAGCTCCAGCGGCGAAACTCGCTGCCCGAGGATCCGACCGGTGTGGCTCACTTCCTGGCCCGGAACCTCCGGAACTTCAACGTGTCGACCATGCTGGGCGGCGTTCTCCTGTCTTCGTTTGCTGATGTGGCGATCGCTGACTTCGCCACCGGCACCGCGGGCACCGTCTTCCGGCAGTTCGGCAAGAACAACCTGCGCTGGCTGAAGCGCGTCCAAGCCTCCGACCCTCAGCTGGCCGCCCTAATCCAAGGCTACGAGCAAGTGTTCGCCAACTGGCGCACCATGCGGATCGCCGACGTGGACGATTACAACAACTTCGTCAGCGGGTTCGGCAACCCGGGCTCATTGACCCGCACGGTCTCCTCCGGGATCACCTCGGCCAACGAGGCCATGGCCACCCAGCTGATGCGGTTCTCCGGCCTTCAGTTCTGGAACCGGATGGTCCGGACCATGGGGATGCGCGGGTTTGCACTCGAGGTGGCCAAGAAGGTCCGCACCTTCGATACACTGGATCCGAAGACCCGTGAGCTGTTCGCCCGCCGCGGCATTGACAGCGACATGGCTAAGCGGATCGATGCGCTCTATCGGAACCCCAAGGCGACCCAGATGATCGACGAGGTGCCGCTACCGCGCCAGGAGATCTGGTCCCAACTGGACGAGGAGGCCCTACGGTCGTGGCGCCAGGCTATGAGCGCCGCCGGCGAAGAGATGGTGATCTCACCCGGCGTCGGCGACCGGCCGAACCTCTACACCTTCTCGGGCGAATTCGGGCGTCTCTTGGGGCAGTTCCAAGGGTTCGCCTTTGGCGCCCTCCAGAAGTTCCTGAAGCCGGTGATGCAGCGCCGCGACTTCATGTCCGCCTACGCCTCCATGTTGGGGATGGGCATGGGCGTGATGGTGGCGAACGCGAAGATGGCCGTCCGTGGCGACTTCGAGCGGGCCGAGAACATGTGGCGGGACAACCCGGAACAGATGCTCTACGAGGGCTTCATCCGCTCGCCGCTGGCCACCGGGCCCACCCCGGTTGTCACTGAGTTCCTCCTGAAGTCCCTGGGGCCCACGATCAACGAGGCTGCCGGCCGCGACGTCCTCCCGTCGACCAGCCGGTTCTTCGAGCAGTCAGCACCCGAGGTGTTCTTCGGGCCCTCAGTGGCTACACTCAAACGCCTGAGCTCCGCGTTCACCGAGAGCGCGCGCGTGGGCGCAGGCGTGGGAGACCCCGAGCGTGCCGCGCGTTCAATTGTGCGGGCCACGCCGTTCGCGAACTTGTTCTACCTCAATTCCGCCCTGAGGGCCGCCGGCACCCCAGGCTTCAGTCCCCTCAAATAAGGAGATCCCGATGGCGTTTGCCCGGAATACCTACACTGCCACCGCCGGTCAAACGGACTTCCCGATCGGTTTCCCGTACCTGGACGAGAGCCACGTGGACGTCACGCAGAACGGTGTCCCTCTGGTGCAGGATACCCCGACGACCACCAACGATTACACCATTCAGAACGTTGGGGCCGACGTGGTGCTCAACACCGGGGCAACGGTCGGCGACGTCATTGTGATTGTGCGGAACACGTCCCAAGACAGCCGGCTCGTGAATTACACCCAGCCATCCACGCTGTCTGCCTCCGACCTCAACACGCATTATCTCCAGAACTTCTATATGGCTCAGGAGAGCATTGACCGCGCGAACATCACGATGGGCTTCGACGCCACGAACAACTGGGACGCACTTAACCTATTGATCAAGAACCTGGCACTTCCAGCAACCGGAACCGATGCTGCAAACAAGAACTACGTTGACGCGGTTGCTACAGGCACGATCTCGCCTCCAATCGACATCAGCAATGGTGGCACCGCAGCCACGACCGAAGCCGGCGCTCGTACCAACCTGGGCCTTATAATCGGCACAGATGTGCAGGCGTGGGATACCGAGCTGGATGCACTAGGTAGCCTCACCAGCGCCGCGGACAAAGTGCCAATGTTCTCCGGGGCCGGCACAGCGGTGACAATCGATTTCCTAGATGAAGATGACCTGGTGTCCGACAGCGACACCGCCGTCGCGACACAGCAATCCATCAAGGCTTATGTCGACGCAGCGTCCGGAGGCAGCGGCGTGACGGTCCAGGAGTTCAACCTAGAGCGTGAGCTGGTCGACAGTACGACCACCGCAATGCCGGCCGATGATACCATCCCTCAAAACACCGAGGGCAAGGAATTGTTCTCACAAGCGATCACTCCTACCGACGCAGCGAATATCATCGAAGTCGAACTCGAGATCTACCTAGGGACGGACGCCTCCAACACCTACAGCACGGTCGGCCTCTTTGACGGAGCGTCGGACGCTATTCGTGGCTGGGTGTTCAGCCATCACAACAACAGCTTTATGGATGTTATGCGGGTGAAGCACCGGTTTGTAGCTGGAGGTACGTCAGAGATTACGCTGGCGCTACGGTACGGGCCGAACTCCGGCGGCAACACCACGTACATCAACCAGGATACAACCGCCGCTCATCTCGGTGGGGTCCTGTTGACCACCATGACTATCCGGGAGATCACCCCATAATGGCCGATCTCAACATCATCCACCAAAACATTGGCAAGCTGCTCAAGGGCGTGGAAACCCTTGAGGAGGACATTGCAGAACTCAAAGACGACTTCAAGGCCGAGCGCTTGCGGACCTCGCGCCGTATCGGATCTCTCGAGAGCTCACGCACGCGTCTGAAGGCGTACGTGGCGGGCGCGGCGGCCGTCGCCGGCACAGTCGGAGGCACGATCGTCAAGCTGTTTCACGTGACGTAACCAACCCGGTACCCTATTAGAGGAATATACCGAACCCAGGGAGAACGAGATGTTAGCAGCAGGTATTCCGCTGGAGCTCCTGACCGGCGCTGTGTCAGCTCTGGGCGCAGGTTTTCTGACGATCTGGTCCAAGAAGATCGAACACGAGCGCGAGCGGTGGGCCAATGCGTTGAACCAGGCTCGGCTGCAAGGCGACCTGGCGAAGGAAGCCCGGGAATTCAAGGGTACCAAGTCCTTCCAGTTCACCCGCCGGGCGATCGCGCTCATGGCGGTCTTCGCAATCATCGTGCTGCCGAAGCTGGCAGCGATCTTCCGCCCCGACCTCGGGGTGAACGTTGGGTACACCGAATGGCACCCCGGGTTCTTGTTCTTCACCGAGGGCCGCGAGGCTACCGAGTGGGTGACCGTGCAAGGCCTGACGCTGACGCCGCTGGACACCCATACTGTCATGGCCATCGTGGGCATGTATTTCGGAGCATCCGTCGTCAAGAATGCGTAAGCCTCCACAGACCAAACGGAAGCTCAGCGCCGTCGCGCAGGCGCAGCTGGGTACGCAACGGACCTGCCTGGACTGTGAGCAGCTCAAGGAGATCACCGAGAGCAACTACAAGCCGCTCAAGAAGGGCCTCCTCGGGTGGTCCGAGGTGTGCAACAGCTGCCGCGCGCGGGGCTCCAAGGTCAAAGAGCATAAGTACAACGCCGAGCTGATCACGAGTGATGACATCGGTGCGCTGATCGAGGAGATGTATGCCCACCCGGTGACCTCCCAGGTGTGCCTCGATGCGGCCGACGCGCTGGGCGCAGAAGTCAAACGCCTGGCAGAGACAGACCGGCGCGCCTCGTTCGACCTGTTTACACGCGTCGTTGAACCCCTGGTTGCCAACTGGACCACCCCGGGTGAGATCCACGAGGACATCAAGGACGGCCTGCACGATCCAAACGACAGCCTGATCATCGCTACGCGGTTCAGCGCCAAGTCGACCCTGACCAGCATCTTCGTCGCCTGGCTGATCTTCCTGGATCCATTGTTGAAGATCCTGGTCATCTCCCGCGGCGCCACGCTGGCGAAGCGCATGCTGCGCACTGTCCGGCACGTCTACATTGCCGCCTGTCCAATGCTGCGGACGCTCATCCCCGACGAAGACTGCTTGGACAATGCCGAGCAATTCCAAACGCCGGCTTCGCTGCAGCAGTTCACGGGCGGCCCGACCTTCTCCTCCATGGGCATCACGTCCAACATCGTGGGCCTGCGCTCCGACATCACCATTTGCGACGACGTTGAGGGCCCCAAGGACGACACCCCGGAGAAAGTTGTCCAGCTCCGGGAGAAGCTGAACGAAATCCACATGATCAACCCGAAAGGGAAGAAGATCATGCTGGGCACATACCAAACCGAATTCTCCGTCTACGCCATGCTAGCATCCGAGAAGGACGAGCTGGGCCGTCCCGTCTGGGCCGAACACCGCGCATGCATGTTCGAAGAGGACGAGAACGGGATCCATTCCCGGTGGCCGGACCAGTTCTCCGAAGAGGACGGGATCCGCTGGCGGCGGCGCGTGACCCAGCGCGCCTGGCGCTTGCACGTGCTGTTGATCGCAGACCCGAGCATCTTGAATGAGAAGCCTCTCAAGATCAGCCAGTTCGTCCTGATGGATTGGGAGCCCGATCGGATCGAGTTCCCGCGCGTGATCCGCGGACGCGGCCAGGACCTTCATCACGTAACAACTTGGGGAGCACCGGATGGCGATATTTGGCGTGGACCACTGGAGATCGACGAGCAAGTTCTCCCGTATGTTGAAACGGTTATGTCGGTTGACCCCGCCTCGGGCTTGGCCGGTCGGGACGCTATTGGTGTCGCTGTATTATCTATCACACCAGGCGCCCAAGGGGTCGTTCGGCACCTCGCAGCCATTCGTGGACCGGACAAGATGGACAATATTCGCCGCGTGGCTGCGGTCGCGTACAGATTTAACCCTTCGGTCGTACTTGTCGAGGAACTTGAGGACGGCCTCTTCGGTGAGACCCTTGAGAACCAGATGCTCCTCCTCGGTGTCCCTGCGTTCGTTGAGAAGGTCAATTCGGGCGGCGTCCAAAAGGGGCGGCGGATCATCGAAAGCCTCAGTCCGCCTATGGCGGCGGGCCGGATCATCATTCCTCGGTCGGTGGCTGAAAGCGATGACGGCGGTGATTTTGTTAATCAGCTCGTCTCGATCTCTTGGGACGGACGCATCAGTTCGACAAACGATGATATCGTTGACGCCTTAGCCCATGCCGTTCGCCACTGCAAGGGAAGCCTCATTGCCGATATGGTCGAGGCCCTTGCAGAAACCCGGCGCTCGGCTGTGCTCGATTGGACCAACCGCCAGACCTTTGGTCCTGTCATAGACGAGATCCTGCGCGAGGAAGACGAGGTCGAAGCGAACCTCCAGGAGCGCCTGGCGGCTTATGGCGAAGCCGTCCGGGCCGCGCTGCAGGCGGGTGATATGGCTACCGCGAACGCCCTGAAGGGCCGAATTCGAGAGACCAACAACAACCTCCGGCAGCTCCGTGATATTCAAATGAGGATGCTATGACCACACCGAAGTCCATGGCCGAGGCACGCCGGGCCCGTCTACAGTCGAAACGTAAGCTGCCGATCGAGCGCGGCCGGGCGAGCAATCAGGTCGTCAACGTCAGGACGAAATCCAAGAACAAGCAGGGGCGGCGGAACCCCGCGATCAACACAGGGGAAACTGAATGACCGACGTCAGTGTAACCACAGGCACTCGCCAAAGTCGCTCCCGGCGGACCCCCGGCGCCGCGGCTCGCCTCCGTCCCGCAACGACCACCGAGCGGTCCATCCGGACCCAACGTGAAGTCTCGATCCCAGATCTCGGTGCCGGCGAAGCCAGGAGCCGCCTGGCTACAGCGCTCGGTACCCTCCAGCAACCACTCTCGGTTGGGCGACAGGTCGTCCAGGAGGAAGCCATCCGCAAGATCGACGTCCGGATCAACGAGGCTCAGCGCGAGGCATTCAACACCGCGCTCCGCGACCCGCGCAAGGCGCGCGAGGCGGCGATCTCTGGCCAGATCCCTGTGCCGGCGCAGTTCGCCGATATCCCGGCCTTCGCTCATACCTGGCGTGTCACCTCGGCGACCCTGGGTGCCCAAGAGGACGCCCGGGAGTTCGAAGAGGGTCTGCAGTCCCAGAACCCAGCCGACCCCGACGACTTCCTCACGCAGTTCACCAAGACGAAGCTCGAGGGTAACCAGTCCCCGGTCTTCGAGGAGACCTACGCGGGCGCCCTGCGCGATGCTACGGCCAACACGATCAACAACTTCCGCCGCGGGCGGCAGGCGGCGACCGCCGTCCAGAACCTCCAACAGAGCCGCGCCTGGTTGCGGACGCAGATGACGAACGACAACCTCGGCCGAGGTATGGACGTTCTGCATCAGATCGAAGGCCGCTACATCAGCTCGGCCATTGGTCCTGAGGGCAAAGCAGCTGCCCGGCAGCAGGCCTACCTCGATATCGTCGAGATGTACGCCGCCAACCCTGAGAAGGGCTATCTGTTGGACCTGATCACCGAGAAAGATCCCGACAAGGACGGCCTGTCAATCTCGGATATCGTCGGGCCCGAGCTGATCGTCCAGAAGCAACGCGAGGCCCTAAACAAGCTGTTCCAGGTCAAGAACGTCGAGCACGGCAACGAGCTGTTCCAGCTCCGGCAGGAGTTTGCTGAGGTCGCCGCCGGCCGCGAGCGCGGCTCCATGGACAACCTTCTGACGCGCCTGGACGACATTGACCAACGATGGGGCCCTACGGTCCAGAGCCAGACCCAGCGCGAGCAGATCATCGACGCGATCGGCAGTACCTTGAACGTCGAGGCTGCGATCGAGACCATCGTGTCCTCGGGCAGCGCCGAATTCATCAATGACAAGGTCTGGAAAGAGGAGAACGGCCGGATCATCGAGCAGATGGAGAGCGCCAACCCCGGCCTGGCGATGAAAGTCGCCGCAGAGCGAGGCGTGTTCGGCGAATTCCGATCCCAGAACGAGCGAGACATGATGTCGACCGACCTCGGCCGGGTGGAATTGTCCCTGCGCCGCTTCCGCGGTATGGAGGAGGCCAGTCCCGGTGCCGTGCAGCGCTGGTTCAACGATGATGTGGCCGCTCGGTTTGACATCTACGATATCCTCAATCCTCTGGGCGTGCCGCCGCAGGAAGTGATGGAAGCCCTGCGCAAGGCCGGCAGCCCGCAGAACCTCCGGAACCACCTCAGGAACGCTGGGGTCGAGGTTACCGAGCGAGACAAGATCCAGAAGGAGATCCTGAAGGCTGCAGACATGGAGGCCAACCAGCTGGCGGACTTTGCGCCGGCACGGCTGGACGATCTGACCAACATATACCTGGGCACCGCCGAGGCCGTTGGTGTCTCTCGAGACAGCGCGATCCAGCGCCTCGGGGAACGCCTGAGCCAGCAATTTATCCCGGTGCTCCAGGGTGGACGAGAGGTCTTCACGTGGACCAATTTCAACCCCACCGGCCTCAATCCCGCCACCGGCCAGCCCGTACGCGTACGTCCACGTACCCATGGGGAACTAGAGGTGGAACAGGAGGCGTACAACAGCTCTCCGGTCACTGGCACGATGCGGGAAGCCTTCGGTACCGCCACGGGGTTCTCGATGCTGCCCGGCCATCAGGAGAAGGGCTACCTGGTGTCGACCGAGATCGACGGCTTCGAGCAGTCCTTGATGTTCGCCCCGGGCCAGGAGATCGTGGTCCCCACGGACGAGCTGCCGGCAGACCCCGCGGCCGAGGTGTCACTCCTGGCTCTCCCAGGGGTCACCCAGACTGTCCAGGGGAACAACACCGTGTTCACCATGCCGACCGACACGCCGCCTGGTGGCCTGGCGATCGAGGGCACGAACTTCCGCATGTACAGCGTCGGCGGCCAGCTCGGGGTATTCCTGAGCACGCCCCCTGAGGTACCCACGGGTGACCCCACGTCTGTCAGTGACGTCCTGACGGAGTTCGAGGAGTTCACCACCGGCCGTCGCGCCCAGGCCCAGGAGGTTGAAGCTGTGACCGGCCGTACCGGTGAGCTCCAGCGCCAGGAAGAAGAGAACCGCAGGTTCATCGAAGGGTTGACCACCGGTTCACCCGAGTTCCTGGCGGGCAACGCCATCCAGTCGCAGTCGCCAGACACCATTGAGCCCACCGCGGACACCCCGGGGATTACTGCCCGCATTCGTGGGTGGTTTGACCGCATGTCTGGTGACGGTATCAGCGCCCGACGTATTCCTCCGGAGGTGGTCGCCGAGAGCCGCAAGCAAGGCATCACGTCCATCGAGGACGCCGCGGACGCCCTGCGCCGGCAGCGTGTGGCCGGCAGGGCCGAAGGGTCCGACACGGACAACCCATTGGCCCCCGAGGCTCAGTTCGACACGTTTGCCAAGAGGATGCTCACGGACAGCGAAGGGATCCGCCTGCAGACCTACCGGGATCCCCCAGGAACCAAGGGTCGCTCGATCGGCCGCGGCATTCAGATCCTCACGCCTGATGGTAAGGTCTCCGACAAGGCCAAGCGTTGGTTCGACGCGGCTGGTCTCGGTAACCCACGGGACTGGCTCAAGGCCGGCAAGACCCTGTCTCCAAACCAGGAGCAAGCGCTATTCGACGTCGCCTACTCAGACGTCAAGGTGTCAACGCGCGAGCAGTTTGTCAAGCTCGCTACGCGAGAGTTCTCGCGGGAAACCGCCCTTGAGCGATGGGGCGAATTGACCGATCATCAGCGGAGTGTGCTGATCGAGTTGGTCTACAACGGAGGGCCGGGATTGCTTGGTCCGAATATCACTGCAGCCATCATGAACCGAGACGATGCGGCTGTGGTGCGGGAGATCCGTACCAATAGCGGATCACAGCGAAACGCTGCTTTGCAACCCCGGCGAGACCGGGAAGCGGCAGCTTGGTTGTCATACAAAACGAGGAGTAACCCATGAGCGGAAAACCACATTTCGTCGGCGAGATCATCAGCAGCGGCCCGGACCTCGAAGTCCGTGGTCACTACGTCAACAACTTCCGGCGACCGTGTGCGTTCTCAATCAACGTTGACCAGAAGTCGTCTGTCGACGAGGCCCGGGGGGTTGTCCTCCAAGGCGACCGGTTCGAGGTTTGGCATAAGCTCGCCGCCATCGCGGAAGTAGCGTGGAACCTAGGCTGGCGGCCGGGTAGCTTGGTCGGCGCGGTGGACAACGTCGTCAAGAACCACAAGTTGCCAAATATGACCAAGATCGGCAACAACATCTCCATGACTGAACCCCCGCCGCCGCCGCCGGCCGGGCAACCATCCCGAAGGAAGACAACTTCCAAGGGTACTTAACGAATAGGTCCAACCTGGTACACTTGAGCAGGACCACCGCGGTATAATACACCCTACGAGGAGTAGAACCATGTCTGGAAAGCTATGGGAACGGTACACCAATCTTAGGATCATGTTCAATGATCTGAGCAATGTGGTGTCTGGTCTCAGGAAAGAAGTCAACGCCAGCTCGGCCAGGATTAAGCAGGTGTCAGAAGCGCTGATCCTTCAAAACGAACTCAGCACCCGTCAAGCTGATGCTCTCGAGGGCCTTGGGTCGTACGTCAAGGACCAGCTGGCCCGGCAGGAGAAGATACTGACCAGCGCCATCGAGCGGCCAAAGGCGGCCGATCCGGAGACAAGACATTGAGCAAGAAAGCGCCGGTCCCGGTCAACTTAGCCAAGAGCCCGCAGGTCGTCGTTGCGCCCGCCTCAAAGCAGGGGCGGGACGTCGAGTACGACACCGCGGACATCTCGGCCAAACCGGGGTTCCCCGAAGGCCATCCCCTCCACGGCAAGACCGAGGGGGACGGCGGGCTCGCATTGAGCGCCGTCGATGGCAAACCCACCATCCTCAAGAAGTTCTGGTCGAACGCCGGCACGGGCCTGTGGCTCGTGATCGGGATCTGCCGGCCGCCCATCCTGGGCCACATTGTGGAGATCCAAGGTTCACCCATGGTTCTCACGATCTACACCGAGGACATCGGCCGCTCGGGCGCCTTCATGGGCAACGTTCGCCGGCCGGTAGCGCCGAAGGAGGGCGTATGGACGTGTCTGGAGCTGCCATCGGATCTGGCGCAGGACGAGCTCAAACAGGAGTACGTTCGGCATTGGATCGAGCACACGACGGCCGAGATGCTGCAGAAGGCGGCGATCGCAGTCGAGCAGGGGACGGAGGTAGTGCTGGCTACCGAAGTCAAGCTGGATACAAAGAAGATCCAGCACCGGCTGGCCGAGGTTCTCAAGATCGTCGAGGATCAGCTCGACAAGACGAACCTGTAGCGCGCGGCAACGGCTGGGTGATGTTCAATGCCTAGGGCTTACGCTGAAGGCTACAACCTCGACTTCCGGGTCGAGGAAAACCGTGACGTCATGCGACAACAGGATCAACTATTCGTAGGACGTCATGTCATTCTCGACGGACAAGCAGTGAACCAGCTGCTAGGTCCGTCCGGGTGGAAGAAGCTCTTTCCCGGCACGCAGCTCGACCCGGACGAATACTTCACGTTCGAGCACGACGGCGAGATGGACAAAATGCTCGCCGAGTTCGCCAAGCTCGCGTGGAAACGCGGGTGGCGGCCGATCGAGCGCGAGGACACCACTGGTCGCCTCGAGGACCACTTGGCCGACATGCGCCGGCTGGCGTTCAAGGCCTTGAAAATCCAGGGGCCCGACAATGTCTCTGGAACTTGAAGGTCGCTTGAAAAAGGCGTTCGACGTGATCCAAGTCGTTGACTATGACATCGCCAAGGAGCTCTGTCGGGAGGATCCCGACGAGGCTTTGCTGATGCTTGAGACGATAGAGCGCGTCATTGCTGAGGGAAATACTGCTAAATGACACGTCAACTCTTCCTAGACATGGACGGTGTTCTGGCCGATTTCGACGAAGGGTACGAGCAGGCGTTTGGTGTCCGGCCAGACAAGGGGATCGACAACGTCGATTGGGAGTTAGTTCGTCGCACGGAGAACTTCTACCGCGATCTTCCTGCAATGCCGGACATGCAACGTCTCTGGGACTTCTGTCGTGCCTACGACCCCATCGTGCTAACCGGCGTGCCGTGGGGTGTCCCTGAGGCGGCCGACAACAAACGTGCGTGGGTTGCAAAGAACCTTGGGGAGAACGTTGAGATCCGCTGTGTGGCTTCCCGTGAGAAGGTAAAGCACTGCAAGCCTGGTGATGTTCTTGTGGACGATTGGGAGAAGTACAAACACCTGTGGGTCGATGCCGGCGGTGTCTGGATCACCCATACGTCCGCGGCGGGTTCGATCGCTGAGTTGCTCCCATTGTTCCCCAAGGTTCGCACAGCGGTGTCTTGGGGCCCAGACGCGGACCCACATCGTCTCGTTTAATCCATGCCGGATAGCTCAGTTGGTAGAGCAGCGGATTGTTAATCCGTGGGCCGCAGGTTCGAGCCCTGCTCCGGCAGCCAGTTACCCTGCCCCGGCGAGGGATCACGTGCCACGTGGGACCGTTTGAGCCGGCGGCGGGGACACCAATTAAAACACCTATGGAGAACAGCTGTGCCCATCGATGACCCCCAGCTCGAAGCCGATCGCGTCTTCACCGACGCCCAGCGCAACGTCGCCAAACGTGAGCAAGCCCGGAAGACCCCGGGTGGACGGTCGACTAAACAAGGGTTCAACCCAAAGACCGGCGAGGTCCGCCGGGAGAAACGCAAGAGCAAGCGCCGGCTGAAAAGCAGCCGCGTGGGAGGCGGGGGCGGCGCCCTCCCGGACGTCAACGGTACACCCAAGAAGCCTCGAGGAGCCCGCACGGGCCTGAGGATGTTCTAATACGAGGAGAGCAGAATGGCAGACAAAGCATGGCCGCGCTACACCAGCCACAAGATTGTTGAGGCGCTGAAGATCGATTGGGTCAACGTCGGGGCCAACAGGGTTGAGATCGTCCCGGCTGATCCAGAACATGGTCCGGTCGTTTTGAACCTAGACTGGCAGCTGCGGTACAAAGGCGCAGCAGAGGACCGCGGGTACCTCGTGCGGTACAACGATGGGTACACCTCCTGGTCACCCTCGGCTGCCTTCGAGGCCGGCTACACGGCGATCACTGATGCTTGAGGCGCGCGACATATTCAATCGACTGATCGGCCCAGACGACTGGCTCATGTACGTGGTCCGACAGGGCTCGAGCCACGAGTGGAAGATCGGCCGGGTGATCCGAGTTCGCGAGCGGACCACTGAGATCGTGGAAGCAGAACTGGTTGTGGAGGTCCGCAAACACGGCGAGCATAACAAGAACCGGACCTGGTCGATCGTGAACTGGTCTGAGGCTGTGGTGGTTCCGGACGATCTGACAGTAGCGCTGGCCTATCACTCGTATGGGGTTCCGCCTGACATGGTCACGTGGACCCGACTGGGACTATACGACGGCGAGGAGCTGTTGAGGGAGTTTCACTGATGGCGAACGAGGAGCATGCTACCGAGCAGCCCGAGCCGAATGCCCCCAGGATCTCCCAGGCGGACCTGAGTGCAGCTTGGGATCTGGTAGAGAACCCGCTGCCGATGACGCGGCAGACGGACTACTTCAGGGCGCTACGCCGGGCGGTGCTGCTGGAGCGCGACTACTGGCGGCAGCAGATGGGAGGCGGGTGATGGAAACCTTGGGTTTACTGGTTGTCGTACTAGTGGTCTGGCTGGGCGGGATCGCGGTTCGCACGATCGCGGCGCGGCGAGTAGCCGAAGGGTTGACCCAGGGTTCACCCGGGTTTCACCATGGGTGGCACGAGGACGGACAGCACCGAGCGGAGTGTGAGTGCCTGCGCGGCGGCGGGATCCGTGGTGGGCACGTAGGCAGATGACCCAGCAATCAGCAGCATGCGAGCCGTGGTTCCCTGGTTGGGATCGGAAGTACATCGAGGAGGGTGAGCGGTACGCGGCTTGGCTGGCACAGCGGGATAGCCGGTTGCTGGTCACTGACTGGGAGTATATGCTGGAAGTGCTCGAGCAGGGTACTTGAAGATGGCACATCAGAACCGTAAGGCGGATCCGATCAAAAGGTGTACTCGGTGTTCCACCCGGGTTTCACCTGGGTTGGGTAATATCGCTGACAGCCGTTGGCGAAGGGCGCACTATATATGCAAGAGATGTAAGAGCCGAGATGATTGTGCTCGATCTAGTTTTAAATCATACCAGCGAATGTACAGTAAACTGCGAAAGAGAATTATCCGAGGCCGCGTCAAAGAGCGCATGCTTGGTTTGCCGTTGCGTTCTGTGATGCCCATCTATGAAGAAGCTCGGCGGTTACGTGCAGCCGGTCAGGATGTCCATGTTGATCACATTGTACCACTCAACGGTGAGACGGTCTGCGGTCTGCATGTGCCTTGGAACTTACAGATCCTCGAGGCTCAGGAGAACATAAGAAAGTCCAATACTTTTGGGGGTTTCGGCTCGCGTTTCTAGGGAACCTGGTTCACCCCGCGCGCGGCCGGCAGTTTACCCCTTAGGCGCCCTTCATTAACCACAAAAAGAGGGGCGGGGCACCCTAGCTTTTCATGCCCACAGCACCGGCCCCCGAGTGAACCCAGGGTGAACACAGCGCCAAACCCAGGGTGAACCCCGAGTGAACACCACGTCAACCCCGCGTGGGTGTGGTTCGCACCATGTTTACTCGGGGTTGGGCCCTGGTTCACTCGGGGTTGACTTGATGTACACGTGGGGGCACCATGTTCACCCCTGGTTCACTCGGGGTTGACTTGATGTACACGTGGGCCCGGACAGCACCTACGAACCCCAGTAATTCCCTAGGCTTTAGCGGTATGCATTGGCCGTTAAGGCCTATTTTACAATTGTCTCCTAGGGTGATGACATTAGGGCTTGACAACACCGAATGTGTGCGAGTAAGGTGCAAGCCACACAACGGAGCTTAGGAGTGCAACAAGATGACTGGACGCGTACGGATAGACGGCATGTCTGAAACCAAAACCGGTGGACCCTTGTACACAACGCAGTGTTGGGTCACAGTACCGACCGAGAAGCCGGGAGCATTCTTCACTGCTCAAGTCATGGCCCGCATGATCGCTGATTTGATCACCACGAATTCACCTAACGAAGCCAATCTAATTTGCGTTGATGATCCAGAGTGAACCAAGAGGCCAACATCATGTCAACCACGCGTCTACCTTACGAAGTTCGCAAGCTCCACTTCCACTACAACGCCAACGGCGAAGCAGTTCAGATGGGTTCAACCCCCGTTGCTCGGTTCGCGAAGCGCCAAGACGCTGTGAATTATGTTGTCAGCAATGCGGCCGATCCGTTGAACCCCTCGTTCACTTTCCGTCTCACCACAATCGAGGCTTAAGCCTATGGCCACCATGATTGCGAACGGCCGCCAAGCCTTCACACTCACGCATTCCCTAACGGGGTGCCAGTATCGCGTAATGTCAAACGGTGTTGTGCTGCGCCGCGTCGGCTCGGGCCGGTTCAAAAAAACCAATAACTTCGCCTCGAAGCGGTCCAAGTTTCACGGACTAAACCTTCACGAGATCGCAGAGTATTTTGAGCGCGGCAAAGGGTACGCGGTCGAGCGCCACATTCGCGATCTCACGATATACCCGAGACCCAAACGCAGGAGGACATGGAATTGATCACCGACAAACTAGGCGATCTAGCCAGCGAGCTAACATCTAGCGTTGCATCGGTGGGTTGGTTAATACTGTGCGAGCCCACCGCTCAAAACACCATCGACCGCGTACGTGATGCTGTTGAAGCCGCGCGGTTGTTCATTGAACAAGCTGAAAAGGACGAGGTTTAAGCCCATGCAAATCATCGCTATCACCATTCTCTCATGGCTGTTCTGGCTCACTATCATCTTAGTGATCCTATGAACCTATTCAAAGTCGAAACCCTCACAGCTGCGATTGCTGTGGCGGTTGTCGTCCTGTTTGGCTTGATTGGTGGCGCACTAGTCGCTACCCTCAATGAGCCAACCTACCATGAACCACGGTGCGGCATTAGCTATGCTGGTGAGTGCAATGGTTAAGTGGGTCGTTGCAATCGTGGTGCTGGCTCTAGCCGGCGCCTATGGTTTCGCTCTAGCTGTAGACCGAGCCATTCAACCGACCATCGAGGTCTTACGCCTAACCTTTGGAGCTTAAGCCCATGCCAACTACATCGTACCTCGGTAGCGTGTTCAATGATCCTGCGAACTACAGCGTGTTGATTGATCACGTTGCAGCTCACATCACCAGCACCATGGCCAGATCACGTTTCCGGCTAAAGAATTACGCGATTGCCTTTCAAGGCAACAGCGGGGCAGCCTTAGCCTTTCCTGTGGCGGCCAAACTACAGAAACCGCTGATTTGTGTGCGTAAAGCCAATGACAGCTCACATTTCCGCCATATGGTCGAGTACGGCCACGCAGCCAGCCTGCCCAAGAACGTCATTATCATCGATGACTTCATTGACACCGGCGATACTCTCCGACGAATTGTCACAGCGGTGGAAGGCGAAAATATTTACGCCCCCCATACAGAAGCCGCGGCACCCTTGGGTCTCAAAGTCCGGGCAGTGTTTCTCTACAACAAATACTCGGACAATGACTGGAACGGCATACCAACCTACGGAGTATCTAACTAATGAACCACCTACGAGCAATCGAAGCGCTCAATCGGCGCCTATACGAAACCAGGGTGCCCCACGAGTACCGAGACGAGGGTGCCACTGGTATCTTCCAGCACATGACGCGCTGCCGGCCGGCGGAAGCTGAAGGCGCGTACGGCGATGGCATGATCCGCCAAGGTGTCGTCGAAAGTTCACTTGACAACATAACTCAGTTGGGCGACAATGGCGGCAGAGTTCAACCCACCTTTGAGGATTGACCCATGAAGAGACGAACACTCCAACCGAAGAAACTGCGTGACCGGCGGGCGGGTTGCTCGCCCTATGCCCGTCACCGCAAAAGCCCGTATAAGTACAGCTGGCAACGCGCCAAGGAGGACAAGCGTAATGGTTAGTATCGGCAAGCGCGAGAGCGGCCCGCGCGAGACGGCCGTGGTGCGGATCACCACACCTTACACCGAATGTATCGGCCCCCGGGTGAAACTCGAGCGAACCCTGTCCGAACTTTTCGGCGGCTTCACCCGCTTCGTTATTGAAGGCGGTTGGTTGCCACCCGGCTTTGAGCAGAACGACCGATACTGGGCCGAGGACGAACGGAGGTCAGAACGCGAGATCGGCTATCAATGGGAAATCGGGTTTACGACCACTTATGGTCTACGCGGCCAAAGACGCCGGGAGATGCTCGAAGGCGTCTTCGCCGTCTATGCCGAAGCGATCGGCGCCACATGGGTGCACTTGGAGTACCGCCGCAGCACCGCCGCACACTTTGAGGTCTTGTCGACCCCGAGTGAACCCCAAGCAAACCAGAAGCACAACCCCAGCGAGCGCTTTGACGTGGTCTGACCGCACAACCTAGTGTTAACTGACCGCACTGCCTAACGCTAACTGACCGCACAACCTAGCGCTAACTGACCGCACTATCCAGCCTAACTTTCCCGTATATTGACCGCGGGAAAGTTAACCACCTGAGGAGATCACCCCATGCCGAACACCACGAACATTGAGAAACTCGTAGCCCTACTTCGTAACCCGCCCAAAGACTTTACGTGGGACTTCAGGCACCACAAGACGTGCGCACTTGGGCTTGCCGGCCGGCTGTGGCCTGAGAGTATATGCCCAGACCTTGAGGCGCCGAACACGGAGCGAATGGTTGAACTGCTCGACATTACCGATCATGACGCCGTCGAGATTTTTATCTTTGGCGCGAGTGACAAGCCCGCTGAGAATATCACCGCTGAAGACATTGCCAAGGCGCTAGAGACGAGATACCTCTAGTTGCCCAGCCGGCCCTCGGGTGATCAATGAGTACCTCGAGGGGAACCCTGAGTTACCCTTAGGGGAACCCCAGCCGGGTGAGCCGGTGTCCAGCTACCGCTGGTAAGACCCAGGGTGTACTTTTGGCGGAACCAGGGGTTTACCTCTGGTTCACCTAAGAGTGTACCTTCACCTTGACTAGAGGTAGATACGTAGAGTGAACATAGAGTGGAACATAGAGTATACTCTAAGTACTCTCTATAGTAGCCCAGGTTGGCACCCCTTTCAGGGTCATGGTGTGTCGTGTTCAATGTCTCACTTTGGACACAGATTTTCGGTTGACTTTTGGTCCAACCTATGAGACCCTAAGGTGAGACCAACATGAACCGAGTAACGCGATATCACTAGGAGGGGCAGCCCCGATGCTGAGACAAAAGCACTTCGAGCGCCTAGCCGGAATGATCGCCACCACGGTGGACGAATGCCGCGAACGTGGTGACAACCCGGCGGGTATCTATCGTTTCGCCCTAAGGCTGGCTGAATGGCTGGCGGGTGAGAACCCAAGGTTCAAGCGGTGCTTGTTCCTGGAGCAAGCCAAAGTCACTGAGACGGACCACGGGTCCACGGAGTAGCACACAAGGTCGTTTTGTGGTTCACACCATGTTCACCCCTGGTTGGGCCCTGGTTCACTCGGGGTTGAGGAGCACCCTATGTACGCAACCCACCAAAGACAGATTGCCGAATTCGGCGCGTTCCCCTGTGTTCAATGCAAGGGGACGGGACGACAACTGGTGTCCATTTGACCAACCTACATTCCCCTATTATCTATATCTGAAGGAGTCCCCACCCATGAGCAAGCTCGCACATACTCACCAGTCCACCATGGACAAGATCGAAGCCGAAGCGTTAGCGCAGGAGGGCATCTTCCCCTGCGAACGCTGCGACGGTACAGGGAGTATAGCCGCGCCGTTCTCCGGTTCTGATCCGAGTTGTCCCGACTGTGACGGCGAAGGCCTGGTTTACGGCTGGCCCGGATCCGGGAATACAACCGCCTTGTCGATAGCCTTGGCGGGACGGCTGAGCTCTGGGACAATTGGTGCGAGTACGTCGCAGAGTTGAACAAGACAACCGCCTTCGCCGTCTCCGAGCTGCACGTGCAAGCTATCATCCAGGAGTGAGGAGAACGTATGAACGCCTCTCATGGTGACGAGAAATTGCGTTGGGCCCTATTCCGTCAAGCTCAATCGGCAGTGTTGCGAGCGCTTTACAAAGAGCCGGCTAGAGACAAAACCCACGGCGGCCCAGAGCGCGAAGGATTTGCTTTAGACGTACACCACATAGGCGATCTTTCCGTATCCGTCGAAATGCGAGTTTATGTTCGACACAGAAGCGAAATGGAGTGACCATGAACAAAGCCCAACGTCTCCTCTCAGACAGCGCCAAGCGGCGCACGTCAGCCATCTTCGCCCGGGATTGTGGACACACGCTGGCTGCGCAAGACGCTTTGACGGCGCACCGTATGGCCAAACAATTCTCAAATGAGGCCAACCGGGTTTATGGTTGGAGCATTTGGGATGCCCGTGGCCTAGAGCGCCGCGCGTTTCACTACATGCGCCGCGTGGCTCAATTCATGGAACGAGATCGCCGCAATGCCGACTAGGAAAGCAACATTTGGCGCGGCCGGCTGGGTCAACATCGACGGCATGGCTCAGTTTGTGTTGTCCGACCGGCCGTGCCTGCTGCCGAAGTGGTATTTCATGTTGTCTTACGCCTACTACAAGCATGATGTTTCACCCGTGCCAGACCATCGGTACGACGAGATTTGCCGCCGGCTGCTAGAGCGCTTCGACGAAATCGACGATAGGTTGAACTTGAAGCGGTTCGTTGACACACAAGCGCTCGCAGCCGGTACGGGATACCACCTTGACTTTGACAGGCTTCCGCCCGATGTTGTGAGCGGCGCTGAAGCGTTGATACGTCTCTCACAACAAGGCTTCTAACACAGAAAGGCAGTACGATGAAACTGACTAGACAAGCGGTAACATATAATCGGCTCGAGCTCACGGACGACGAACTCGTCAACCTTACGGTCGAGCTGGGAGCTCTGACCGGTTCTTCGGACGAGGCCTACGACATTTACTTGGCGTGCATGGATATCGTCAGTTCCATCGGTCTTGAAGCGGAGTATCGCTCTAAGCTAGAAGCGCGTAGCGCCGCCGGCAAGTGATCAACCTGTTGTGGTACCTCGGGGCAACCTTGTGTGGCCTCGGGGTCTACTACATCCTCGAAAGGGTTTTCGATGACACCACGGCCACACAAACCCAAAGAGAACGAGAAGCCCATCCCCACGGTGTACGTGGTGGGAAACGGGCTGGGGATCGCGGACGTCTATCCGTCTCGAGCCAAGAGCTCGCCGCGGTCCTTCAAGCCGTGGGGGCGGAACCGATTGGAGAAACGCCAGAACGCGAAGGCGATCTCGCTGGCTTTGGTGAGACGCGTGAAGCCCATCGCCGCGGCCAATGTTCGTCACGAGGTGCTCAGTGCCTTGATGCCTTTCACCGCGCCTGGAAAGTCGCGCGCGCGGCGTTATCGTCGAAGCGTTGACACACTGCACCGCCAATGCTGGCGCGCCCTGCGCCGGTCAAAAGCTCGCACCAAAGCTGGGAGGTACCCATGGGCTTGAACCTTAACGACTGGTTTATCTCACCCGAGCGCGGCGAGGCTGTTCGTAAGTGGGAGGAACATCTCAAGAACGCGGACCCGGCCATCGCGGTTGTGACGTACACCTACAGCGGCCCCGACGACCCCGACGACCTTGTTCACCACAAGTCGGGCGCGCTGTTCCGCCACTCGAAAGCCTACGCCAATGGCCGGTGGGCCTTCCGCCGCCGCCTCAACAATAGCCCGTTCTCGGAGACCACATGATCCTCACCCACCGCCGTTGCGAAGGCGGTGCGCTCCCCGGCGTGCCGTCCTCGCGTTGTGCGCGCAACCGCAAGAGATACACCAGGAAGGCCAAGCATGGACAAAGTAAAAATTGAGGTCATGGCGGACGGTTGGACCATTTGGATCGGCAACCGCCGCTACCAGTGGGATCACAATGAGCCGGATCTCGGTACGAAGGCCCTTGCTGTGTTGTTTACCGACCTAGGTCACGAGGTGGCCGTCGAAGAGGTGTGCTGATGCCAACGCAACAGGATCAGGTAAGACGTGAACAAGACGACGTCGCGAAGGCGGTCGCCCAGTACAAAGAATTCCTCGAGACTGCGCCGCCGGCGGACACACCGCCCGGCCGTAAGCTGGTAGCCCGATCTCTCAAAAAGCTGATCCCGGTCGTCCAGAAAGCTCAACGACAGTTCCGCCAAAAACGGTCCACCCCAGAAACTCTGCCGCTATTGATCAACACCCTCAGCGCGGAGAAGATGGCCGTGCTAGCCATCCGCAGCATCCTGGTCCGCGACCTCCAACGTCGCAACCGTGGCCTACGCCTGATCACGAACCAAGCTCATAACCTCGGGCGACACATTCGGTACGAGTACGAGCTGGAAGTGATGCGCAAAGAGGACCGCGATCTGTTCCGAATGATGACGTCGCGCACCAACCAGCTGACACGCAAATCGACTGCCTCTTGGCGTAAGCGTTGCGAGGCGATCCGCGACCGGCAGTGGGGGCACGAAGAACAGATCCGCCTCGGTATTCATTTGCTGGGACTGTTGGTCCAAGCGTGTCCGGAGGATTTCACAGAGGTTCAATTCCAGCGGAAGAACCGGACGTACTTGATGGTCGGCATGACCCCGCAAGCGGAAGCAGCTTTGGATATCTACAACAACGAGCTACCTATTAACCGGCTGTCGGCGATGATCTACCCGCCCCAAGACTGGTCTGACACACAGCTCGGCGGCTACTACACCACCGAGCAACCCCTGGTCAAGAACAGCCCATCATCTGACACGGGTGTTCACGACGTGCCGGCGCAGGTCATGTTGGCGATCAACACGCTTCAGTCAGTGCCGTGGGCAATCAACCAGGGTGTACTAGAGGTTGCCCGGAAGTCGTACGAGGCGAAGACGCCGATCGGCTATCTGCGTGAGGGGTTGATCGATCTGCCGACCCGCGTGCCAGATGCGGAGTGGGCGGCGCTGGAGACGGACGAGCGCCGGGCCATCAAGTCCGACCTGGTGACAATCCACAATCACAACAATCGTCTGTCCTCTCGCCTGGCAATTATGCGTCGGCAGTTAGCGCTAAGTGCCGACTATTCTCAACACGAGCAGATCTGGTTCCCATACGAGATCGACTTCCGCGGCCGAGTGTATCCGGTGTCGATGGATCTCCACCCGCAGGCTAACGATCTCGGCCGCGCGCTGCTGCGGTTCGGCGAGGCCAAGTCCCTGGGTGACGAGGGGTTGTACTGGCTGTGCATCCACATTGCCAACTGCTACGGGGAGGACAAAGCCAGCCTGTCCGAGCGGTTCGAGTGGACCAGAAGTCGGCTCGATGATCTGGACTGGTTCGCCCAGGACCCCCTGGATTACCTCGAGTTCTGGCAAGGCGCCGACAAGCCGTGGCAATTCCTCGCCGGCTGCTTCGAGCTTCGCGAAGCGATGGCACACCCGACCAGCCCGCGAGATTATCTGACCACGCTGCCGATCGATCTCGATGGAACGTGCAACGGGCTCCAACATCTAAGTTCTCTGGGTCATGACACACAGGCCGCAGCCGCCGTGAATATGCTGCCGGGCCCGCGCCAGGACATCTATCAGGTCGTAGCTGATATGGTCGCACAGCGGGTACCGGAGGACAGCCCGTGGCACGGGAACGTATCCCGCGCTGTGGTCAAACGCGCTGTCATGACCACGCCCTACGGTGTGACCGACATTGGGATACGTGACCAGCTTCTCGACGACCGGTTTGTTTCTGAGCTCGGCATTGAGCGCAAGGATTACATCGGCGCGGCCAACGAGATGCGGGATTGGATCAAGGCCGCCATAGACGAGACGCTTGACAAACCGCGGCGCATTATGCGGTGGTTCCACCAAGTGTCAGAGATTTTCACTGAGGTCAATGAGCCTCTCGACTGGACCACACCAACCGGTTTCAAAGTGAGCCAGGCTTATCGCCAGCCGGTCATGCGCCGGATCCGTACCCTTGCCGGCGATGGTTTGGTCCGGCGGACACACGTCCGGGTAGGTAGCAAGCGTGAGATCCAAAAACGCAAACAGCTGAACGCTGCGGCGCCGAACATTATTCACTCGTTTGACGCTTCTCACTTGATCCGCACGGTGCTGGCCTTCACGTCCGAGGTTCCCGGCGCCGCCTTTGCGCCTGTTCATGATAGTTTTGGCACGCACGCATGTGACGTCCCGGTTCTCAGCCGAATGATCCGCGAGGAATTCGTTCGCATGTATAGGTCGAACTGGCTACTAGCACTCCACTATGAGTGGAAACTTCGCGCCGATGCTCTTGGTATCGGTATCCCACCCGCCCCGGAACAAGGAGATCTGGACATAGAGAAAGTTCTTGACAGCACCTACTTTTTCAGCTAAGCTAAGTTGAGATGCTACCTTCAATCCACATGCACAGGAGTTTGCATGGCACAGGAAAAGCTCGAGACGGCGACCACCCCAATGGGCGAAGCCGCCTTCTGTCACATCCACAAGCCGGACAAGAAGATCTGGAACAAGCGCCGGAAGGCCTTTGTCGAGACAGACGACAAGGACAAGTGGCGCTTCAAATCATCGATCCTTCTGGACAAAGGCACGGCCGCGAACGAAGAATTTGTGGCTGACCTCATTAGCCGCCACGAGAAAGCCGGCGGCGAAGGTCTTCCGTCCTCCTTGCGAGACGGCGACGTGAAACCGAAGAAGAAGAAGGGTGAGGACCAGAAGGACGCCCCGTTCCCTGGTCAGTACGAGGTTCGGCTGAAGTCCAAGTGGCCGCCCGCGTTGCTGCTCACCAACGGCGACGAGCTCCCGCAGCGGATCAAGATGAAGGCTGGCGACACCATTGCAGCCGTCATCGCGTTCGACGAGAGCGACACCGAAATCTACACCGGCCTGGTCTTGTACCTGAACGCTCTGGTTCTGGTCAAGAAGTCGAAGGGTCACGTTGAAGCTGCGCGGGCCGCCATCAAGGGCGCCGAGTTCGGCGACGACGTCTACATCCCTGAAGAGGGAGACGAGGAAGACGATGACGACGAAGACGAGAGCGAGGAGAAAGGCGACGGCGAGGACAAGTCCCGCCGGAAGCGTAATTACTGAGCGTGCAAGCATCAGTTACTCGATCGACGTCGCCGGGAGGTGGAGCCTTGTGCTCCCCCTTTCGCCCATACCGGCGGCTCGTCCACGCGTCACACGCAGTGGTGTCACGTTCTACCCTAAACGCTACGCCGACTTTCGGAAGATGGCCGAGCGCTTACTCAAAGAGGCCGACCGCATTGGTGGACCTTGGGAGGCCACAGCAAACCCGGTCTACACCTGGACGTTCTTTGTCTTGCCGCGGCCGAAGCGGCCGGCGAATGTTTATCCGATCGGCGACCTCGACAACTACGAGAAGGCTGCCTGGGATAGTGTGTCAAAACATGGAGGCATTGTGGAAGACGATAAGCAATTCATCAAGTCCACGAGCACCAAACGTTACGCCATCGGTTCCGAGGAAGCGCACATCGCTATGACGATCGTCGAGGAGCCGAATTTCCAAGAAAACCCGGAGGACGTATACGATCTCCCAGCCGAGATGCGGATCTCCATTGACGAGGCAGGCCTATGAAACTATTCCGGACCACGAAAGACGGCGGCAACAAGTCGCACGTCTGGGCGCACACCTTGATCGAGCTGAAGGGTCTGTTCTCCATCATCCTCCTGCGGTTCGAAGATGGATCGCGGGAAGCCTACCATACCCATGCGTTCAACGCTGTTTCATGGTTGTTGTCTGGCCTACTCAAGGAACATCGTATAGGCCGATCTCTACTTCACAGGCCGAGCTTAAAGCCGATCTGGACCGCACGCGACAACATGCACAAGGTCGTCAGTTCTGGACGTTCATGGGTATTGACGTTTCGTGGGCCTTGGGCGCCGACGTGGACAGAGTTCAACGAGAAGGGCAAACTGGTTACACTAACTCACGGTCGCCGGGAAGTTGCGCATGGCTGAGTGGGCTAAGACCCACTTGCCGTGCATTGAGTGCGGCAGCAGTGATGCCCTGTCTGTCAATGAGGACGGATGGGGTACGTGCTTTGCGTGTGACTGGCGAGGCAAGATGGACGACGACGATACGCCGGCCGAGGCGGGCGAGAAAGCTAAGGACCGGGACTTGCTCTCGATCGACATCGATGCAATACCTGCTCGCGCCATCACCGCCGAGACGTGCCGCGTGTTTGGTTACGGCTGGGGCGAGTTCAACGGCGAAGAGGTTCATGTTGCGCCATATCGTGACAAACGCGGCAAGGTACTTGGCCAGAAGATCCGGACGCCCGACAAGAAGTTCGTCTTCCTAGGTGGTGCCGGGAAAGAGGCGTGTTTCTTTGGGCGGCTGACGAAGTCCAAGCAGCTGGTCATCACCGAGGGCGAGATCGACGCCATGTCGGTGAGCCAAGCGCTCGGGAACACCTGGCCGGTGGTGTCGGTGCCGAATGGTGCATCGGGTGCCAAGAAGGCCATCGGGGAGAACCTTGAGATACTTCAGGGTTACGAGAAGATCATCTTGTGCTTCGACGATGACGACCCCGGCCGCGAGGGGGTCGACAAGTTGGCCTCGATGCTCCCCGCCGGCAAAGCTCACGTCATGTCCCTGCCTGATGGTCACAAGGATGCCAACGATGTACTGATGGCTGGGCTCGCTGGCGACCTACGATCGGCCGTGTGGCAAGCAACCCCGTGGCGCCCCGGTGGTATCGTGAACCTAAGGGAGTACAAGGAGCGCATCCGGCAGCCACTCACGCGGGGAACCCCGTACCCCTGGAAAGGCCTCGACGATATGCTCTATGGCCAGCGGCCGGGCGAGCTGTACACATGGACCGCCGGCACGGGTACTGGGAAGACGTACATAGTCTCGGAGCTGGCGCATCACTTGATCACGAAACCAAAGCTCCACCCGGGCAACACAGGCTTGATCTTCTTGGAGGAAGCGATCGAGCGGACTGGCCGGCGGATCGTAGGCATTGCGGCGAACGCCCCGTTACATCTCCCGGGCGCTGAGCTGTCCGATGAAGACTTCGACAAGTCATGGAACAAAACTCTTGGCAGCGGCCGATGTTTCGGTTATGATCATTTCGGATCGCTGGATGCCGAGCTGTTGATCAACCGTGTGAGATACTTGGCTGCCGCCGAGGGCTGTTCGACTGTCATTCTCGATCATGTGTCGATGGTCGTGTCCGGCATGGACACGAGCGTGGACGAGCGGCGCGAGCTCGATTGGTTGATGACGAATTTACGAATGCTCACACAAGAGACCGGGATCACGCTTCATGTCATCTCCCATCTCAAGCGGGTGAACAGTGGCACCGGCCACGAAGACGGACACACTGTCTCGCTCGCGCATCTCCGCGGTACCCAAGCGATTGCTCAATTGTCCGACGCAGTGATTGCCGCGGAGCGCAAACAGCAGGCGCAGTCAGAGGCTGAGCGAAACCTGACGGTGCTGCGCGTGCTAAAGAACCGATATGCTGGGCTCACCGGCCTGGCCTGCGCGCTCAAGTACAACGCGAAGACGGGCCGGCTGAAAGAGGCCGCGATCCCAGAGGGCTGGGGTACGCAGTCCCGAAAAACCCAAGCCAAAGCGCAGGTACGCGAGGCCTTTTCTGGAGGTAACTACTGATGCCCCGAGACAAGATGGAAACGATCACCGGACGGATGGTCAACCCTACAACGATCACGCATGAGGAGATCAGTCTCGAAGACGTGGCTCACGCACTCAGCCGGATCAACCGGTACTGTGGCCATATCTCCGTCGAGAACTTCTCGGTGGCCGAACATTGTTGGCGCGTGGCCTACGCCGCTAAGCAACTGGGTTACAGCCGCGCCGCCCAGCGTTGGGCCCTGGTCCACGACGGGACCGAGGCGTACCTCAACGATATCGTCCGGCCTGTCAAGCCGCAGATCTCAGGGTATAAGGAGGTCGAGGATTTCGTGGAGACCCGTATCCTCCGGCGCTTCAAGATCAATACATTAGACTTCGCCGGCATCAAGAACATCGACTTCAACATCGTCAAGAACGAACGCGACCAGATCAAGCCCTACTTCGCGCGCAACGATCGATACTGGACCGAGGATGAACGCACGGTCATGCCCGAACCAAGCAACTGGCTCAGCCGACTGACCGGCATTCGGGTCGGCAAGGCGCGCTACGGCTGGAGACCGGATGTTGCGAAGCGGCGGTTCTTGGCGTTGGCTGCTGAGCTAGGAGTTTGGTAGGTGCCGAGCTACGACGGCACGCCCCGACCGGGTACCGACACGTATCGCAGTCGGCCGTGTAAGCGCTGCGGGAACACACTGCGCTATCGGACTAACCGAGTTTGTGTCTCGTGTACACATAAAACCACCCGCGAGCGGAGCGCGGCGCATACTCCCCAGAATGCTCGTTGGCTCACGTACACAGCTCTCGGCCGTACGAATAAGCTTCTCAATTCCTGCCGGCAGCGAGAAGCCCGCCGAGGTGTCCCTCTCGCGCAACGTCTCGAGGTCCGTGACTGGGTCGGGCCTGTCTACTACGAGATCTGTTGGGGATCATTTGCTCCGCTGTTCAAAGCTCAGATCGAAAACGGCAAACGTAATAAACGGGCTCACCCTTGGTCGCCGTCGATTGACCGGATAGACCGATCGATCCCAACCTACGCGAACAACTTTCGCGTTGTCCCGTGGCGTATCAACCAGGTCGCGCACCACGTCGCACGAAATGGGTGGCCATATGACGTTCAAGATTTCCTGGACCGCACCGGCGTCGAATTACCGACCGAACCTCTGAGGCTCGCATGACGAAATTCATCACCGACGAACCGCTCCAGACTGAGCGCGTGGCCTTCTCGGATATCGAAGCGAACGGTCTCGACCCGGACCAGGTGTGGTGCGGCCACGTCAAGTCGGTCGGCGGCCCACTCGACGGCTCGCAGTCTTTTACCTGGAACGGGCCCCGCAAGTTTAACATTGACGCGTACGTGGATCACCTTATTGATTTACAACGACACGGTTACTCTCTTGTCTTCCACAATGGTCTGTATTACGATATCCCGGTGCTCCGTAAGCTGACACGCCACGCCGACGAGTTGATCATCACACCCGACCGTTACCTTGACACACTGGTCATGTCACGCAGCGAGTTTCCTCGGCGGCAGCCCGGCCACAGCCTGGCAGACTGGGGGCCGAACCTCGGGTTCGACAAAATCCAAATCGAAGACGAGCAATGGGAGCGCTGGGATCCGCTCATGGTGGAGCGTTGCGCGGTCGACGTCGAGATAACCGAAGGTGTCTTCCGCCGTGTGCTCGAGCGCTTCGCCGAGGACCACTCCGATACTGACAAGAACTTCGTGCCGTGGCGCGCGATCCGTACTGAACACTTGTGTGCGATCGACTGCGCCGCCATGTCGCACCTCGGTATGACACTCGACGTGCCATACTCCCAGAAGCTTCTCAGCCAGTTCCTTACCCAGAAGGAAACCGAGGAGGCCCGCACCCTCGAAGTGTTCCAAGGGGTGTGGGAGAGGAAGGGCAAGCCGAAGAATTATAAGATCAAACCGAACAAGCGTAGTCCGTTCTACGGGGCGATCGAGCCTCACGACGAATGGTTCGTCACGCCCGTCAGGTTCGCGCCGTTCAACCCGTCGTCAGATGATCACATCGCCAAGGTCCTGACGTCCCGCGGCTGGACGCCGAAAGTCTTCACGCTCAAAGGTCGCCCGAAGATCAACGACGAGACCCTGGCCGAGGCTGCCCGCACGATCCCTGACGCCTACCCGCTGATCGAGTACCGGCACACGGTCAAGAAGATCGGGCAGCTGAACGCGCCAATCAACTCTAAGGGTTTCGGCGGCGGCTGGCTTCAGCACGTCAGCCCGATGGACAACCGGGTCCGTCCCCATCTCAACCACTGCGGCACCAACACGTGGCGGCCGTCGTGTGCCGGCCCGAACCTCCAGCAAGTTGAGAAATCCAAGGAGATGCGGTCAGCTTGGCTGCCCACCGATGGCTGGTACCTCGTAGGCGCCGACGCTGAGGGTATCGAGCTGCGGGCTCTTGGCCACTACATGGCTGAGCTAGACGGTGGTAGCTACGCCCGCGCAGTGGTGTCTGGTAACAAAGCAGATGGTACCGACCCTCACACCATCCTCCAGCGCGCGCTCGTTTTACCTGAACGCGATGACGCGAAGACGTCGATCTATGCCTTCATTTACGGAGCGCAGTTCCCGAAACTCGGCAGCATCATGCGCGGCGCGCTGATCGACGCCGGCATTGATCCGAACGAGCGGTTCCCGAAATGGAGCAACACGAAAATCGGCGAGTGGATGGCTGATCGTATTCGTGATCGCGTTCCGGGCTTGATCGAACTCAAGGAAGATGTAACCTGGGCAGCGACCGATCGGGGTTATCTCTACGGCCTGCTCGGTCACCGCCTCTGGGTTGACGCGCCCTATGCAGCCCTGAACGTGCTGTTCCAAGCAGCCGGCGCTACGATCATGAAGGTGGCACGCATCATCGCCGCCGAGTATCTGAAGGAAGAAGGGCTCGTGGATGGTAGGGACTACCGGTTCCTACTCTGGGTACACGACGAGTATCAAGTCGAGGCAGCTACCCAGGTTGCCGCAGAGATCGTCCGGACGTCCTTGATCCGGGCTATCATAGATGCCGGGCCGGAGCTGGACCTCCAGTGTGAACTGGGGGCAACCGCTGCGATCGGTACAAACTGGAGTGAAACTCACTGATGAACGTACTGCTCGCCGCTGTTATCTTGTTGCTGGGCCTGGCGGCCCCGGCGAAATCCCATGAAGCCCCAGAGATCAACGTGGGGGACGTCGTTCCCATAGCCTGGAATTGTGAAGACGTCGGTGCCGTGGAAGACCTCGGCGAGTTCCTGGCGGACGATGATTTTGTGGGGAGCCAAGTCCTCTTCAAAAGCTTTCACGACGAGCCGGCTGTCACAAATCCGCGGCGATCGGCACGCTGTGTGTCCGCGAACTATCTCTACCCTGTCACGGTCAAAGCAATTTTGCGGACCCTGATCGACGCTACTACGGATCACCGAGTGTACGTGATGTCTTATGAACAACCCAACGGCCGCACGTACTACACGCTATTCTGGGGCGCCCACGTCAACCTCGGGGATCCGACATGAGAGCCCTAATTGACGGCGACATTCTCGTCCATCGGTCGATCGCTGTGGCCACCACGAAGATAACCGTGGACCACACCACGCCCGAGGGTGTCTTTGAGGTCGACCTCGGGACCAGCATCAAGGCGATCTCGCGCCAGCACGCGCAGGACGAAGTTTACCGGCTGGTCGACGAGTGGTGCAAGAAGTCCGGCTCGAAGGGAGAACCGCTGATCGCCCTGAGCGACCGGCGCCGGCCGGACAGCACGTTCCGGTATTCGATCTTCCCGGCTTACAAGGCCAACCGCGGCGGCGGCGAGAAGGCCAGCCAGTGGTGGGATATCCATCACATGATCGAGAAAGAGTTCGACAGCCTGTGGTACCAGGGCCTCGAGGGTGACGATGTGATCGGCATTCAGATGACCCGTTATCCCAAGACGTTCATCTCGATCTCGAACGACAAGGACATGCGGACCATCCCAGGCCGGCACTACAACACCCAGCACGACAAGGTCCTGGACGTTTCATCCGGTGCGGCCGATTGGTACTGGATGTGGCAAACCCTGATCGGCGACAAGACCGATAACTACCCGGGGTGCCCCGGGGTTGGACCAAAGCGCGCCGCGGAGTTCATCGGTTCTTTGGCGGACCCCCGGGATTACCTCACGCTGTCCACCTTGTGGAAGAAGGTACTCGAGGCGTACCACGAGTTCTCCCACGAGACACGCTGGGCTGACCTCTGGCCAGACAACTTGTCCGTCGAGGAGTTTGCGATCCAGCAAGCCCGCTGCGCGCGGATTTTACGGCAATACGACTACAAAAGGCAGACAGTGCGCCTCTGGCACCCGAACGCCGAATACGACTTCCTCAACTTCAGCACCACAGCGGAGTAATTATGTCAGCAGAGAAGCGAGATCAAGGTAAGATCGACCTAACATACGTCCCACCTGAGCTCATGGCTTTGTTGAGCGACCCGTTTGCTGCGGGCGCAATCAAGTATGCGCGCGAGGGTTGGCGCGGTCGGTTTGGTTTCCGACTTATTCAAGCCGGTTACCGCCACTTCGCGAAAGTCCTGAACAATCAAACATTCGACGAGGAGACGGGGTGCCGGGAGAAAGTTCAGGCCGCCTGGAACCTGCTTATGTCGGCCCGGGAGGATATCTATGAGACCGCGGGCTGCGATCTTGCCGAGGTGATGGACTTCGACGAATTCTGTGGTTATCTGAACGATCCCGACCGGCGCGAGGAATTCATCCGGGCGCAGGAGGGTTCACGTGGACAATAAGCTCCTGATCGAAGAACTGCTTGGCGCCGAGGTGGTGAACCAGGACACCCGTGAGGTGTTCGCGGTGGTGAGCGGAGTGACCTTCGTGGTCGACGGTGTCCAGCTAGAAGTTGAGGTGCTGCCGGCGGAAGACGGAAACGTCACGACTTTACGGCCGACCCCTTAGGTCACCCACTCTCATATCCATCTCGTCAACGCAGGGCTCCCGGGGAAACTCGGGGGCCCTTTTTTTCGTGGAAGATCGGCCAACAGATCGGCCAATCGTTACCGCGGTGACACCTGGGCCACTTAAGGACAGGTAACGCCTACTCATGAAAAAAGGTGGCCACGAGGATGGATTGGACCAAGCTTCCGGGGTTACGGCCTCGCCGTTCCGACACCATGGAGGGCGCGCTCCCAAGCCGCTCCTACGAGCTGATCAAGATGCTGGACGAAAGTATGCCCCGAGCCCAGTGGCCGGCGGACGTCCAAAGCTTGATCCAGCTAGCGAACCCGGCCCGGATGTATACCACGATTTGGCAGGCAGCCCAGCGGGCGCTGGTTGACAATCTCGTCTCTCGTGTACGCGAGGAGATCGATTTCTATGACAGTCTGGCGAGTTCTGATGACGCCGCCGTTGATGACGCCGATGGACCGGATGGGCCGCGTATCGACATTCGTCTCGGAGCATCACCCCCACCCTTGGGAAGCAGCTAAGCTAGACCAATGTTGGATCCTCGAGGTGTACCGAGGGGAGTACATGGCAGCCGTTGTGTTCTGCCACTGGTTCTACTCAACCCGCCTCCTCGAGTGTCACGCGTGCGCCGCCCCAAAGTATCGCGGTCGGTGGCTTAACAAGGCGACCATTCCGCAACTCTTCATGATCCAGCCGATAGCAGGAGCCAACGCGCTGATCGCGCAGCTGAGCACGCCGGACAGCTACCGTGTGTGGAGTGCGCTAGGGTTCCGGCTCTTGGACGACTTTGGATTTGCAATTCTTGATGTGGAGACTGGTTACGATGGGCGCAGTGAGCAAGGTGTTCAAGTCGATCGGGTCAATCGTTGGCTTATCGGGCCCCGATCTGCCAGAGCCCGAGCCTTTGCCAACGCCCACAGCACAGAACGAACGAGCACGCAATCTACAAAACCTGGACCCGAACGAGGCTCTGGGGAACAAACGAGCACGTGAGAGGGCAGCACGTCTGGCACGCGGCGAAGGTGGTCGCGGATCGGGCTTTCGTATTGACCGAATAGACGGTACCGCAGGACCAGCGCGCACCGGGCTATCTATTGGAGGTGCCTAATCATGGGTGAAAGTCGCAGCGGCCGTTCATCTGGTCGTCAAGAATTACAGACCG
>JAAESQ010000892.1 GCA_024229275.1 bacterium | reverse complement strand
GGGGTCCTCCCATGCCTTTTGATCGAAAGTCCAGTGACGAACACGGGAAATCTGCCGGCTCCACATTGCCCACTCTTGCTTCGTCCGCGTCCCATGGACAGGTTCTGTCCATGGATGCGAGCCGCGCCGGTGCCCGTCGGTCGCTTGCAGATTTGTGCGCTTCGCGCGCAAAAGTAGCCGAGCGAGCACGCACTGCGGCCCAGTCCATCCCTCAGGACGAGCTTGAACTCGTAACTGTGATGGGCAAACTTGTGAGCCCGGGGCTTCTGCCTAAGGTGATCAGTGGCCCTGACTTCGTGCAGTGCAAGGTCGATCCTCTTGAGGTCATTGTCAAGAAGCTGAAGGAACTGTCTGTTCCTTCGAACTCGGATGGTCTCCCGTCTGTCATCGACGTTGTTGCATCACAGATGAGCACTGATGGTGGTTCCGCTGCGGACCTTGTGTCTAAGAGTTGCGCAGCCTGGCGGGAGTACCTGTTTCGCATTGCCATTGCGGTAATGATCGTCTACGACGTAAGGAATCTCAAGAAATTCCTTCGTGCGTTCTTTGAGGAGTCTGGTTGCAAGTTGGCACCCGTCCTCTCGAGGTGGCCTTTCGTGCTTGAGTACATCAGCCTCACGGCTGCGAAGCACCACTTCCTTGACAAAATCACGTCACCCAGTGAATTCAGGAAGAAGTGCTCGGGTACTGGGACGGAAAATGTGAAGCCACCGCCTGACGATTCAAAGGCTCCTGCGTTCCATTTGTGGTCCGATTCGACACTCGTTGCCGACCTTTGCCCCCGCACCAATGAAGGAAAACGGAAGCACGGTTGAGTCGGCACCGACGGTGGCATCCGCCTCGATCCACGTATTGTCCGGATCGACAATCGACACGACGTCATTCATCAACGCCAGTTGAATCCGATCCTGCAT
>JAAESQ010000891.1 GCA_024229275.1 bacterium | reverse complement strand
GTAGGCAGTTCCTGGGGTCGCCATCTCGGCCACGAGCTTCGGGTCATTCGGATCTGAGACGTCGATGACCTGGAGTCCGAACTCGCTGTTCGCAACATAGGCGAAATCGCCATGTATCGTGAGATCGTAGGAGAAACCGGCCATCTCCACCGACCCGGTGATTGCCGCAGACGCCGGGTCGCTCACGTCAATGATGTGGAACCCGCTGTGGTCCGAGGTTAGATAGACGTGATTTCCTCTGAGCCGTACAGCCCTCGGGGATCCGGGTACGACGAAATGCGCCACGAGATCGAGCGTGTTGGGGTCGCTCACATCGGCAAAGTAGAGGTAAGGGCCTCTTCCTGTTACATACGCTGTCGTGCCTCGTACCGCCACCCCCAAGGGAAATCGAATGCCGCCGGTCTTTCCGAGCAGACGCGGACCCGTGGGATCGGAAAAGTCAACGGTCGCCACACCGTAGCTCATCTGTCCCAATGAATAGAGCCGGTCTTCGACGACCTCGACGTCGACCAGGAAAGGCGGTGTGTGATGGAAACCCTCGACCTCGGGGTTGGCGAGGTCTGCAATATCGACAACAAAGATCCCCACGAAGTAGTCGACGACGTAGGCGAGGTCGCCGTCGATCGTCACGTCCCACGCCTCGTTGGGCCAATGGTAGCTGTGCACGGCGATCTGTGATGGCGAGGTTGGATCGGAGATGTCGATGATCTGAAGACCTCCGTCGTAGAGACCTCCCACAAACGCAACCTCATCTCGAACCGCGATACCGTGGGCGTAGCCAGTCGTCGCGAATGTCGACTCCAGCCGGGGCGATGACGAATTGCTGACATCGATCACCTGGAGCCCGGCCGAGCCGTCCGCCACGTACGCGTGACTGCCGGATACCGCGACGTCTTCCGCGTTGCCGGGCGTGTCGAGGCCCCCGATCAGCACTGGATCTCCGGAGCTCCCAACATCAACCACCTGCAGGCCCGCAGCTCCACCAGCCAGATACACCAGCGTGTCTTTGAGCTCGAGCGATTCGGCGGAGCCGGGGATGTCGATGGATCCAACTAACGACGGCGAGGCGGGATCCGCGATGTCCGCGACAACAAGACCTGCGTCGCCGGCGGCCAGGTAGGCGCGATCCTCCCTGACGACAACGTCCTTCGCCTCACCTGGGGTCTCGAGAACGGCGAGAACTACCGGTGACACGGGATCCGATACGTCAACGACCTGCAGCCCTAGCTCGCCCGCGGCGACGTACGCTTTTCCGGCGGTGACATCGAGACCGAAGCCGCCCCCCAGGAGCAGCTGCGACACTATCTGCGGATCGTCGCTCTTCGACACATCGAGAATCACGAGTCCGTTCAGAAACGAACAATAGGCGTAGTCGTCCCTGACCTCCACATCGTAGGCTCGAGTCCAGAGCGTGCTACTGACGAGTTCAAATTCGCTGGGTGGCGGCGCACAGGACGTGCTCGCCAGGGCCATCACGACGAGAGCGAGCAGGATCGGTCGGTGGGCTCTCCGATTCACCATGGTTTCCCCCGTTTGTTCGCACTGAATTGGTGACTGGAAAAGTCATCCGCTCGTTCAGATCAGGATGTCTTCCTGCCAACCGAGTTTGACGAGGTCGATATTCGCCATGTCGCTGTTGCCGAGGCCGTGGACCTTATCGGCCCGTTCGATGTGGATCGGCACCGGTGGCAACGCCCGGGACGCGCCGAGCACCTCAGTGCGCTTGGCCATGAGGAGTTGTAGCGCGACCGAGTCGACCGCAACCGCATCCGTCCCAACGATCAAGCCCTTGTACTTCCAAACATAGCGGCGGCTGAAGTGATGAGCCCCTCTGCCGTGGAATTGCGGCGTCAGGGCGCACAGGACGTGCAGACGGAGCTTGCCCTTGACCTCGGGGAGGGTCTGAAGAAGCCCCAGGTCTTGACAGGAGTTGGGGTGCCATTTGGGCTGGTTCTCAGAGAACATGATCAGGTTCTTCATGCAGCCGCTGACGCCCGATAGGTAGTGGGTTCGGAGCGGTCTGACGTTGATGATGGAGTCGGCATTCTGAAAGATCGGATTTGATCTCACCGTGTGGTCGTCGATGCCGATCTTTTCCTCGGGGACACCGACATCCATGACTCGCCGTTTGATCGCGTTCTCGACCTCGGGAGGCGTCGGCAAATGGTTCCAGACATTCGTCTTGATGCCGACTGTCTGGTCCGGGCTGATGATGGTGCGGAAGGCGTCCTGCGGCGAATTGCCGCCGAACAACTCAATGACCGCCTTGTCGAGCATCTGCTGGATCACCTCCGGATTCACAGCGGACCTTTCGTCGAGGGCATCCGCGTCCCTGATCAGGACGACTGTCGATCGGTCGCTGGCCAACGCGGGGCGAGCCATCGCCAAGCCAATAACGGTGGTGGCGCTCCCGGTCACGAAATCTCGACGGGTGATCCTCGGCATGTCAACTCCCAGCTGTTCCAAATCTGAGGCTCTCACGTTGATGCTACGTCTGTATCTTACACAAGCCTCCACCATGTCGCGACGGGCGGTTCGAAACCCCCGGGCGTGCCTGGTGTAGGGCAGATCAACCCAATGCGTTGAACAGGAATCTCACCAGACGCGCTGCAAGGAATGCGATGACGCCTAGAGATGCGAGTGTCCAGACTGAGACATGTCGGAGTGGGGCTTGCCACGCTCGTCGGACCACAGCCTCCGCGTCCTTCTCGATGATGTCTCCATGAGACAAGACGACGCGATCGAAGTCCCACTTGAGGATCCGTTCCATGCAATGCCTTGCGAGTCCTGGACGGTACCAACTGAGCTGGTACTCGGGCGCAGGCTTCGGTCGACCCCACATGAGGAACATCAACCCGAAAGCGACTTTCAAGACCCAGTTCACGCCCGGAGTCTGGTCGGTGAAGTTCTCGATCGAGTCCACCAAGATGAGGGTCCGGCTGGGCTTGTGAAAGAAGGCCACCTCACTCATCAGAACTGAACCGCGGAGCACAACCTGATCGAGATCATCTTGCCAACCGCTGTCCGGTTCATCATCAAGCACACCGTCAAAGCGAAGCTCAGGCCTCTTCCTCGGCACTCCTGGGCAGACGTGTGTCTCGGCCTCCGGGAAAGCATGCTGAGACGAAGGCACGTGCAGGTGATGGAACGAGCCTGGAGCGATGATATATGCCACCGGCCCCAGGTCTTTGATCTCCCTACGGGTCTTGGAGTCGATGGGGCCTGGCGAGTGAATCCAAAGGCGACCATCGCCGAGTCGCACCACTGTCATCCGTGAGTTAAAGGAGCACCCTGAGTAGCTGACCGGATACTCACCAATCCAGATCTGGCCGGGTACGAACTCAAGCAGGTCCATTTGTGATCCCTCTGGTTCTATGTTCCATGGATTCGGATAGGGTCCCGAGCGGCTGTTCGTTTCCTTGGGTTCGGAGTAAACTGCATTAGTGTTCTAGTGCAAAGGTACAATCCGTCATCAGGTTCGTCAAGCGGAAGTGCCAGGGCAGACGAAGTTGGCATACTTCTGGATCAGTCTTCTCGCTGCTCATATGCCGCTCGAGTCAATGCTGCGTCGAGGGCTTCGTATTATTCTCGAAACCGCTCGTCCGTCAGGCGCGTGAGTTTTTGAACCGCTAAGGGCGCAAAGAGCGCTAAGAAGAACGCGAAGAAGGGAAGGGGAGGGCGGTTCTTCGAACCGCAAAGCGCCAGATACTCGCGTCAGTCATCGTTCACCCTCAGGTTCCATGACTCACCAGGAATGAGACGAATGTAAGTTCTTGAACAGGAGGGTGCAGAGAGAGCAGAGGGGGATCCCTGCCGAGTTATCACGTTATCTCGGGCCTGGTGCCGAAACCTGCGTGGTTTCGCACATCGGTGAGCCCTGAAACCAGCGAACGTCTCGGTTCTCAGCACGGGGAGGGGCCTTCTAGCGGCAGATCAGTGATTACCAAGCCACGGTCGCGTGATTCGTCAGGAATTCATTGCCTTCTCGAGGATTCACAGCGCGAGACCAAGGAGGCCCATGTCAAGACAGAATGCGAGGCGGCATCGGTGTCGTTTGGGTGCCCGGCACCTTTTTCAGAGGAAGGGAGTTTCTATTGAACTGCCCGGGCGAATGTAAGCGCTCGGCGCCCAAACGACACTTTCAGAGCAATGTGCTACGCCGCTACGGAGACCGGACTACCCATCCACTTTGGCGCCGATGGACGATGATCCACGAGAGATCCAGTCGCGATTCCGACAAATGATCTGAGATCGCCTTCATGAGGTACTATTGATGGGTGATGAAGCCTCTACTCACCCATCTCATTACCTATATAAACCGCTTCAGCGGCCTCTGACCTCTCCTATCCCAGCGTCCAACTCGATCTCTCTCCGCGGCAATTGCCTCGCCCGTGCAGATCGAGTGCCGTAGTTGTCACTAAGGGAGAGCAAACCTGCATGACTGGCAGGTTGTCAAGAGGGAGGGGGGGCATGACACCACAATCCATAGCGCGCGAAAAGGTCGTCCACACAATTGAGCAGGTTCTCTCGGACTATGTCGGCGTTCTGGTCGCCCATGCGACGAGCACAGGTTCGATCCGACGCCTCGGACTCGTAGAAGATAGACTTGAAGTGGATCAATTAGAACTAGTGCTGGGCTCTGTGGAGACCAGCCTCAGGGTATTGGCCGGAGACCGCGATGCCGCCGGAGCGATCGCTGAGGTCAAGAAACGGTTGGGTCTGTCATGAATCGCCGCACACTTAACCTGTCGGCCATAGTGATCTGTGTCATCTGGGCCGCTGTGGACCTGCCGAGAATGGTGACGGGACCCTGGAGCTCATCTTCAGAAGCTGCCATTAGTTGGACCGGAAGCATCCTCCGAATTGCGCTGCTAGCAATCGCAGCGTGGGCCGCGACTCGAGGACTCAAATCGGTTCAGCGAGACAATCCGGCCCGTTCGTCTCGAGTTTTGTTGGCCAGCGGGTTCTGCGTGGCCTTCGTCGCACAGGCAACCTTGTTCTATATAGCACAAACATCAGGTGGAAGCGCGCCGTATCCATCCATCGCTGATGCGATGTTCGTGGTGGCGCTTGTCTTACTCGTTGCGGGGGTCTTCGCGGCGATTCGCGCATGGGTACGCCTTGGGATCTTTCCCGACGGTGGACGCCGAGCGATGACCGCAGCGGCTGTCGTCGCGCTCCCTCTTGCTGTCGGCGTGACACTGACACTCACCTCGTTGCCCGCGGAATCGACACCGATCCCGCAACTGTTGGTGGACATCTCATACCCAGTGCTTGACTCCATCTTGCTGATTCTGACCGTCGCCATGTTCCGCCTCACGATTTTGCTCGGACGGGGTTCCGTCGGCGCCGTGTGGCGATCTCTTCTCATCGGGTTCCTGCTCACAGGGATTGGCGACGTGACCTATTCGTTCTCCGTCAGCTTTGACTTGACAAGCCTGGATCTACTCTACGATCTGCTCTTCACCGTATCGTATGCGCTGTTCGCGCACGGCATGCTCCTGCAGATGCGCGAGAATTCCTGAGTCAGACTCCCCAAGGACCGATCTGAGCCGCGGTCTCGACCCCGGCTCTTTGATTCAATCACTTGAAACGTCCCCAGCATCCTGGGATTCGGGCGAATCCACTCGCCTTGGCGATGATCGGTCGAGGTATTTGAACCTCGATAGCCAGTACCGACACCTATTGAGCAGCGCCTGTTCGGTCGTCGATGTTCCGGGTTATCTTGCCAAGAATGATCAATGCGATGACTCGGCTTCGGGACTCTTGGGTGCCACGTGAGCCTCTTGCAAAACTCGCTTTGCATCGCGCTCGTGCCCACGTCCACAAAACACTGTCATCTTGAGCGCAGCGAAGCGGAGTCGAAAGATCTCCCTTCTAAATAAGCAACATACTTACTACTGTTCGCCGTCAGATCGCTGAACCTCGGCGGGAGATTCTTCGTCGCTTCGCTCCTCTGAATGACAGTGTTGAGAGATTTGCAAGAGGCTCACGTATTACTTCATGACATTGCGAAGCGAAGCTGTTTAACTTGATGAAGTTAGGTGTGATTCGACGCCTGCGTCGTGTGTAATGTGACATGTGATGGTTGGCACCCAAAGTGTGCTTCTGATCCGTCAAGCGCGTGAGTTTTTGAACCGCTAGGATCACGAAGATCGCTAAGGGGGCGCGAAGAGAGTTCTCGCTCAGCTTTGGCGGTCAAGACCGAGAGAAACGTCCGCCTCTCGCCGAGGAGAAACACGAATTCCCGGGTGCCCGACGCGTTTTGTGCGAAAAACTCCAAAACGTCGGCCCTGGCACCGGAATGGCACCGGAAGCCTGGCACACAATGAGTGCATGAAATCTGAGTCCATGCAGATCAGATGAAGTCGTATGAAAGAGTTGCCGAGCCAGGTGAGCGAATGAAGCGCTTCGCGGCTTCGAGCAGGTAGGCCCCGAGGTCGACCCCGCTCAGCTTTGCGTTCTCGAAGAGGGTGTGGAAGATCGCGGCGACCTCGGTACCGCGCGATGGGTCATCCTCGCTCGCCTACTGCAAAAACCTGCGAGTCAAGGCTCCGCGAGGCCCAGCGACGAACGACATCATGTAGGCACCCTGTGCACACGATGAGTCTATTGGCCAACGAGTGTTCCTTCTGGACCGCAT
>JAAESQ010000890.1 GCA_024229275.1 bacterium | reverse complement strand
TCTTCACATCAGGAGGTCGCGGCATTTACGGCGGCGGCACCGCGACAAAGACCGGCTGGAT
The DNA here is from genome assembly GCA_024229275.1 of bacterium. Classification (GTDB taxonomy): domain Bacteria; phylum Acidobacteriota; class Thermoanaerobaculia; order Thermoanaerobaculales; family Sulfomarinibacteraceae; genus JAAESQ01. The sequence continues at coordinate 3,965 of JAAESQ010000890.1, read as the reverse complement.
TGACTTCAACAATTCAGGCGGGGAAGAACACATTGAAAGCGGTCAGTGGTACACACTGCCCAACGACGGTCTGGGAGCGTTCACTAACCTCACGGGTACCAATGGTCTCGTAGGACTGGACTTCTTGGACAACGATGAATTAGACCTGTCCAAGTTGAACCGTGGCGATTCGCTCTTTATCCGTACTGACATCCGAATCATCCCCGCCGTCAACGGTGCCTTCTGTGAATTCCGAGTCAAGTTGGGTGAAGGGGCGAACACGTACTACCTAACACGTCAACTGGGCATCCCTCCCAACGGGGCCGGTATCGAGTACGAGTTCCAGTTCACCGACTACATCTACCTTGGAGACGATAACACCGCCGACAACATGGCTGGGTTTCAGATCAATAGCTCTGAGGACGCAGACGTGTATAACCTTGGTATCGCCGTACAAATCATTAGTCAGGTATAAGGTATGGCTCACTCTGAAATTGTCGTATACAAAGACCTCAATGCGTTTTCCGTATTCGTTGTCCGTGCTACTATTGGAACTCACCCGTTCTTCTCGCTGAACGCGTTCGGAGATGGGGCCGGTAACATCTCCATTGAGAACCTAGCAAAGTCGCAGGGGGGAATTATAACTAGATACGGTACGGATGACTTCTATGAAGTCTGGGCAGAGCATTGGGAATCGTTCGTTGACGAGAACGAAGACCCGCTTGGGGTTGACGAGGCAACGACTGTAAACGAGTTGAACTCTATCTTCACCAACTCGGGAAGCAGTACGGGTAACATTCCGGTCATCACATCGAACCTAACACTAAACGTGAACACGGGCGACCCGATTAACTACTTCGTAACCGCCGACTACGGCGTTACGTATGAGTGGGAGACGCCTCCTACCGGGTTGTCAGTTACGGCCAACAACGAGCGTAACCTAATCGGAACGCTCACTAGCGACGGCACGTATACCATTGACGTCACCGCCGTGAACTACTACGGTACCGATGTAGAGACGTTGACAATCATCGCATCGACCGCCTACACAAATACCAAGTCAGTTCGATTCAACAACAACGACTACTGCGACGCGACCGCTAACACTTCAAACCCGCTGTACCGAGCGTCTAACGGTACTGGGTCGAGCGACGCATGGACCATCGCTTTCTGGGTTAAGAACGGCGGCGATAAGAACAAAGAACAGACCATCCTAATGTTCGGCGGTAGTGACCAAAACAATGAGGGCCGCGTCCACGTCAGCATGAACGGTAAGAACAACGAAGAGTACATCAGATTACACTACGGTACCAACAACAACTACCTCGAATTCGAGACTCCCGACGAGACCGCCGAGAAAAACGTGTGGGCCCACGTAATCATCACCTATGATGGAGGCACGACTGGCTCTGCGTCGGGTAGCATAAATGACTACTACAGTCGCTTCGCTATCTACATCGACGGTGTTTCTCAGACGCTCAATACCGACGAAAACAACTACGGGTTCAGTGGTGAGATCGTAGACGAATACTTCCGACTGGGTAGGAACGGGACGTCGGGCAACTACCTCAAGAAGAACTCCAACATCGAAGAATTGGCACTGTGGGCTTCCGACGAGACTGCGAACGTCTCGGACATCTATAACGGCGGAACCCCATTCGACCTCACGACACTATCATCGCCACCCGACCACTACTGGCGAATGGGCGACAACGATACATTTCCTACGCTATCGGATAACGTAGGATCGCTTGACTTTACAATGACCAACATGTCCGTTGTGGACATCGTGAATGAAGTACCGTAGGATTGACAAATGGCTAAGAAAGTTCTAATCGGACGCAAGTCCAAGACATACATCAACACCGGTGCCGTAACCGTTGGTACCACCGCTGTTCAAATCTCCACGTCGGAACGAGCCCTAGAGGGTGGCGTTCAGATCAAAGCAGATGCGGCTAACGCCAACCCTGTTTGGGTCGGTAGCCGAACCAACATCACCGCCGGAACCAGCGATGCCCTCGACGGGTACCCGCTCGCAGCAGGGGAAGTCATCTTCCTGCCTGCACACTCCGAAGCAGCCGTGTGGATGGTTTCCGACGCCGCCGATATGGTTGTTAATTACTTCTCCCACTAAATCTTACTAAGGGAGAAGTACAATGTACGGCTATCTTAATCCCTACTTCGGTAGGCTCGTTCCTGGCTACGGTAGCATCACTCCCGGTGGTGGTGGTGGCGGTAGCTGTAGCGGAAACGACACATACGTCAACAAGTTCGTGTCGGACCCGCTTGTAACTACATCGCAGTTCGGTAACGCCGTCGCGTTGGGCGACAACATCTGTTGGGTCGGTGCCCCTGCTGGCTCCAACAAGCCGGGTACGGTCTACGTATTCACACGTGCTTCCACGAGCGGTGCTTGGACAGAGGACCACACGTTCCAAGCTGCTACCCCGGTCAACAACGCAGACTTCGGATGGTCGATGTCCTACGACGAGGATAACAACCGGTTGGCAATTGGTTCTATCATCGGATGCGACGTTGACTTCTACACGTTGTCTGGCGTCACCGAAACACACGAGCAGAAGATCGACGCCAATAGCGGGACTGGAACATCAGCCGGAAACGACGTAGCAATCTTCGGTAACACTTGCTTGGTAGGCGTCCCAGGATACTCGTCCAGTAAGGGCCGCGTAGAGTATTGGGAGAATGTCACCGGCACGTGGACATACCGTAGCTCGTTCCAGATGGGCAGTCAGACTCCGACCAACTTCCAGTTGTTCGGTAACGGTGTGGTTCTGACCGACGACGCGACCGCGTACGTTCAAGGTCGTAACATGAGCCCGAACGAGTTGACAATCGAGAAGTGGACCCGTAGCGGAACAACTTGGTCGTATGACTCGATCTTCTGGGCCGATACCGGTAAGACATACTTCTTCAACGGTAACTACTCGACTCGCCTGCGATGGATCAACGATACATTGATTGCCGTGGCAGGGGTTGCAAGTGGCGGTAACGGTATGATGATCGCTATCGACGCCAACGGTGACTACATCGAAACAATCACCTACCCCGAGGCTAGTGGTCAATGGGGTTGGGGACTCGACAACCGTGGGACCGACGCAATCGTCGGGGCTCCGTTCAGAGACCCGGGTGCCACGTTCAACGGTGGAGAAGTTTACACATCTATCCTGTGCTACTAAGGATCGTCTGGTCAGGACCGACCGGACTTAACATCTAACCAAGGAGAGAGTATGAAGTGGGCAGCAATCGCAGGCGTGGTGGCATTCACCGCGTTCAGTCTCCCGACCGTGACGCCGGATGACTATCCGACCGAGTGGAAGGGACGAGGACAGGGAAGGACGTACGTCCTATACCGCAGGCACGACGTCACCGAGATGAGCCAGGGTGGCGTGGGCTCCTGTGTGGGTTGTGCCACCTCGAAGGCACTCGAACTCATGCACGGCATGAAATTCTCTCCCGAATGGTGCTACGGCATCAGCCGGAAACACTTTGACCAACATTGGTCCCCGTACGGCGGTAGCTTCTGTGCATGGGCCGCTCAGGCCATGAAGGACGTCGGGGCACTACCTGCCCTGAACTACTCACTGCTCGATGAGGATCTACGCGTATACGACGAGTACACAGCGAAGCGGTATGAGCGTGGACCCCCCGAGTCTCTGGAAGTAATCGCAGACGCCCACAAGATCGCTGGCTTCGTCCAGATCACGACATGGGAACAGTTCAGAGGGGCGATTGCCACCGGACACCCGGTCATCGTCGGAAGCGACGTCGGATACGGCAAGCTGGGCAAGTGTGTACGCTCCAAGAGTGGTATGCTCAAGTCCCAGTGGTGGTCCAAGTGGTCGCACGCAATGGTATTTTGTGGCGTCTCGGACGGCAGATCCAAGCGTGCCCTGCTCCTGAACAGTTGGGGCAAGGACTGGATTAGAGGGCCGAAATGGCTGGGCGACGAGCCCGATGGGAGTTTC
>JAAESQ010000889.1 GCA_024229275.1 bacterium | reverse complement strand
TTCATGATATCAAGGCTGCGCACTCCGGCCACGAGTCCGATATCTGCGAGCACATGGACCGGCTGTATGAGCTTGCCGGCAAATCTCGGCACGTGACCGAGATGGGCGTTCGTACCGGCAGTAGTACGATTGCATTTTTGTGGGCAAAGCCGGATAAACTGATCAGCTATGACATACACCCGATTCCTCAAATCCTGAGCGACCTCGCCAGAGAGGTCGCTACCGAATTCGTACCGGTACAGGCGAACGTGCTCGAAGTAGAGATCGAGGAGACGGATCTGCTATTCCTGGATACGCTGCACACCTATGATCAACTGAAGCTGGAGTTGGCCACGCACTCCGGCAAGGTCAGAAAATGGATTGTCATGCACGACACCGCGTCATACGGGACCCATGGTGAAGTACCGGGCACTGTCGGTCTGTGGCCGGCGATCCATCAATTCTTGTTGGATGAAGACACTCGATTCAGGATTATCGAGCACCGGAATAACAACAACGGATTGACGGTTCTGGAGCGGTATTAGATAAGCCGCATCGACGACCAGCACCTGTCAGTCCCGAATATTCATGCAGCCTTTGGAAGATAGACATGGTGAAGGCCGTCGACGGCCGGGAATTCAACAACGTTGCAGGGTTCCGCTGCTCGTACGCGACGACCGTCCGGCGCGTCGCGATCCAAAGACTGGTGTGTTCGCCACGGATGGTAGCAATCCAGATATGACGACATGAGCCTCTTGAGATGCCGCTCGTTGAGCACGATGACGTGGTCCAAAAGTTCTCGGCGTAGCGTCCCAATCACTCGTTCCACATAGGCGTTTTGCCATGGCGATGCGGGTGCCGTGATGACCTCGTCGATACCTAGGCTTTCAATCCTCCGCGTAGCGCGCTCGCCGTATATGCCATCGCCATCTCTAATCAGATAACTCGGTGCAGTATCAAACGGAAACGCTTCGATAATCTGTTGCGCCGTCCACTGCGCCGTAGGATGTTCCATCACGTTGAAGTGAACAATTCGCCGTCGGTCATGGGCAAGCACGATGAAGACGAACAACACCCGAAACGTAGCAGTCGGGACAATGAAAAAG
>JAAESQ010000888.1 GCA_024229275.1 bacterium | reverse complement strand
GCCCCCCCTGCCTGTTGCTAGCAAACCCTTCCCCTGGCGTGGCATGTCTGCTAGCAAATGTCTTACAGGATTGCTAGCAAAGGCCCGTATTTCATTATAGGGTAAGGTCTTGACATACCAGGGAAACGGGGCTATCGTCATTGTAGGCTATAGAATCATTATACCCTAACTCTCTCGCGTAGAGTATCATAATAGTATAGGGAAAGTATAGACTAAGGAGATATGGTGGGAAAAGAGCCCAAAGAGGAAAAGGCCGGGCGCGTCAGCGGAAACATGCCCGCGCCAAATGGAGACAAGGTTGAAGTAACGAGCTTCCGCGACACCAAACGTGCGGGAACGACAGGTGACGCAACGGGGCGGGTTCGTGTTTGGATAACGTTACGTGATCGGAGCGGGGCGGTGATTCCGAAGAACCGTTCCAAAACTATTACGGTCATTGGTAATGTTGGAGAGATTGCACGGCGTATCGAATTGGCGTTGTTCGGTGAGGAGTTGTCTTAATGCAACCACTCACCGGACGCCGCGAGGAAGTTTACAATCGTATCCATCGCAATTTACAGATTACACGGCTGGCAATGGCAACGCGGTTTGTCGAGGGCATGCCGCCGGTCAACGTCATGTTGATTGGTCCCCAGGGAACGGGAAAGACGGAGATCCTAGAAGCGTTATCGGACGGCGATAGGTTCCGCCTTCAAACGGACATTACCCAGTCCGGATTGCAAACGGCTTTCTTCGATGCACGATACAATGGGCTTTTGGGTTTGCTCGTACAGGACTTCGGAACGTTGGTCAACAAATCAAAACCAGTGGCGCAACGGATGTTATCTCACTTAGCTTCCGCGATGGCCGAGGGCGTCAACCGCATAGACCAGGGCGGTACACATTGGAGAGATTACGGCGGGGCGCGATTGGGTTTGTACGGGGCCATGACGGAATGGGATTTCTCGTTGCACATCGGTTTGTTAGAATCCAACGCCTTTCTCTCTCGGTTGGTCCCCGTGCTTCATTCGTTTTCCTATGCAGAGGACCGGGTGTTTCGTGATCTTATCCGAGACGGCTACGTGAAGATGCGCGGCTATCGTTGGTTCCCTCCCGACTTGGTTCCCAAAAAAGTTCACCTTGAGGACGGACAATACGACGGCCTAGTAGAAGAGCTTGTTGGATTGGTCCGCCGTCACTGTCCCGCCGTTTACTCGGCACAGCGAACCTACAACGTTTTTGAGACGCTACTGAAAGGTTCGGCGCGATTGCGCGGGGACGTAACGGTGACAGACGAAGACGCCAACAACCTTTTTCATTTCCGCGACGTGTGGGAGCTTCCGCCTTTTATTCCTGTCCCGAAGGCGGGGAAATAGTGTTCTTTGAACCGTGGATGAGTCCTGGCGGGGATGATCCGGCAGACAACAACGTAGACGTGTTGCCGTGGGCCCCGGAGTGGTCGTGGCGACCGGGCGAATATCGGATAGGATCGCTCGATGCTAGCGAGTGGGCCGCCATAATTGAAAAATGTAAAGAGGCAGAGGCCGCACTGGTTCGTAGGCATCGAAGGATGAAATACTTGTTGGCTTTAGAACTGCGGAGAGCTTAGCATGGCGAACGTACATCGGATTGTATGGGCTACGTGTTCTCAGGGTCGATTGAGGGAAGCGAGTCTAACTTGTGAGCACGATGAGACGGGTTACTTCGGTGGTTTTCGGGTGGGCCCGAAGGCCGAACGTTGTCCATTTTGTGATAGTATGATTGAGGTCGGGCTTTCTTTTACTCTTACTGTAGATGGGGTCAAGGTGACAAATGGTTTTTCTTAAACGATGGCTCCAGCGCTGGCGAGCGAAACGGGCCGGGTATCCGGCAAACTGTCTTCACGTCTATTGCTATCATTGCCAGGGGGGCGAGACACAAGAGGGAATCGAGCATGCAATGGTACGTGTCAAGGCGTCGATATGGGCCTATCACGCGGACGAAGAGCAACACATAATCCAACTTATGATCTGGACCGAGGTTCCGAAATGGTTTGGACGCGGCATGTGCTCGGTTGGCCGGGTGATTGACTCGCAGTACATCCCACCAGAAGTGGAAGAGAAATACGCGGCGATTCGACGGTCAGTGGAAGCGGGGAATAACTAATGGCGTGGTCGATGAACGATTACTGGGGCTTCGTTAACGAGCTTCGGGAAGACGGAATCGAATTGGCCGATGCGCGGGAAGCGTACCGCGACGTACGCGATGAGCTAGAGCGTTCGTTGACCGTTGACGATGCCGAGGGGCGCGTGGTCGATGATGTGTTGTCGGACCTGGGCTACGAAATCGAATATGAGGAAGAGGCGGAAGTAGAAGAGCCGTTCGACGTGGACATGGGGTACGATTTGGACCCCGGCGACCCGGACGATGAATGGCTCGACTACGGGGAGGAAATCGAGGTTACGGGCGAACTGGCGTACGAAGAGGGGGAATGATGTTCAAGAAAGTGGAGTGTCTTAACTGTGGTACGGTGTGGGTGCTAGCACTCAAGAGCCGGACGCCGCTATGGAGTGTATGGGGGAGTCAGTGGATGACGGATGTTCCCTATACCTGTTGTGACAACTGGCTCGCAATCGCAAGCCGTAGTAAGAAAGTGAGGGCCCTTCATGCCACGCAAAAAGCCTGACCGCCGTTCGCTTATGATGAAAATTCGGGTGCGTCCGTTGGTCCGGATGCCGAAATCCGAATTGATCCGCCAAGTCCGGAAGGCGATTCGCACGCGCATGGTGCCGGACACAATCGAAATTTCCTACATGGACTGGGAGAAGGGCGATGGCGCGGAACTCAACAGCGGACGGCTTGAAGGACGCCAGCTTGACGACTTGCGAGCCTTCTACAACGCGTTCACCGAATCTGATATTCGGGCCGAGCGCGTGGATTAAGCTGGACATAGACGCGGGCGACGAGCGACCGTCGATTTATACTATCCAACGGTTGCTATCACGCGCCGGGTATCGGGTCGAGTGGATGAGCGAGTGTCGGAGTCCAAGCGGCAAGGGGTGGCACATCGTTATGGAGTTGGACCCGGAACCGACGAGCCCGTTTGAAGTGGTAGCGATACAAGCGATTCTCGGGAGCGACGTAAGCCGGGAAGCGTGCAACCTTCACCGGGCGCGAGTGCTGCCGCGTGCTCCGGTCTTCGCAAGGGAGTGGTGGAATGTGCTCTACAGGTAGAATTGGTTTCCCCCAAGAGTTAGTCGAGTGTGAGGACGCTATCGCCCAGGTAGAAGCGTGGCATATCGTCCGGTCGAGGATTGCGGAACGCCGGAAGGCCCACAACAAAAGACCTCTTGTGATGGATACGTTGCCGCGAGTATTGATAGCATTGAAACGTTACCGATCAATCCTTATCGTCATTATGGAACAACTGGAGAAACAACATGGGAAAGAATCAGTCGAAACCGAGTCCGATTGAAAGCGGCAAAGTCGTAATCTTTCAACTTGCGGTCCCGATGCCGCCGGGCATGACGGATGAAGAGGCGAACGGGTGGCTAGAAGCCGACATAACTCTAGCGGTGGGACTCGTCGCACATGGACCGCAAGTCACGATTGGAACCGGGCCAGCGATGGCCCCCGCGCCGGGCGGTCCCCGGTTGCAGCAATGACCTTTGATTCCCCTAGGAGGGCATCATGGCAGAAGGAAGACTCGATCCCCGCGAATTTGGCGGCGGGGAAGGTAAGCTCACGCCAGAAGACATTGACGGCGATGCAGCGATTCTCATTATCACCGAAGCCAAGCAGGTAGACTTCGGTGAGAGTATCGGGCTCAAGATTTACTCCGAGCAGTCGCCCGAAGTGCCGTTCATCGTGTCGAGCAAAGGCGATGTTGAAACGCTGATTTCTCGTTTGGGCGACCGCATGTCCAAATGGGAAGGCCAGCAACTTCCAATCGAAGTGGCAACGCGGGTGTTTGGCAAAAAGGAATTTGTCAAGCTCGTGGTGGTGCCCGAAGCTGATTGGGACGACATGCTCGCGCCGCCTAAGCGGCGGGCTCCATCACGTCGGACCGCCAAGAAAGCCGCGAAGAAGCCCAAGGCAGCGAAGCGGCGTGGCCGGTAAAAAGCGGAAGGTCGGTGGGGTCAGGAAAAAACCGGCTAGGCGCGGCCCGCCTAGTCGGGCCCCCCGTACCGTAGGAGGGGTCAAGAAGCGCCCCAGTGCTCCCGTACGGGCCGAACCCGCCCGGACATGGGGTCTAGACTGCTGCGTCGGGACGGAGGTCGGAGGGCACTGGTACCACACGCCAGGATGCCGGGCGGCAGCGGTCGGCTGGACGTGGGCTGGTTGGCGTCCCGAGCATTGGGCGTGCCCGTATGGATGTGAACCGACGACCTTTGCTAGCAGCATTACGCACCATTGGGGTTGTGCGTTCTGGAATCAAACAAACGAAACGCCGTTTGACGGTCCGACATGGACGCCGAAGGAACGATTGCCGGACGACATGCCGGATTTGGAACCGGGAAAACAGGAGGAAATGAAGCTATGAAATACTGGCGACGGTTGCGGAATTGGTTCTGGCGGTTGCAAGCCAGGGCAGTTGAACGACACTACGATTGTTACTTGGTGCGGTCCGGGCATTGGCAGCGGGTGATTAATACCGCGCACGATCTGGAAAAATTCACCATGAAAAGCGGGTACCTTCGTAGCGAACGGTCGAGCGCGGGACGCCATGCCGAACGGAAGATTCGGCGGCGGACGTTTGCTATCACTACCGGACTGCGGGCGGGCGCGTGTGGCCCGTGGCGGAACGAGGAAGACCCTTTCCCGCTTCTCGCGCAACGGGCGGACGGGCGTGGCTGACGTAACGCTTTACTTGACGCAACGCCGGGCGGCAAACCTCTTGAAAGTGCTAGCAGCATGGCACCAACCGGGGGCGTTGGTCGCTTGGACTCCGGAACTCCGAGAGGATCTACAAGAGGTCATGGTAACGCTGACTGAGAAGTTGCAACGGAGGATTTATCGTGGCTAGTCAACGTATGCTATCACATCGAATTGTGATAGGCGAGTGGAACGAAGCGCCCCCGACGCATGCGGTATGTGGTGAGCCGATATGGATAGGCAAGAAGGTCCGTCAAGATATTCTCTTTAGTCGATTCATGGAGTTAACCACATGCGAAAAGTGCCGCGTCGAATCGGTACCGTCCGCCCCCGAACACGTTCAGGGCAGCAGCAGTACCGAGGCGAAGGAATAACGGCGGACCAAGCGGCGGGACATGCGGGGTGGTACCTTGCGGTCGCGTATTGTACGGCGCTACGTCATAAACGACTCGTCAAACATGAAATCAGCGGGGCGAGCATTTGGCTAGTGCCGTGCGCCGACTGCCGACGCCGGGGGGAAGATGATAGCAGACAGGCGTTAGAGGACCGATTGACCAACTACGAAAGGAACGGACGATGAGATTGTTACAGGTGACGGCGCAGGTAGAGTGCCGTGACGAGTTTTTCGACAAAGCGAAAGAATGGTTTTCGTGGAACATGGCGGCGCTGTTGGTAGACTGCCCGACCGGCGCTAATGGTGGTAAGATTCCAGCGGCCACGGAAACTACGGTGGTTGCTGTTGGGCTTGCCGTTGAGGAGTTGGACCCGATGGCCGGAGAATTTGCCGGAGTGTATCCGGTCGGGACGTTGGACGAAGCGCAAGCCCTGGCAATGGCCCGTGCGCCCAGTATGGTCCCGACTCCCCGAGGGCCAATGCCGGATGCGACCGACGACGCGCTACGGGAGACGCGGCAGGACCATCCGGAGACGTGCGAACACGGGGTAGTGTTGGGGGAGGACTGCGAGGGGTGCGGCGGGAAGGCGGTAGGGAGTGCCGTTGAGCAAATGTCCCAACGGTCGGGACTTTCGGTAGAGGACGGGGGAGCCAATGGCGACGACTAAACGGAGGCCAACGCGCCGGAAACCACCTTCGCAGAAACCGGAGGGGATAGCGGAAACCTCACCGGCAGTCACACCGGAGGGTATTACCTATGATCCGGTAGAGGATGCCGAAGCCCCGAATACGCTATTCGACAACTCCCCGGAGGATAGCTACGTCGTGGTGAAGCGGTTGGGGTTGGATAAGCGATGGCACATGTTTATCAAGCTCACGCCAGAGGAAACGGTCGAAGAAAATTTGCAAGACCTGGGCGGTGGTGGTACGTATCGGTGCCGGGAGATGTGCCCCAACGACAAAGGGCAGTTTGTGTTGGGACGGCAACGGACAATTGCAATCGACGGCCCCCGAAAAGAACTGACGCAATTTCCATCGGCGGCGGCAACTGGCGACGACAAAGCGACCGTGACGGTCGAGCCAGGGACCGACGTTACCCAACTTGCCAACGCCGAAACCCAACGGATCTTGCTAGAGCGGTTGCTAGCATCGGAACGGGGTGGACCGACGACGGACTGGGCCGCAATTCTTCCAGCGGTTATGACTCCGTTGCTGACGTTCATTCAAGCAATGATGAACCAACGTCCACAGCAACCGGACCCGGTGGATTTGGTGGCGAAGATTGCAACGATCTTCAAAGAGAACACATCCCCTGCTAGCAACCTCAAGGATCAAGTGGAAACGATGGAGGGGATTCTTGGGCTCAAGCAAATGGCAAAGGAACTGGAAGCCGAGTCCGGACCGGAAGATCCGCTCATGGCGTTACTGCAAGCGAATGTGCCGAAGGTTGTTGGCATGATGGAAGCACAAGCGGGCAAGCAACCTGCCACTACTCCCGCGCCAGTCGCGGAAATACCTGCAACAACCGGGGGCGATCCTGTGTGGGCTCGATTCTTAGTGGCGAAGAAACCCCAACTGATAGCAATGGCGCGAGACGGTAAAGATCCAACGATCTGTGCCGATTCGTTGTTGGAGTTAATGTTGCCCGTGGCGTTCCGGGGTCAGCTAGCAGAATTTATGCAACGCCCCGATGCGGTCCAACTGGTATTCCAGTACATCCCCGAATTGAAGAGCTACGAACAATGGACGGTCGATTTTATGAACCGGCTGTTTGAAAATCTGTTCGGGGTGGCCGAAGTGGTCGAGGATGAACCGCACGGCGAGGAGGTATCGGAGACGGTCGAGCTTGGCGCGGATTCGGTCGAGGTCGAAGAGGGCGACCCTTTACATTCGGGGTCCGGTTGGATGAACCCGATGCCACCGGCCCCGTCCCAGGAGGTCACGCCAGAGGAGTAACGCTTTTCGAGGGGATTTGACCTGGCGCGCATGGGCTGGTATTCTCCGGTCCATGCGCGTTTCGCATATCGAGATCCCCGCATGGGGCGATCTGCCAACCATCGTTACGGTCTGGAAGATGCGAGGATTGGCCCGTGAGGGCTCCTGGCACCCCCACACTAGGGCGGTCGCAACGTCCATCGTTCGGCCCGGAGGGGGCCGGGACGGCACGGTACAGGCCCAATTGGTGCGGGAATGGCTGGCCGAACACCTCCACTTCCAACGCGACCCCCAGGGGACCGAGCTTCTCCACGGGGTACCCCTCCAACTAGCGACTATTGCCAAGGTTGGTACGGCAGACTATGATTGTGATGACGCCGCGATCCTTGCCGCAGCACTGGGGAAAGCGGTTGGTTTGAAGGCTCGTTTTCAGGTTGTCGGGTTCGGCTCTCCCCGTGCCCCATTCCGACACGTCTTCACTGAGTTACGGTCCCCGCAGGGGGGTCCGTGGGTGGAACAAGACGTGACCCGTAGTGCCCAACAGCTTCCTACAACTGCTAGCAGAACTTGGACTGTCGAGGTCTAACGTGTACGTAACCAATCGTGGCACGCTCGCTGGTGTTCCTTGCTCTCGCCCTCCGGGGCGATTTGCGCTTGGGGGATACGACGATGTGACGATATACGCCCCGGACGATGAGGGCGGACTCGGCCTCTTCGGGATTGCGCTACCGGCAATCATCGGCGGGGCCGTCAGCGTTGGAAAGTCGATCTTCGGCGGGGGCGGTAATGGTGGCCGGAGTGCGGCGACGATTGCCGCCGATGCCGCCGACCAGATGCGCTACTATCAAATGGCGCTCGCCGGAGACACGACAACGATTGTCGAGGGTATGACGGCGGAAGCGCGGTTGCGGTGGGAAGCCAGCCCGGCGAACGCGGGCAATCCGCAGGAAGTAGCCGGAGCCACCAACCTTCTAAGACAACTCGACGCCGAGCGGGCCCGTAAGAGGGCCGAAGCCGAACGACTCGCGGCGGAACGGGACGCACAAGCCAGGGCAGCGGCAGCAAACCCCCTAACGGCAATGGGGTCGTTGTTCAGTGCCCCGACCGGCGGCGGCGGACTCAACGTCAATACGCTTTTGCTAGCAGGAATGGGCGGGCTGTTGATGTTTACGCTTTTGGGAAAGAGAAGGTAGCCCATGCAATGCCCTGACCTCGGTGCGGACAAGCTGCCCCCGGAAGAACAGATCGTCAACGGACAAGTGGTCCCGGCAGTCAGGAAGATGCCGCGCTATACCATGCCGATTTTGAAGGTGGCTCCCGAGCCGACCGGCGGACCAACGCCCGGCACGACGTTTGTTCCGTTGGGGCCGGGAACGATGCCGGTTCTATGTGCGCCCGGCTTCACGGGCCCCGACTGCCGAACCCCAATCCAAGCGCCCCCGACGAGTCCCGGCGGCAACGGTGTGGTAACGGAACCCGTGGCGACTCCGGACATAGTGCCGTGGTGGAAAGAGATTGCGACCGCCCTTGTTCCCGGCACGGAGCGAAACGGCGCGTTCGGGACGGGAACGGCTTTCGGACCTTCGGTCGAGCCCAAGGTATCAGCGGCGGGCCCCGGCACGGTCCAGGCCGGAATGGGGTTCGACCAAATTCCGCCGGCCCTTCGGAATGTTATGCTAGCAGGGGCCGGGTTGTTCCTGCTATCACTTTTCGTCAAGAAGTAAAAATGTATTCCGGACTCGGCCAGATTTCGCAATACGACGAACCCGGTTTCAATACTCCGGCGGTTGTGGGCCAAATCCAAGCGGCGGTTGCAGAGGGCAAGGATTTCTACCAAACGATTAACGACCTCTTGAATCCGAGCGCGGCGGCAGCACGTCGAGCGGCGGAAGTTGCCGCCAAAGCGCAAGAGGACCAACGTGCAGACCAACTCGCAGTTGCGTCCGTGGCGCCAACGTCACCAGCACCCTTGATGATTGCGGGGCTTGCGGTGTTGGGTGTCCTTGCTTTGCTGAAAGGGAAGTGACCATGCCATACGGTCCCGGCAGAGACGACATTTACGCGGGCCAGGGTGGCGCGGCGGGTAGCGATGCATTTGTGATCCGTCGTACGCCCGGATGGGGTTTTGGAAAAGGTGGCGGAACCAGTTACGGGCTCGTTAACGGACTCGGCCAGGACGAAGGGTTGACGGTCGATCAAATCGCCGTCAAGACCATGCATGATCTAGCCGTGCGAATCGTGGATGCACGAAACGCCGGGGACACGGACGCCGAGCAATCGTTACGACAAGAGTTGTCGAGGGTGTCGGCTATCTTCCGAGGGTTCGCAACCGAAGCCGAGAAACGGGCCGCAGCGGAAGAGGCGGCATCGTTCGACCCTCTCGGGGTCAAGGCGGGAGCTACGGCGTTCCGAATGACCGGCAACGCGATAACAACGGCGGCGGTCCTGGGTGGACTCGGGCTGTTGCTCTTCGCCATGCCGAAGCGCCGATAGTGCCGGTCCATCGGCGCAATCCCGGTTTGGTGGTGTTCAACCCCAAGGAATTGATAGCATCGGACGTGCAAGCGATTCTGTATCGGCACCACGAAGACGGCGAGTTGTACTGTCATACGTTCGGCGGTGGTGAAACCGAGCTAGAGCAACGCGGGGACAGCGTGACGATTCGGAATCTACCGGAGAGTACCGGAGTCCAAGCGGAAGTGAGACAGAATGGACGGTCGGTTGTGTTATCACACAGGAACGGATTGCCCGTTGCCAAGGAGTTTTAGTCGTGTGGTATTTCGTGAATCACCCTTCGCCACAAAAGAAGAAGGTTCGTTCAAAGCGCGGACCAAGAAAGGGGCGCACCAAGATGGCACGTAAACAAACAGCCGCGCAGCGGCGAGCTTCACTTCGGAATCTCAAGAAAGCTCGTGCTGCCAGAGGGCCGACCCGTCGTCGTCGGACAACGAAGCGTCGGCGCAATCCACCTCGGGCTGCCGCCCGCCGGGCGTCTCCGAAGAGGCGTCGGTCTACGGCGTGGCGCACCAAGGCCCCCGCACGTCGCCGGTATGGCTACTCTAAGAGCCGTCGCCGGGTTGTGCGGACCAACCAGCCGCGTTTCCTTCGTGGCTTCCAGGCCAGGACGGTGAAAGCGGTTACCGATGCCGCGTGGGCTATCGGCGGTAAGGCGCTCGTAAACAGCGCCGCCGGATTCTTGCCGTTCCCCAGGGATGGACTCATGGGAACCGGCGTCAAGCTGTTGACGGCGTTTGCGGTGACGGGCGTTGCTCGCAACTTCAAGGTCGTTGGCGCGAACGGAGCCCACATGATGTTGGTGGGGTCTGTCATGGGCATGTTGGAGCCGTACGCCAAGATGATTCCGATTGTCGGTCCGGCGTTGGGCGAAGACCTCCCACTGGGCGCGTACCTCGGCGCGTACGAATCGGGGAACATGGGCGAAATCAATTTGCCCCTGGGTGAGTCCGGGTACGAAGAGGACATGTACGCCGGAGTAGGCGAGTACCAGTTCATCTAGAAGTGGCCGTGTGGCCGACAGGGGGGCGGTGAGTGGACGAGAACCCGCCCCTAAAGCGAAAACGGCGTACCTGTTGAAAGGAAGGCTCCCGATGGGATTCGGAGCAAGATTCAAAGTTGCGACTAGAGGGCAGTTGCGGCAAATGTCCACGCCGCCCTCTGGCTCCTCGCCAGAAGCAATTTGGCAGCAGTTCTACGACACGCAACCGGCGACGGCGGGGACGACGATTCAAACGTTCTTCGCCGCGCCAGTAGCAGACCGCACGTTGACCAACATGGATACGGGCGGGCAGTTGTCGGACCCGCAATGGTTGTCGATCTACAACATCACGCTCGACTTCCTGACGCAGAACACAATCGAAGATCCGTTGATTGACGCAGCGGGTGAGTTGAACGACCTTAACCTCTTGCTCAAGGTCAGCCGTCCAACGTGGACGCTGGTTATCAGCGACAAGAGCTATGGTCCGTACAGCCTCACGACGTTGCACGGGACCGGCGGGCCCTCGGGGAACATCGCTGTTGGTGGTGCCGCCGCAGCAGCGGGCGCACAGTACGCCAACAACATGCCGACGCCGGGATGGGACTATAAGGGCTCCCTTATCATCCCCCCGAAAACGAGTTTCCGCATCGTCGTCAACTACGGTGTTCCGGTTGCGGCGCTCGACGCGGTAACCGTCGATATGCGGATCAGCCTGTTTGGCATCCTCAGTCGTCGGGTGCTGTAGTACAGACTCGCAAGCCATTGGAGCTTGCAGCCTAAACGAGCGAAAGGGCGGCGGTTGCTATCAGCCGTCGCCCATTTGCACTTTCAAGGGAAGGCGAACCAATCATGCCAAACGGCGTAACTACTCGGACGCGGAGAGGGAGAGGCACGGCACAAGCGCCCGTGCAAAATATCCTGCCGTTCCCGAACCCGTTTCTCGGCTTGCTCCCCAAAGACATGTGGGGACGCACCAAGGACTACTTTACCTATTCCCGCGACTTCGTTGGGGCCAACGCGCTAGCACCAGGCGCAACCCTGGGCCTAACGTTTGCTATCAACGGGGATTCGGATTTCTTGGTGGTATCGTCAACGCGGGTGGTGACGCTCATAGACGATACGACTTTCATTGCTCAAGCGCCGATCTTGGCGTTGATTACCGATTCCGGTTCCGGGCGAAATCTCAGTGACCAGCCTATCCACGTCGAAAGCTATTTCGGCACTGGGCAGGAACCGGCGTACTGGGACATGACGAAAATCATTCCCCGTAACTCGACTGTCGCGGTGACGTTGCAGAACTTGGACTTGGTGAACACCTACCACGTCCGGACCTACTTTAGCGGCTTCAAGGTCTTCGGGTTCAGCGGCGGCGCTCAGTCTTCGCCAATTTAGGGAAGGGGTGACGTAATGCCGAGGAAACAACTACCCCCGTGGTTCCCTTCGGATATTGCGGCGATAGACGAGCAGTCGCGGGAAACGCCGACAATTGCTCCCCGCTCTCCCACGGCAGGGCTTGAACGCAACGCCGTACAGACGCGGACGATCTTTCCGCCGTGGCTGTATCCACTCAAGGCGGGCAACGATTTCTTTATCAATCGGGTGATTGTATCCACCGCCCCGACTGTGCTAGGAAAGTCTGTTGTGTTGCCAGCGGGCGTGGGAGCTTCGGTCCAGTCACAACCCTTCATCATGCCAACGTCCATGCGTGGCGTGGTGCGGGTGGTTTCTATCTTCGTCAACGCGCCGACTTTGGTTCCGCCAATTGACGTTGATTGGACGCTACGGATCAATGGCGGGCCCGTCCAGGGGTGGACCTTCACGACGTATCCTCGGGCAGCAACTAACCTGTCAAGCGACTTTGGCGGGGTGGTGCGACTCCCACAAGACGCCGTGGTTGACGTGAACATTATCAATAACAACGCCAACGGTCCGTGGGTGGTCGGAACGCAATTCGGCGGTTGGTACTACAGCGTGGAGGAAGCCAAGCGGTTGTACGGCGAACTCTACGATCTTTACTAAGGGGGGATTGTGAAAGGTAACGATCTTCTCGTGCTAGCATTGTTCGCGGCGGGCGGTTGGTTCGTCTTCCGCGAGTACCAGAGGCAACAAGCCTTGAAGGCGGGAGCTATCGCCCAACAGGCTGTGCGGGAATCCGGTTTCTTCATATGAACAAGTTGAAGCCGGAACATTGGGCGTTGCTGGCTGTGGCCGGAATAGGGGTCAGTTACTACGCGTGGAAACGGGGGCGCGTTCGTTTGATAGCGCCGAACGGTGAAGCGATTTTGACAAACGGCCAGACAATTCCCGTGCATCATACCGGAACGATTGACGTTCCGGTTAGTGCATTGGTCGCGGTGATGGGAACAGCAATCAAGAAAGTCTCCCCCTTCTCTTGAGAGGTACGCAATGGGATTTCGTAACCGCACACAGGAACCGCCGGTAGGGCAGCCAATCGCGCTTTCCGATGAAAGCCGGTTGTTGCTTCGGACCGTATACCGAACCCTCCAACAAAATGCCGCCGCGCTCGACACGGCTATTGCCCAGGTCAACGCCAACACCAACTACCTTATGGGGGAGTTGGCAAAGACGTTGGCGACCAGCGACGGTATTGATCTTAGCGAGCGCGTGCTTGACCTCGACACCGAGCGATGGGTGGTCAAGCCAGAGGGAGGAGCCGACAATGGCAAAGTGGCTTCGTGAAAATGCGTTTGACGATCTAATCGTCGTCGCGGCCAGGAACTACAACGTTGACCCGTTGCTGATTAAAGCGGTGATCGGTCGCGAAAGCGGTTTCAATCCTAACGCGCAACTGAAAGAGGTTGCCGACAGCAGCCGGGGTCTAATGCAGATCCTAGAGAAGACGGCGCGGGGTATCGGTTTCTCGGGCCCGGTTGAAAGGCTCTTCGACCCGCAAACCAACATCACGTACGGGACGAAGTACCTAAAGCAAATGCTAGCATCGTCCCCGGACGTGGAGTCGGCTATCAGTCGGTACAATGGTGGCTACCGTCCGCAATTCGGGTTCGGGGCGCGAGCGACTAGGCCGGGCCGTGTCTGTCTCCGGACGGACCCGGCAACGAAACGGTGTCTCAAGTGGCACAACTTCGACACGGGCGAGTTTGGCAACCAAGCCCACGTCGATAGCGTCATGGCGAACCTTGCGTACTTCCGGACGCAACCGCCAATCAGCCCTGGCGATCTTCCGGAAATTGTCGTGACGGCGAAACCGAAGACGCCGGGGTTTGCCAAAGCCGGTGGGATTGGTGGATTGATAGCAGCGGCCCTCGGGGCCCTCGCCTACTTCTTTACGAGACGGTAGCTATGCCCGACCTAATGGGGACGCAGATAGCATCATCGCCAGGGGACATTAGCGTTCTTCCGGCGGCAGTCATACCGGACTACGGTGTCTACGGCGCGACGCCGGACATTGATACCGGAACAACGCCGGAAGACCTTTGGCCCCTCGGGGGCGTCTATCCGTTTCCGGCGGGTGCCGCCGTAACGTCAATCGTGAGTACCAGCCCGGCGGACGTTGCAGTAGGAGCCGGGGCACGAACGGTTTTTGTCTCGGGGCTCGACGGGGCCTTTGCTATCTTAACGGAGACGGTCACAATGACCGGGGCCGTTCCGGTGGTACTGGCCGGTGCTTATCGGCGGATCAATCGGGTTGAAGTGGTGACGGCAGGTGCTAGCGAGGCCAACGTGGGAGTTATTACGGTTACCCATCCGGGGCCGACCGTGATAGCACAAATGGGTCCAACGACCGGGAAAGCCCTACAGGCGATTTTCACGGTTCCCATTTCGCTAGTCAACCCCCGTATCCTTTCGGTCAACTTTTCTATTATCAAGCAAGCCGCATCGTCCATTCAGGCTCTCGTTCAAACGCGTTTCAATTTCGATGCGGCGGGGGCTCCCATTCCTGATCCAGCTTGGGTGATGAGGTACTTGATAGGGCTTAACACGCAGGGAACCGGAACGTTCCAACTGCTGACAGGGCCGGGGAACCTAGGTCAACCCGTGCGGATCGGTACGGACTTCCGATTCCGAACTACAGTGGTGACGGCGAGCAACAACGCGGTGGGTGGAGGCATGACGATAGTTTACGATCCCCCGGCACAGGTGTTCTAATGGCTTTGACAAATCCGGTCTTTCTGATCCGTGGTGGTGGCGGCATTGACCTACTCTATAGAGTGGGCACCCCGGCGAACGCCGACCTTGAGATTGATCTAGTCAAGGCTGTATCGGTTCGCCGTCTCACGGCTACGCGTCCGTCGTTCATGCCGGAAGCCAAGAAGGCGTTGCGGGCGGCGGACAACGCCGGGGTATATGAAGTGCAGATCGGCGGCGATACAATCAACGTTGTGTTGGACTCGGTTTCAACGCCGGTCTTCTGGCTATGAAGTCGCAAACCATTCGATTGATTGACGTTTGGCTCCTGGGTCCGTTCATGCTATGGATGGCAGGAAGACCCGCTGACGTGCCCCAGGTGGCGCGTGCGGCCCTCGGGGTGGCCGGGTTGCTCACGATAGCCTACAACGGGACCAACTGGCAGAGAGGGGCGGGGCATGCCTGACCAAGCACGAACGATCATTGTTTCCGGCGGCATTGAAGCCGTCGCTCCTTTCACGGTCGGGTGCATCCCTATGGTGGTGAACGTCTCGCCGGACGTGGTGAGCGATTCTATCATGTGCCAGGGCGGGGTTGCCCCCAATCAATTCATTACGATTGGGAGCGCCCCGAGCGATGCGACAACGGAGATCCTACAGACCGAAGGGGCGATCTATCCGAGTGGTGGGTTGACCGATAGCCTCGCCATCGGTCGGGGCGCTTCGGTTGTTGGTGCGGTCGGTGGACAACTGGCTATCGGCTACGGTGCCACGATTGACGCCGGGGGCAGCGTAAACAACTTCAACAATCTGTTGGTTGGAGGTGCCAATACCGCCGACGATAACGGCTTGATTGGCATGGCCAACAACGTGTTGGTTGGTTTCAGTAATTCGTTACGCGATCAAGCGAGCGCGTGTGTTTTGATCGGCCTTGGTCATGTTGCCGACGGGACCGACTCCAACCAAGTACGCATCGGCAACACGAGTACCATGTCCTCGGTTAACCTCGCCAACGTGGTTGGCATCGGCAACGGAATAACCATCGGGTTCCGTGGCGTGGCGATTGGGGACCGGGCTTCGGCTTCGGGCGGTGATGCTATTTCCATCGGCCAGGAAGCCCCGGTAGCGTCCGGGCCGCAGTCTATCGCCATCGGTCGGGCGGTACGGGCCCGGTCCACGGACGGCATTTGCATTGGGGCCCTGGCGAACAACCTCAACACTACCGACAAGTCGAGCATTGCCCTTGGCATTAACGCGCAGACGTTCAAGGCAAACCAAATGGTGGTCGGCGGCATCGGTACCGCTGCTATCAGTGAGGTATTGATTGGCGCGGGTAACTCACCGAACCAAAGTCCACCGTTTGCCGACCTCACGATACGGACAAGCAATATTCCGAGCGCCGGGGTGCCCGATTTGTCGGGTGCTAGCATTACGATTAAGACCGGAACCGGCATCGGTGCTACGACCGGCGGGGAGTTTATCGTTGAGGTTCCTATAACGGTAGCATCGGGAACGGGTGTCCAACCGGCGGTGACGGGCCTACAGGTACAGGAGAGTAGTACGGCAACGGAAACGTTCTTGCTGATCCGTGACGTTGACAACGGGGCGCTTGAGCGGGTGAGTGTTGGTGCGGCGGACTCGGGCGGACTCGGCTTCAAAGTCTTGAGGATACCCAACTAATGGGTTGGCTGGAAGAGTACGAACCGTACGAAGTAGAAGACGAGGAAGAGGACGAGCAAGAGGACTTCGACTCTGACGACGACGACGAGGAAGAGGACTGGGACGAAGACGACGAACAAACCGAAATGGAGGGGTATCTCTAATGCAGCTACGACAGATTACGCGGGCTTTCCGCACGTCCCCACGAGGGACCACAGCAACCGGGTTGAACCCGGAGATCGAGCTTATCGCCTTGCGGGCGCTTGGGCTCACGTCGAGCCAGTACGCGCTACACGGGATCAACTACCCCACGTTCGGGGCGAACGTCGCAATTGATGTTGGGCTCGCCAACACGTTCATTATCTCGGCACCCAACGGCAACATTTTCACGATTGACGATCCGACTAATCCGCCAATCACGATCCCGCCAATCTCGGTAACGCAGATCATTCACATTACCATAGCCAACGCTTCGGGTGGTCCGCTTGGCGCTGTGACGATGGGCCCGGCGTATCGGCCCCAAGCGGGAGCGTTGCCCGCTCCGGCAGACACGTTCCAGCAGACGTTCACGTTCCGACGTGATCTTGTGACCGGGTTCTGGCATGAAATCAGCCGGACCGCTGCCGACGTACCGACCTAGGGGTTGCCCTCATGCCATGTTATAACAAGGATCGCGGGTACAGTCCGAACGACGACGACGACGACGACGACGACGAAGAGAAGCTATCCGTTGACGTGTGGGAAGAGCGGGGCTACTTGACGATTCGTCTCTTCAAGGGTGACAAGCAAGTAGCCCGGTGGGACGACGACGAAGCGTTCGACATGTTCAGGGACGGGTTTTTTGTGCATAAGAGCTACGGACCGAAGGGCGAAGCCGAGCTAAAAGAGTCGGTTGCCGAGTATGCGCGTAGCGTCGGCCTCATATGAGCCCGGACCAAATCGTCCTCGCTGTCGCTGCTAGCAGTCTGGCAATTAACGGGTTCTTTCTTCGCGGTACGGCGAAAGACCTCAAGGAAGTTGTTGGACGCGTGACCGAGCTTGAGAAAAGCGAAGCGGTACAGGATTACCGACTTCACCACTTAGAGACGGAGGGGGAATGAATTTTCTTAACGGATTCAAAACGTACCTTGGACTAGGCGGGCTCGTGGCAAGTATCATCTTGCCGCAACTCGGCGTCGATGCGAGCGGGGTTCCTGGCGTGCAAGAAAATCTGTGGAGTGTCGCGCAAGGGGTGTTCGGTACCCTCGGGGCCCTGGGAGTCGTTCACAAGGTCGAGAAGGCGAAGGAAAGCAAGCAACACCCCTAGAGGGTCGGCCATGCGGCGGCGGTAGGAACTACTGCACTCCTAGGGGAGCCGTTCGCCGTGTGGTCGCCCTCTTCCCCCCTGCTAGCAGGGCACAAGAAAGCCCCCCTTGGTAATGCTATCAAGGGGGGCTAACTTGTTTACTTTTCGAGGGTTACGAGGGCCAATTTAAGCCTCTCAATGATAGCATCTATATCGTCGTCGCTCAGGAACGGTATCACGTCAACGCTAGGGTCTTTGCGGGCGTCTTGATTGCTCACAAGGATTTGTAGCGCGTTCCGGATATGTTCCGCCGGGCCCTCTATGGGAACCGCCATCACTTGCCGCCTTTCTCTAGAATGGACGCCAGGAACCGCGTCACCTCGGTAACGGTCTTGCCTTCCTTCCGGGCACGGGCCCGGATCAAGTTAGCCAGCGCTACGTCTATCCGCATCATAACGGACTTGACGGTCTTACCCTGGGCCAGAGTGGTCCGGGCCCGCATGCCCTTAGCGGTAGCCCCCCGCTGCCGGGCCGTCTTGCGCTTCGTAGTGGTCGAGCGTTTGCCGCGTTTCGTCTTTGATTTCGTAGCCATGAGACTTCCCTTTCAAAAGGATGTAGAGGCATGCGCCGCCGAAGACAGCTAGCAAGCTGAGTCCGGCGGCAACGGTGATGGCTTCCATTATACTAGCTCCCATCGGTTGCGGGATCCACAGCCTTGAGGGCCCCGACTATTGCCAGCACCTTAGCCGCTGGCAGGCTGTAGCTCTTGAGGGTGATAGAGTCCGGCCCGTTGACGGAAAAGGTTATGTCATGGGCGCTTAGATCGTTGGGGTTGTGGCCGTCTTCCTTCGGGGCGGGCTTGCCCAGTGCCGCCGCTAGTCGCTCGACTAGGGCCCGCTTGCCGGTCGCGTGCGCTTCATCGGCTGCCTTGCAGTCCTCAATAGCTGCTAGCATGGCTAGGTTAGGGTTAATGAGACGCCGCGCAATTTCCTTGGCGGCAACCGCCGGGCCCCGCCGGGTGGCAACGGTGATGCTGGACACGTAGTCCGGTTTGCTATCACCGTATATGTCACGCGGGCTATAGCTTCTAGCGGTTCCTACTTCGCCGGGCCAACAGGGGTGAAATTCTACCCGGTCTTGCGCGACGGGCTCCCGGTCTGGGTTCGTCGTTTGGTCCTCGCGCCAGCCGGAGCGCCCGTGGCGGAACCAGATAGGGAA
This sequence comes from bacterium, assembly GCA_024229275.1. Taxonomy (GTDB): domain Bacteria; phylum Acidobacteriota; class Thermoanaerobaculia; order Thermoanaerobaculales; family Sulfomarinibacteraceae; genus JAAESQ01. Next base: position 759 of record JAAESQ010000888.1, on the reverse strand, counting down.
CGGCCCGCCAGATAACCGGGCCCCAAACGGGGCGCTTTCGTCGCATTGCCAGTTATCGCCCGTGACCTTTGCTAGCTCGCTTGCTAGCTCTTCCGGGGTGTAGGTGGTTTCGGTTTCCATTGTGTAGCCCTCCTAGGGGTTATGAATGGTGGGCGGCAAGTGCTACGGCCCGCCCGCCTATGGTGGAGTCCATCCCGCCCGCCCAAGTCCAGACCGGGCTAGGCTCTTCCTTGCCCGCCCGTATTCGCTTCAATTCCTTTGCTAGCACCGCCTTGCGCTTGGCTTCGGTAGTGGGGAACGCGCACGCGGCGGGCGGTTTTGCTACGGCTCGCGCTAGCCATGCCGGGGGAGTCCCCCAGCCCGCCGGTAACTTGGGGTTACCGCACGGCAATTGCCACTTGGTAGGGCGGTCGCTCTGGCCCACTTTACAAGCCCGCCTAACAAGGGCCTGGGATCCTGGGGAATGGTAGCCAGCGCTTGGGGGAGTCTTGCAAGCCTTACACACAGGAGCCTCCGGGGCTTAGGGAAATATACAAGGGTTGCTAGCTAGATGCTAGCGTATGCTAGTATAGTATGCAAGCCCCATGCCACGCCGTAGGGCATTGCTAGCAAACCCCATGCCACGCCGGGGGGTATTTGCTAGCAGGGCAGGGGGGGCAGATCGGCGGAGTGTCTTGCCTCGGCGTCTAGATGGTTGCCCTTGCACCACCGTGTTGATTTTGTGCAGAGACGACTCTGTCGAGAAGTCTGAGGCTCGCT
>JAAESQ010000887.1 GCA_024229275.1 bacterium | reverse complement strand
TCGATACCGAACGAGCCGACATGACAGCGCGCAGTATACCGAGGTGTCATTCACCGCGCTCGAGCACTACTGAACAAGTGCTTTCAAACGATGACACAATGAATCCTATGCGGGATCCACTCTTCGACCGCTATCTCGCTGTTCTAGGTATTGGTGCGGAGGCGCCGTCTTTCGATCACTTAGAACGTCTGGTGCGGGCCCAACTCATACGGGCGCCCTTCGAAAATGTCTCCAAATTGCTCCAGAAACGAAGCGACGGCCCCTGGACTGTGCCTAATTTGGAGGAATACCTCGACGGCATAGAGCGACACAACTTCGGTGGCACTTGCTACGTTAACAATCCCAATTTCTGTCAGCTCTTAAAACATCTGGGATACGAAGTCGACCTCTGTGGCGCTGACATGTCCGAGCCTGATGTCCACGTTGTGTCCATCGTTCATTTTGCAGATTGTGAATGCCTCGTCGATGTCGGCTACGGCGCCCCTTTTTATGAACCGATGCCGAGAGACCTCACCAGCGATCTCGAGATCCGCTGGGGATCCAGCCGCTACGTGCTTCGACCGCAGGACGAGCGTGGTCGTTCTCGTATGGACCACTACCATGACGATCAACTCATCCACGGCTACACCGTCAACCCGACGGCTCGAGAACTCGACTATTTCGGCGATGTCATCCGTGACTCGTATTCGGACTCAGCGACCTTCATGAACACTCTCGTTGTCGAGCGCTTCTACACGGCTCACTCGGTGAGGATTCACAATCTCTCGATCGCCGAGTCGAACCGCGACCGCACCGGTCCCAAACAGGCCAACAGCCGTGACAATCTTGCCGATGCTGTTCACCGCGAAGCCGGCATGCCCGCCGATCTTGTCCGTGAGGCCATCGAAGGCCTCACTCTTGAAGCAGATATCTACAGCTAGCCAATCGTGTTCGGGGGCTCACGAACCAGGATGCTGAATCCACGCCGCAGCTGACTTGCCAGGCAGGTGTCCCCACGCCCAGCACTAATACTGTTGAGTTAGCCATTGAATCACACGGTCCCGTTCGATGAAGAGATTAACGCAGAGACGCAGGGACGCAGAGACTGAGTGAACCTTTGTCCGACCTTGAGCTGGCTCCTCAGAGGTCGTTCACGATGCGGTGAATGCCGTCTTTGAGCAGGGGCTTCCCGAAATTTATGACCAGGGCGAGCTAGAGATCCAAGAGTCTCAAACTTGAGGCCTCATCGTACTGCGATTGACACACACGGGCCTAAGACTAGGGAAAGCCGTTGCATGAATAGACCCCTCTGTCCCGCCTGACTCTGCGTCCCCGCGTCTCTGCGTTTTCAATTCTTCTCCCAAGGACTGAGCAATTGTGGCGCAGGCTTCCAGCCCGCTCACACTCCTAACTGAACAGTATTGGGGCTAGCTGAGAACCCCACTCTTCGCCTGAATCCAGGCATATACCAAGAGAAAAATCGATATCACCCAAATAACCGCTGAGAAGATTGCCGCTCCGGATCCCATGATCTCTATTCCATTGGACACACCGAGCGTGTAGATCGAACTCACAATCATGCCGACGAGCGATACGGCGAAAGCCCACACCGTCCATCGCTTGCGTAGCAGCAGCCCAACTGACCCAACAACTGCACTCCACACCGCGAATGCCCAGCCTGAAATCGCCCACGCAGGAAATCCATAAAAGTAGGCCAACTGCTCTTCGCTGAACTGACTCATGTAGAACTCG
>JAAESQ010000886.1 GCA_024229275.1 bacterium | reverse complement strand
CTCTTTTGCCATCGAGAACATCATCAGTGCGAGCTTCCCACGAACTCCGACGGAAGAAGTCGAAGATCTCAACCCGTTGTTTGCGCAGATCTTCACGAAGCCGACGCTTACCTATTCCTATTTCAAGAAGACGGATTTCTACACGACGTTGGTGCATCCGGTCAGAGTGCACGAATCTTCAGCCACCTACGAATGGAACTACAAAGGCTCCGTGATCAAGAGCGACCAACACACCTTTGTCAACTTCTCTGAGTACAGCTTCACGACTTCACGAGCCATGCGCTACGACGCGTATTTTCATCCGAAGTATCCCGTCCCCGCCCTATAGCGATCGGCATAAGCCGAGAGGTTCCCCGCCGGCTGACTCGACCGTGACGCCGAATCAGAGCTTGCTCACCTCGACCCGCGTTCCGCGATCGTTCATTCCGGGCTGCCCGTAGGTCATGAATGGCCGCAGATGATAGTAGCCGCCCGCCATCTGGATCGGATTGATAGGGGAAGGCGTCAGGACCTGGTGCGAGCGGCGGCCCTTGAATTGAAAAGGCTCCCATGCGTGATAGATGACCGCCTGTCCGGGCTGGATTGAGGGGGAGACCTTTGCAATGACTTCGAAGTCGCCAATGTCGTTGCCGACGCGAACACGCTCCGCCTGTTCGATTCCTCGCGCGTCGGCATCCGCCTGATTCATGAACAGGACCGGCTCGCCGCGCTGCAGAGCCAGCATGAGTTCATGATCCCGCCAGCAGCTGTGGATCGACCAGCGTGTATGGCCGCCTGTCAACTGTATGGGATAGTTCCCACCGATGGCTGGGTTATCGCGGTGCGTGGGGAGCTCTTCGCCGAGCTCGAGGTAGAGCTCGTGATCGATGAAGAACTGCATCCGCCTCGTGAGTGTCGGCCAGGGGATCTTCTTCTCGGTATGCCAGCG
>JAAESQ010000885.1 GCA_024229275.1 bacterium | reverse complement strand
GCTCTTTGAAGAACCGGTCGATGGTCTCGCGGGCTTTTCCCTTGCCAACCCAGACCACACAGGCACGCTCCAGATCATAGACAACGGTCACGTACTTTTGACCCTTACGGTAGGAGACCTCATCGATGCCGAGGGACCTCAGCCCGCGCACCCGATGCCCGTCGCGGCACCGTGTGATAGTGCGATGTAGGATGTCAGAGAACGTCGAGGACGGTAGATGAAGGAGCTTGGCAGCGGCCTTCTGGGTCATCAGCTGCGAGTAGGTCAGGACCAAGAACTCCAGCCGATAAGTCACCCGCGCGTAGCCGTCCGCCCAGGGGATGAGCTCCTGAGCACGACCATGGGTGGGGCACTCTATCTCTCTGGGGAAGTAGTGGAAGAACACCGCCCATCCGCACACGGGGACGTCACGCCAGATGCGCTGCTCCGGCATGATGCGTACAATCTTGCCGCGGCGCTTGCACTGCGGACACTGCGCGCCATTCTTGTGCGGCTTGACGTGCAGATGGAACTCTCTGAGGCGGTGCTTGAACCAGAAATCG
>JAAESQ010000884.1 GCA_024229275.1 bacterium | reverse complement strand
CTCAAGAAAGACGCAGTTGGCTATTGCCCCAGGCACGGCACGGACAGGCAGCGGATCAACAAAATCCCTGGCGCGGGCATGGAGTTAGGACTTGCCGAAGGATGAGCACTGAGAAACCAATCACGGCGGCGGAGGTCGCGGAGATGCTGGCCGACGCAGAGAAGTATCCTTCTGAAGCAAGCATCGATGAAGACGGCAAGGTCACTATCACCGATCCGAAATACCGCCTCGCCCGAGCGCTGCAGGAGGCGATGGAGTCATTGAGGGATATGTGCCGGGAGGTTGCAACCCCGGCGCAAACGTTCAAGGCGAGGTTGAAGGTCCGCGAGTACTACGAGGAATCATGAGCACAGCAATCGTGAAGCAGGATGCGGCGGAAGTCGTCAGCGTTGAGCGTGACCGGTTTCTACCGGTGATGTCGATCGCGCAGGCGGGCGAACGCCGGGCGGCCATCATTGAGGTCGTCAAATCGATGATGAAGGAAGATGTGGACTTCGGCAAGATACCGGGCACACAGAAGAAAAGTCTCTGGCAGCCGGGCTCAGACAAACTGTGCAACTTGTTTGGGCTGACTCCTGCATTTGATATCGAGTCCATGATCGAAGATTGGGACGGCTCCAACCATAGCGGCGAACCATTTTTCTATTACAGAGTCAAGTGTTTTCTCCAGCGTGGCGACCACGTCATGGGTGAGGGCGAAGGTTCCTGCAACTCATGGGAAGAAAAGTATCGCTGGCGTCAGGGTGAGCGGAAGTGTCCAACGTGTGGCAAAGGAGCCATCATCAAGGGCAAGGCTGAATACGGCGGCGGCTGGATATGCTTCGGCAAGAAAGGTGGCTGCGGTGCGAAGTACCAGGACGGCGATCAGGTCATTGAAGGCCAGAATATCGGACGACAAGCGAATCCTCAGATTCATGACCAGGTCAATACGATTCTGAAAATGGCACATAAGCGGGCGAAAATTGCGGCGACGATCAATGCTACGTCAGCCTCCGAGTTCTTCACCCAAGATTTAGAGGATCTACCAACCGGCACCGTTGCTCCTGATACGCCACGTGCGCCACAGAAGCCCGCTACGGTGACAAAAGCGGCATTAGGGCCTGATACCTCCACCGTTGAGGATGAGGAGCTGCAGATCCTCTGGAGCCGCATCAAGGGAAAGAAAACCTGCGTCGAGGTCTTTGGTGAGTTGAAGGCGGAACTCACGCAACGCTGTGGTCGGCATGGAGATCCACAGTACTACCAAGTTCTCAAGGCGCACAATGTAGAGCACGCTAACGAATTCAGCGGTCTACAGGAGGCGCGACAAGCCGTAAAGGATCTGCTCAGCATTGTCAGAACGGCCCGCGAGATGGATCAAGCGCCGACTGACGAACAACCGAGCTTGCTGACCAATCAGGACCCAGCTGAGAAGGGAGACACCTATGGCGCGGACTGAGGAGCGGTCGCTCTCACTGTACGAGATTGAAACCGGACTGGCCGATGCGGTCATGGAAGCCGAAGAGAGCGGGCTCTCCGACGAAGAATCTCTTGCCGTGATCCGATCATGGATCGAAGGTGCCCTGGAAAAACGAGACAAGGTGGCCGCTTTCCGCCAGCATCTAATCGCTCAACAGGAATTCGCCGAGAGGGAAATCGATCGGCTGATTAAGAGAAAACGTGCCATGGCTAAGCACCAAGAGAGGCTGGAGAAACACGTTATCAGGGTCATGGAAGCGTTAGAGGTGAAGTCTCTTGAAGGTCATACGGCAACATTCAAGCTCCGCAAGAATCCTGACTTCGTGATCGTCCACGATGAGAGCACACTTCCTGAGAAGTTCTGGCGACAGCCACCGCAAGCGGAGCAACCACCACCAGCACCGAACAAACGCGCTATCAAATTTGCGCTCGACTCAGGCGAGACAGTACCCGGCGCAGATAAGCATTTCGGGGCGAACAAGTTAGTAGTGGACTGAAAGGAGAACCATGGCGAGACAGCCAATTGATCCAGTAGAGCGAGCCCTCGAAGCCTTTGCGGCGCTGACAACCGAGGAGGCCAACGAGTTCCAGAAGACGCTGAGGCGATTCCAGAGGATGGAGGCAGCGAGGCCGAAAAGCAGGCGGGGCCGGCCACCTGGCAGCAAGAACGCCCAGAAGGCGCCCGAGACGCAGGAGGCGACGCCGGCAGCATGACCGAGCTAGCCACGGCCGCTGTACTGCTCATGGGCCGGCACCTGCGCGAAAGCCTGGCAGCACTGGCGGTTCCGAATCAGCATTCAATGGAAGGCAAACCCATGAGCGAGACAACGGCGATGAGCGCGGAGCGGCTGAAATGGATATGGAACTTATGGCTCGACACTTCGCACACGCTGGCAGATTGGGGCTGCGTGGGAGAGCTGCTGCGCGAGGTGCGTCGGCTGCGGACGGAGAACGACATCCTCGAAGGCCAAGTTCACGCGCACTATGAACGAATCCAGGATCTGGCGGCTGAACGGGACGAAGCGTGGAAGCTTGCCGAGGAAGCAAGGGACGAGAGCGTCATGGAAGATCCCGAGTACGACATCAGAAGCCCGAATCCGTGGTACACGCGAACCATCTCGCTGGACATCCCTGTGAAGTTTACTAACCTGTGTATCGCCGTCGATGAACGACGGGACAAACGGAAGGCGACAGCATGAGCGAGACAACGGGTGGGATGGCTGCCGAGCGGCTGGCGGAGATACGGGAGCGGTGGCATGTTCCGGATGAGGACTTTGGGGCGTTCATCACCACGGCACCTGTACGCGATCTTGTCCGCGAGCTGCTGGACGAGGTGGAGCGGCTGCAGAAGCGTGAGAAGAAACTAGTCCAAGCAGGAAGAGGCTTACATGAGGCAAGTTCTAGGGAAATTCAGGACCTCCAGGCCCAGCTCGCGGCGGCGGTGGACGCGCTGAAGGAAACGACCTACTGCGATACCTGTGAAGGGACCGGAATCATGGTGCTCGACTGCGACGGGTGTATGGCAGAAATCCCCGGACACAAGTGCCAGTATCCCGAGTACGAATGCGCTCAATGTGAAGGACAGAAGATCAGCGGAAGCCCGAAGGCCATTGCTTTCCTTAACTCTCCCCAGCCAGCCGCCACCGCCCACACCGAGCGCATCACGCGGGAGACGGCGGAGAGATGCGCGAAGATTGCCAATGAGACAGATGGACACATCGGTGAAGATAGCACGCAGGCAACCATCCGCCGCAAGTTCATCGACGACCGAACGGAAGGAGGTGCCGATGAATCCCTGACCGAAGACAACAAACCGAACGCATGAGTTTGGGAGCGGTCACATCGGGTAGGTCGCTCCCCTGAACCGGCGGCTTCGAACATATTTGCATATTCCCCGGACGATTCCTGGCAGGAACACCGGGCACCCTTTCGGAGCCGCCAGTTGAGGTGATATGCGACGCGCAGCCCGAGTGGACAGCAATCACAAGAAAATAGTGGCCGCAATCAGGAAGCAGCTTGCGGCCAGCGTACAGGACCTATCATCGATTGGCCAAGGATGTCCTGACATCCTCGTGGGCTGGCGCGGGTACAATTTCCTCGTGGAAATCAAAGACGGCGACAAGTTTCCGGCGCATCGGCGCCTGACGGTAGCCGAGAATGATTGGCACGCGAAATGGGCTGGCCAGGTCATCGTGGCAATTTCGGCCGAGGATGCTATCAACCGGATTGTGCATCTGGCGAAGAGATTGGAGCGGGCATCGTGAACCTGCAGGCGTGGATGAAGGAGAGAGGTTTGTAGTGAAACTGTGGCTTGGATTTAGCGAAGGAAAGCCGTCCTTCTACACCGATCCGGACTACTATGATGGCGTCCTGAAGGCCGATCTGTTCCGCTCAAGGAAGGCCGGCCGGAAATGCTACGAGGATCTGAGACGAGTTGAGGTAACTGTGATCGATGACTCTACTGGCGATTCTGGATAGCACCATCGTGGCCGTCTTCGCGGCGATATTCGCGTGGGAGCGGTTGGAGGGCTGGCGTGGCTGACTGGCAACCAATCGCCACCGCGCCAAAGGACCAAACCATCGTTATGATCTGGCACGAAGGGCCGAAAAGCCGTGGCTGCGTGATTGCCTTCTGTGAACATCCTGAGAATCGGGACAATTTCCAGGTTGAGAGATGGGTGACCGGCAACGGCAGCGGCTGGCACCTTCGCCCGACACACTGGATGCCACTACCAGGACCACCGGAGGCCAGCGATGCCTGACAAGCGCCCGGACCACGTCATGAGCGGTAGCATCATCGGGGCCTGTTGCCAACATCCGGATTGTGACTTCCTCGAAGCTGCAGACCCGATCCACGTTGTCACTACGGGATTCTGGTGCGATCAGCACTGCCCGCATCCCGAGTGCGTGCGGAAGCGAGGTCAGGATGCCGACTAAGATTGAGTGGACCGAGGAAGCCTGGAATCCGACCGTTGGATGCGAGAAATGCAGTCCTGGCTGCAAGAATTGCTATGCGATTCGAGAGGCACGTCGGTTGGCCTACAATCCAGATCCTGTCATCAGCGACTTATACCGGGATGTTGTTACACCGAAGGGGCAGCCGCTGAAATGGACCGGCAAGATAACGCTCGCTCCTGAGCGATTGCAGGCTCCGCTGCACTGGCGCAAGCCGCGCACGGTGTTCGTCAACTCGATGTCGGACCTGTTCCACGAGTCGCTACCGGACAAGGTGATAGACGAAGTCTTCGCGGTGATGGCGCTGTGCCCACAGCACACGTTTCAGGTGCTCACGAAGCGGGCGGAGCAGATGTACAAACGGCATTGGACGAGGGACACACACAATCAAATCGAGCTAGCCGCTGATCGCCTTCGCCCAGGTCAAGGTCATCCTTCATTCGGAGGGAAGCACTCGCTCCCGTCACTGCCGTTTTCTAACATCCACCTCGGCGTCTCCGTTGAGAACCGCGCCACGCTTGACCGCATCGACTGGCTGCGCAAGACGCCAGCCGCTATCCGGTTCCTCAGTTTGGAGCCGTTGCTGGAAGACCTCGGCACGCTCAACTTTGAGGGCATCGACTGGGTGATCGTCGGCGGAGAGAGCGGCCCGGGAGCGCGGCCGTGCAACGTGTCGTGGATTCGGCAGGTGGTGCGGCAGTGCAAAGAGACTGGGCTGCCAGTGTTTGTGAAGCAGTTGGGGGCGAAGCCATTTGATGTGCCACGCTATCGCCAGACCTCGCGATGGCCTGATGAGGTTGAATGGAAAAACGCTACAGAGCCCATCCTCTCCAGTAAAGGCTCCGACATGTCCGAATGGCCCAAGGACTTGCACGTGCGCCAGATGCCGGAGGTGCAGCGTGCCTGATGTGACAATCAGTAAGACTTGCGTTGTCTGCGGGAACCGTAGCGGATGCGACTGCGCTGCTTTTCTTGGGCGTCTATTGAAATTGACACCCCCGGCCACGATCATCCAAGCCATTGAGGCGGCAGTAAAGGAGATGCTCGCAAATAGGACTGATTCCCATGCCTGAGACCTACACCACCGCCGAGGTAGCCGAGCTGACCGGCCTCTCTATCCGCCAGCTGCAGGCCTGGGACGAATCCGGCTTCGTGACAGCGCTACGGTCACGCCCGGGCGCTGATCGCTACTACAACCGCCGCCAGGTGCTTCTGCTGACGCTCATCGAGGCTCTGTTGAGTTCTGGGCTATCGCTCCAGCGGATCCGCCGCTGTCGGCTCAAGCGGCTCATCATGGGAGGTTACCTTGCTGTCGGCAGCCACGGGAGCACGGTCCAAGCCCTCGACGGGGATCACCTGCTAAGCATGATGGCGGGCTCCGCGGAACAGTTCACCGTGATCGACCTTGCGGCGCTCGGGAAGGGGATCGGATGAAAGGAGAGACACCATGAAGCTACTCGTTAGACTGTGGTTCTGGTTCTACAACTGGATACGCTGGAGAAAGGAGGCCCCGTGAAGAAGCTCTTTGCGTTGATTATCGCCGTGCCGGCAGGCCTGATCATGTTGGCGCTGGAGATGTGCGGCCGATGAAGCCGGCCGCCCTGCCCCTGGCCTTCGTCCCACTGCTGCCGCTGCGCGTGCTGTGGGCCTGGCCGAGAAAACGCTTTGGGAGGATTGCCTGATTTGGATGACCCGAGGAATACAGGCTATATCCGGATTCACAGAAAGATCCGGGAGTCACCGCTGTGGACTCAGCTCAAGCCTGGAGTTCTCAAGCTCGCGCTGCACTACATCATGGAAGCACGATGGCAGCCGAGTAAGTTTTACGATGGGAGCCGACAGATTCCTGTGCCGGCCGGCTCCTTTGTTTCGAGTGTTCGCAAACTTGCGGAAGACACAGGTCTCACGGTGAAACAGGTCCGCGTTGCCATGCAGCATCTGGCGAATCTGGAGTTTGCGGCACACACTAGGGCACAGAGTAAAACGTTGATAACCGTTACAAACTACAGTAGTTACCAAATCGCGGACAAGCCGGAGGGCACACACTCGGGCAAACGAGGGGCAAATGGAGGGCAAATGGAGGGCAAACGAGGGGCAAATGAGGGGCACACTAAAGAAGAACGTAAAGAAGGGGAAGAACGGGAACAACGTAGAACTGCCCCGCCGCACGATCTGTGCTCGCGATTCGTCGCTGAATATTCCGAAGTGGCTGATGTCCCTGAGGATATTTGGCTCAAGTTCGATTCGTATCTGATTGGCCAAGCCGACAAGCTCTCCGAGAATCTCTCGGCTTGGGTGGCGTACTACAAGCACAGCGGGCGGTTTGCGCCGAACGGGCGGAAGTTCCTCTCCGATCGCGCCTGGATTCGCAAACCACCAGCCATCATGCAGTCAAAGAGCAAACTCGACCAAGCCATGGAGGGAATCTGATGCCGATTCCAAGATCACAGGCGAAGTCTCTCGTGGGCAAACTCGCCTGTCTGAATTACTTCCCGAGCGAACGTTCAGCACTTAAGCAACTCGTTGACACCGTGGGAGATTGCATTCACAGCAAGGAACATGGGGATGCTGTTCTCAGGCAGATCATCGAATCCGTTCCCAACTGTCCAGTCCCGATGGAGATTCGGCGTGTGGCTCATGACCTGGCACCGAATCGGCCGCGGGGAGCTTGTCCGCAGTGCCACGGCAAGGGACTGGTGCGTGTCTCTCTCGCAGGCCAAGGCACGATGGCGCCTTGCTCCTGTCGCACAGCCCCGCAGGAGGTCGCCTGATGGCGTCGGTGTTGCACGAGATCAGCCAGACACGGCGAGCGGCCCGGGTTGTTGCTCCGCGGGCTGTCGAGCGGCGCAACCGCCAAGCAGCGAAGCCGAAGCCGCTGATTCTCTCGCCGCCGCCGGTACGCTGCCTCGAGCTGCGACACCCGACGCCAGTTGCGCGGACGGCCCTCGAGTGCGGGTATCAGACCGGGTACCGTGACCGCCACAGGATGTCGCTCAGCGAAGCGCGCATCTGTGACCGAGAAGCGCGGGGTTATAGCGACTGGTGGCGCGCCTGGCTGGCAGGGCAGCGCGATCGCCGGGCGACTGGCTGGCCGATGCTATATGAGCCGCTCTGGGAACGCACCGTGCGGGAGAAACAAACAAAGGAGTAAACCCATGAAAACACTATTCACAATCATGATCGTCTTGGTGCTCTCGCTGAGCGCTGGAGACGCGATCCACTACGATCTCAAGGACTCGGAACACCGTGAGATCCAAGCCGCTTACCAAGGTGTAATCGAAGCGAAACGGGAGTATGACGCGGCCCGCGAAAAGCTGGAAGCGGCTGTCAAAGCCACCGACGAAACAATGCTCGAAATCAAGGAGCGGTATGGCCACGGAGGGCGCCGCAGCGTCCAAATCATCGGTGAGAAGGTCGTCGTGACGATTGCCGCGCGGGAAACGGCTACTGGCAATATTACCGATTCAAGCTTGATCTGGACGCATGCCAATGATGGCATGTGGCGCGACACAGTCAGCAGCGAGGAGATCATCAACAGCACAGCCACCAACTTCAACACAGGCAATCTGTCGGCCGGAACAAAATGACCGCTAACGGCTTCACTATCGGCGACGAGCTCCACTTCACGCTGAAGGGCTTGCCGGGCGTCTACCGGGGCAAGGTGACAGCGATCGACAGCAAGGGCCGACCGATTGTGCAGCCGACACACGGGCGCCCGAATGGATCGGCCAGGTGGTATCCGACGAGTGCTCCAATACGTGGGACGTACCGTGCCGGGCGAGTTGGTTGGCACGGGCGGTGGACTGGGTGTTGAGAGGTGCGCGGTGAGCGACGTCTGGTACGCTATCCCCTCGGCGCGCGCCTTCGGTGGCACTGTGCGTGAATGGCAGAAGGCCGGGTATCGAACGGCCGTTCTGCGTGATGTATTCGAAGCCATCCATTGCGACTTTCTGGTCTGCCAGCCGTACCCCGGCTACGCGAAAGCGGTGAATATATTGGTGGATGGAATTCTGGCTACCTACCCAGACACCGAGTGGATAGTCACTGGCGGAGACGATATCAGCCCGGATCCGAGTCAGTCGCCAGAAAGCATCGCGGCTGAGTGTTCCGAGCACTTTCCTGACCTTTACGGCGTGATGCAGCCGATAGGCGATAAGTGGATGTTAGACGCAGAAGGAAAGTCGTGCAGTGAGCGTGTAGCTTACAGCCCCTGGATGGGGCGGGCATGGTGTCTAGAAGCTCACCAGGGAAGAGGGCCGCTGCATCCAGACTACTACCACAACTTCGTGGATGAATGCCTCCAATGCGCAGCTATCCAGCAGGGAGTGTTCTGGCAAAGGCCGGATCTGAACCAGTATCACGATCACTGGCTCCGCAAGGGAGATGGCTCCCCGCTACCGGATCACTTGGTAGAGAAAAACACTCCGGCCCGCTGGGAGGAAGGAAAAGCGCTCTTCGAGAAACATCGCGCCGAAGGCTTTTTGGATTGCCGACGCTTGCGGATACCGCTATGAGATATTCACAGAACGACGAAGAGGCTGCGATCCTGCAGGCACTCAATGACCCGAGCACACGGCGCCGTTTTCTCGACGTGGGCGCGTTCGACCCGTTCAAGTATTCCAACACGAGGGCGCTGGTAGAATACGGCTGGGGCGGTGTGATGATTGAGCCGGCGCCGGTCCCGTTCGCCGCATTGCTGGAGGAGTACGGGAGACACGAGAAGATCAATCTCGTGCTTGCGGCTCTCGTTACCTGGCCCGAGACCGAGCAAAGGAAAAGTCGCCTTCTTGAGATGTTCGCCAACGATGACGCCTACACCACATCAACTTTACTCAACTACGAGAAGTGGAAGCGAACGGTTGAATTTCGCGGCAAGTTTGATGTTGGCGTTGTCACTTGGGAGGAAATTTACGCCCGCTATGGCCCTTTCAGTTTCGTCAGCATTGACACTGAGGGGACCTCGGGGGCGTTGCTGCTGGATCTCCTCGCTATTTACACCCTCAGTATGAGTGCGACACTGACTCTTCCGGAGGTGATCTGTGTTGAGTACGACCAGGAATTGGACGCCATAAGAAAGGCAGCTACACTGGCGGGCTACCGGGAAGTCTACCTCAGCCCGGAGAACGTAGTGCTGGTGAAGAAATGAATCCCCTACAGATCGAGGAAACGAATATCGAGATATATCTCGATAGCGCGGAGCTGAAGTACTACGATCATCCGCTGGTGAATGGCTACACGACCAATGCTACACTGATGGCCAAGGCTGGCTGGACAAACTACCAGGAGTTCGTTGAGCAGGCGTTGCCAGCGGCTGGTGGTAAGCCGATCTCGTTCCCGGTTGTCACCGATGATGTGGATGAGATGGCGAAGCAGGCCCGAGTGATTTCTGCGTGGGATGACAACGTCTACGTCAAGATCCCGATCGTCAACACACAGGGGGCGACGACAGAGAGTATTATCGCCGAGCTTGCCGCCGACGGCATTAAGCTTAACATCACCAGTATTTTCACGGCCTATCAGTTGCAGCTTGCGCTCGGTGCCTACAGCGACAAGACATCGATGATTCTTTCGGTCTTCGCAGGGAGAATTGCTGACCTCGGGGGCGATCCCGTAGAACACATGAAGCGGGCGGACTGGACAGTGACCTTGTATTCTGGCTGGGGTGAAGCCCAGTTGCTTTGGGCGAGCACGCGGCAGGTCTACGACATAATCCATGCTGATCGGGCGGGCTGCGACATCATCACCGTCTCCCCGGAGATACTGGCCAAGTTGGACAGTATCGGGGCATCCTTGGAACAGCGTTCACTGGAAACCGTGCGCCAGTTCCACGACGACGCGCAGAAGGCGGGGTACACGCTGTGAAGCGGCTCCTCATCACGTTCAGCGGCGCGGCCTACGACAAGACGACTGAGAAGATCATCAAGCGTGCCCCTGACTTCGGCGTGGACGAGGTACGGGTCTACGATGATGTTTGGCTGAAGCGGACGGATTTCTATCATCAGAATCAGTGGCTCTGGTTGCACCGTGGGCCGGGCAACGAAGGCCGCGGCCGGGGCTTTGGATGGTTCAGTTGGAAACCTTTCCTCATCCAGTGCGCCATGCGGGACTACATGAGCGACGGTGACATTGTGCTCTACGTAGATGCCGACACCTACCCGATTGCCGACCTCGGGGTGCTGTACGACATCTGCGAGGACCATCTCGGCTCCATGGTATTCATGGCGACCGGGAAGGACCGGGCGCTCCGCAACGGCGACTGGAACAAACGCGACTGCCTGATCGCTATGGGGCAAGACACCAAGCGTTACCGAGATGCCGGCTGCGCAGTCGCGCGGTTCATACTCTTAGAGAAAGGGAGATGGCGCATCAACCAGTTCCTGCAGGAATGGCTGGCCTACTGTGTGAACCGGCACTGCCAGACCTTCGACCCGAGCGTGCTGGCGCCGGAGCACCGTGGCTTCCGCGAGCACCGCACAGAGCAGGCTATCTTCACGAACCTGGTCCACAAGAACGGCTGGCGTCTGCACCGGGAGGCGTGCGAGTTCGGCGCGGACTGTCCGCAGGACTGGGATCTATACCCGCAGCTATTCAGCCAGAAGTCGACACGGGTGGCGCAGAGCCTTGACGGGAGTAAGTGGCGGAATGTCTGAGACCGGAAAGACTATCTGTATTCACTGTAAGCACCACCTGATGAAACGCGATCCAGTCTTCGCGGCCACGGTGAAGCCAGATCCGCCGGGGTTTCGGCTAGTCCTCTTGGGAACCCATCATCCAACGCCTGATGCTGAGCATCCCTGGGTTGAGCATCGGTGTAAAGCTGTTGAGCACGAACGCATAGATGACTTTGTGACAGGAAAGCAAGCATTCGTCACGAAAGCCGGCTTCATAACTAAAAACCGTTATGAGCATTGCCTGAAAGTTAACAGAATAGGCGAGTGCCGATTCTACGAGGCGGTCGATGATGGAGGGACGACCCCGTGACAATCGCTGGCCTGATGCCCGTCCGCAACGAGGACTGGTGTTTCGGCTATACCGCCCGGATGGCACTCCGCTGGGTGGACAAGCTGTACATTCTCGTCCACGCTTCGGGCCCCAGCACGCAGGAGATAGCCAACACGGTAGCGAAGGAACACCCCGACAGGGTCAACACGTTTGTCGATCCGGAACCGACCTGGAACGAGATGGAGCACCGGCAAGGGCTGCTTGAGGCGGCCCGGCGGGGCGGCGCCACCCACATCGCCGTGGTCGACTCGGATGAAGCGCTGACCGCTAACCTGGTCCCGGAGGTCCGCGGGCTGGTGGAGCAGACGCCGGCCGGCCATTGTCTGGCACTCCCAGGCATTCATCCCTGGTGCGGGCTTGAGCAGTATCGCTACGACGGCCCGCTGGGCTGTGCGTTCTCCATTGTGTTCGAGGACCGGCCGCATTACTGCTGGGAGCCCCGGGCGGACGGCTATCAGCACCATCGCCGGCTACCGCACGCGCTCGATCAGTGTGGATGGTCGCCTAGCGTGCCCAGCGGCGGGGTGCTTCACCTCCAGTTCGCCCGTGATCGCGCGTCTCGCGCCAAGCATGCACGCAACCAGATGATTGAGCTGCTTCGCTGGCCGCACCTCGGTGCAGCGCGAATCAGGCGCATGTACTCCTGGTGGCGGCAACCGGGCACACGTGCGCAGCCCCAGCTCTTCCGCAACGTCGAGCCCTCCTGGTGGGACCAGGAGCTAATGCACCACCTGGACTTCAGCGACAACGGGGGATCGTGGTACGAGCAGGACGTGAAGCGGCTCCTGGAGCAGCACGGCAGAGAAAAGTTCCAAGGGTTGGACCTGTTTGGGATTGGAGAAAGGTGCGGGTTACTAACTCGCGCAGGGCCTACCCCGCCCTCAGCCCGCGCGCTATGAGCCGCCGCCTGGGCTGATGCGCAGCTCGCGATTAAGCTCGCGCAGCACATCGCCCGGGACCAGCGGCTCAATAATGTAGTCAGAAGGCATCACCCCCTTTCTGTGTTGGTTGTCCGAAAAAACTACCCTCTTTTTTCGGGGTAGTGTCCTCCTTCTAGCCCCTCATGACTGAGTCCGCCCAAGGATCATCGCGTAGATCTTCCGGGCGCTTGACACACTGCAGAATGCTCATCACTGTGCGGTGCCGGCCCTTGCACCACAACTGCAATTCGGTCCAGTCGTCGTGCTCGTCGTACTGCCCATAGTCAATACTCGCAATATCGGCCACGACTACCTTCTCGCACTGAGCACAATGGTATTCGATCCGCAGGGTCATTCTCCCTCTTTCTCCTTTCCCCCTAGCTCGATCTTATCGCACGCCGGATCGTGCAGTTCTGTGATGGTCCGGAGGTACCGCTCGGTGGTCTGGATGGAGGCATGGCCGAGCATCACCTGAATCTGGCGGAGACTCGCCCCGCCATCGAGCGCCAGGGCGGCGCCAGTTCTGCGGAGGTCGTGAGGTCTGACCTCCAACCCCAGCCGCTGGCCCCACGCCTGGACCACCCACCAGACCCCGGAATCGCTGAGCGGCCCCAGCAGCCGGTCACCTTGCCCGACCGCGCGGAACGCCGGCCCGGCGGTGATGTCGGCAGCCGCCCACCATGCTTTGAGCCGGGGCCGCACCCAGGCAGGCAGCGGCACGGTGGCCACCCGATCGCGCTTCCGCGCGAGGTCGAGCACCACCCACCGGCCGGAGCGCCGGACTACCTGCTCCACCTGGATGCTGGCGCACTCCTGCCGGCGGACTCCGGATCCGAGCAACACCCCGAGCAGTGCCCGGTCCCGGAGTCCTGACAAACTGTTGGCCGGCGGCGCGTCAATCAGCCGCTTGGCTTGGTCCAAGGTGAGCCAGTTACCCGCGCGTCGGCCGCGCTGAGGAACGCTCCGTACCTGGACGATAGCGGCACCTGTGGCGTCTGGTAGCACAAAACGGTCCATCGCTTCACGGGCAAGGGACTTGATTGCGCTGAGCGCCTGATTCACGCTCGCCGGGGCCTTCTGCTGGGCGAGCTCCATGCGGTACCGCTGCACCGTCGCCCGCTCAAACGGCAGTTCTCGCGCTTGGCACCACGACAGGAAGTCCCGGAGCGCTCGGGAGTACGCGCGCCGGCTATGCTCCGAGTCCACCGCCGCAGTAGCCACAGCCACCAGTTCTTCGAGGTTCGGGCGTACTGGGGTTAGGGCGGTCATTTTCTCCTCAGATCTCGGAGTTCCTGATTACATTCCCGCAGTTTCCTCAGATGATCTCTTCGGCACTGCTCGCGCTGGGTCTTGAGGGAGTGGATTTCGTTCTGTTGGTATATCTCCTTCCAGGTTGGTTTGCCAGCCATCAGGAAAAGAGCCATCAGCAACGCCGCGCCTATGCAAAACAGCAGGGATGACGCAAAGCCTAAACGCTGTTTCGTCATACCCGGTACTTCTTCCTTCCGCCAGCACGCGCCGGCACGCTAATCCCGTGGGCTGCAGCTTGGCGCTTGAGCCCGAGGTCGTAGATCACGTCCCACGGGACGGTGGCAACCTCGGCACGTGTCCCTTTCCGGCGGAGGCTGACCGTTCTCTCGCCGGCCTCCACCACCAGCGTCCGCCCTCGGACCTTGACGCCGGTCTCGCGGGTGATGGTTCGTCCGTTGTTCAATGCTGTCATAATCTCTCCAGAGCGCACACTGCGGCAATGCGCGCTCCGCAGGGATCAGGACTTCTTCACCGCTTTCTCTGCCTCGTGGAACTCCGCCAGCATTTCAGCGGGTATCACCTGCTTGATGTGGGTGATAGCCTGCTGGGCATCGCTCAGCGCCATGGCGAGATCCGGCAGGTGCTTATCCGGGAGAGACTCCAGCGCGGCCGTAGCATGTTCGACGGCGCTCCGCAGGCGACGGACAGCACGGCCCAGCGGGTATCTGAGGTCTTCGATTTGCTCGCCCTTCGCGATCAGTTCTTCTGTACTAAGTGACATACTTTCCTTTCTCCCGCCTGACGGCAGGCCCGCCAACTCAACAGAGCGGGCGGGTCCGGCTTCAGGCGTCACTTCAGCCGTTTGTACTCGCCACCTCCCAAGCGATCCAGAATGCCTTGATTCACCAAGACGGTAGCCTCGGTGAAGATAGTGGTTTTCCGGTAGTGTTTCCCTGCTCCTCTTGGCGTCGGCAAGCTCATCAACCGAAAAGGTTTCCCGACTTTCGTATGCTTTTGAACTAAGCTGTGCAGCCGGCTGTTTTGCGCTGCGCTTTTCTGTTTGGTCGGCGGGTTCACTTCCTTCGGATTCGTCGGTTTGGTTTCGTAGCGTCTGATGATGTCCCCTATTGTGCGGATATCATCATCCAGCCGCTGACGTTGGTTCTTCAGTTCCTTCAGCAAGTCCGTAAATGTCATAAAGTCTCCTTTGTACTGAACCTCCACCCCGGCCCGCCGCGCGAGACGGGGAGATCGCTCAGACGGCTTTCCACTTGTCGCCGTAGACCTTCAGCGCGTACTTTTGGATGCACTCATCTGCCTCGCGTTTCCAGCGTGGTTGCTGATCGGCAATCCATTCGCCAAAGCGTTGTCGAGCACGCTGCCAACACGCCTGTTGTGTTCGTCGTTCGGTTTCAGGACGACTTAGCTCGTGTGTCCACCACTCGTTGAACACGCAGACGACTTCCTCACAGACAGTCTGTGCTGTCTCAACGCTTATCCGCGCGTGTCGGGCGAACTGTGCGAGACACTCATCAGGCGTTGGCTTGCGGTACTCGGTCGCATCCCATTCGTGCTGCCGTTTCTCCGGCGGCTTCGGCATGTGTTGCTCGGAGTTACCGCAGTGGAACTTCTCACCTGCGTTATCTGGCAACGCCCCTGCTAGTGCGTACCAGCCGTTTGCCTCGGCGTGCATCGGCGTGCCGTTGATGTCGCTCAGATGGAGTGCGGCAAGGTCGGCAAACTGTGGCCAATGCTTGAGAATCGCCTCGTGATCCGCTCCACCACTTTGGCACTGGTGCGGAAACCCTTTGCGGTGCTGGTCTGCAGTCAGGGTGAAATACGGCGCAGAGTTGCCCCTCAGATAGTGCAGCCCGCCGCAAGCCTTGATTGTCAGTGACACTTTCGACCATGCGGGCTTGATGGTTTTCGCCGCCAACACTGGATCTCTCATCAGACCTTCCCCCCATTCGGCCCACACTCGCCGTTGATGTAGGCAAGCCACCTTTCCCGGTCGAAACGGCTGTTTTGTGATGCGCAGAAATCGGCAAGTTCGTGAAGCGTCAGCCTCCACTGATCGCGTCGTCCCTCGCGGAACGGCCGAAACAATTCGGTTGACCCTTCGGCTATCGCTTTTTCCTCATCCATTTCAGGGCGGACTACCTTGAGTGCATCCGCCAGCGCTATGAAGTGCTTCTTAGTCATGCTAGACGTCCTTTCATTTTTCAAGTTCCTGCCAAACCGCAGGCCGGGCGACACTCCGCAGAATGCCGCCGGGGTCCGCGGTCTAGGTCAGGCTCTCCCAGATGTAGTAATCTCCCGGTGTGCCACCGTCATCCCTGGATGCTTGGTCCTCGCAGTACGCCTCCAGTGTGCGCCATCCGGGCTCACTTGGGTCTGGTCCACTCCACGGTGCGATATCAGCGCCGAGCAGACCCTGTATGGCGGCTCTGGCCGCTTCCAGCGAGTCATACGTGGTGCCGTTCAGTGGATCATCTGCGGCCATTCCGCCCTCGGGCGGGTCATAGTCAATTCTGTACGTAGCTTTCATCGTCCAAGCCTCCATTCAAGGAAGTTTAGGCCCGCTTGGTGTTGCACCCTTGCCCATGTAGTTTCATGGTCAGAGCCGGGTCTGCAGCCCCGTTTTGAACTAACGCGCAACTACTCCCGCTTTTTGCATCGGCACCGTAGTGTTGTTTTCGCCGCTTGTTAGCCGTGGCCATTGTGTCACCAGACCTGAACCTCCATGCGGCGCCACTCATCGAATGACGCCTCGGTGATGGCTCAGAGGTCTTCATCGTCTTCGTCGTCTTCGGTGACAGGCAGCGGCCCGAGGTTCTTCCACTCGGGGGCATCCCAGGTTCCCTCGCGCCGGAAGCAAGTAGTCACTGGCTTGCCGTCCACCAAGTTGTCGCAGTCAACCTCATAGCGATACTCTTCGTCGCCGGGATCTGCCATCATCACACCGACAGAGAGGAAGTCCAGCCGGGATTCGGGCCGGACCTTCTTTGCCTTGTCGCCTTCGTATTGCCAGTCCCAGTTGAATTGATCCGCGAGAAAGACAACGTACTTCGCAGCCAAGTAGGTCGGGTCGCCCAGCCGACTGTCTTTCAGCTTTGCGCACTCGTCGAAAAACCCTAATAGGTCAGCACCTGCCCCATTTGGGTAGCCGTCCGTGTGGCGGTAGATAATAGCGGCAAGTGTTTTGCCGTGCTTGAAGTGAGTCGTACAGCGTGTGCTCATCGTCAGCAAGTCCTTTCCCTGCCTCAGCAGGCCATGGAACACAGCGTACTGTGCGCCATGGTCCGGTTAGGCATTGATCCGGCGACCGATACGCTCTTGGTCGGAACACCAGTTCTTGTAGGCAGCCACGGCTCCGTTACCGCGAACCACTGACGGGGCGATATCCTCGCCCGCGGGCAACCTGAGAACCGCCATTATGCTGTCGTTTGCCAGATAGAAAGCAACGCTCGCTTCCGAGTAGTCTGCCCGCCGATAGCACCTTTGTTCGAGTAGCCAAACTGCCTTGTCTGTTTCCTGTTTCGTGTTCGCCATCATGCATCAAGCTTACCGCAAGCTAAACCACGTGTCAAGCTTTTTTTTCAACTATTTTCACATTACCACTTGCAGCAAGCTAACCATAATGATATCATGGAACTCGGCCGGCAACCTGACGAGGTATGCGGCTTCCCTGAGCCGTCGCCGGCCACGAAACGATGCCCGACGAACCACAGGACGAGTGCGACGATCAACAGACGATCTCGTACGCTATGTCCCTACTGGCCAGGCGCCGCGCCGCCAAGCTTTCCCCCAAACGCCGCTCCGAGATAGCCGCAGCCGGTGGACGTGCCACAGCTGGCAAACGCCGCAACCGCAAACCCCGTAAAACCCCCGAACAACCCCCTCAGCCCACCGATCCCCCTCAAACGCCCGAGACATCGCCAGAACCCCCACAAACCCCACCAGCGAGCCCCAGCACCCAGGAATCACCACCTCACGGCCCGTTTGCCTGTCCACATTGCTACGTAATATTTGTCACGGGCATCCCAGGTACAACCTGCCCCAATTGCCGGAGGCCGCTGCAACCATGAACCACCCAAACGGACAGCCATGACCATCTGCGCCAACTGCAAGCACGCCAGCTATTTCGACCCCACCTACGGCCACATCACCAAAGACTCTCGCCCTTCCCTCTCAGAAGCTTGGCGCGGTTCCACCTCTCCTACTCACTGCCTCGCATCCCCAATAGAACTTAACCCCGTCTCCGGCCGACCCGATTACGCTCCCTGTTCCACCATCAACAAGGGCCACTGCAAGCTATTCGAACAATGGGAACCGCCGCAGAACTCACCCCAGCAATGCTCCGCCGGTCAAGGCTGTGCCACCCTAGCCACCCAACGTTGCATCCTCGACCAAGACCACGAAGGTAGCCACCAGTTCGGGCCCGTCAAAGATCAGCCATTCCACGACTCCACACCACCACCCGATCCCCAGCCCATAAAACCCTGGCTTGCCTTCGTTTGTGGTTCCATCGTCGGCGCTACACTCGCCACCGCCTTATTCCTATGACCACAACCCGCCGCCATCGCGGCTGTCGTCGTTGGTAACGAAGGCCTCAACACTGTGCTACACTCTAACCATGAGCGCTAACCCGCTCCTGGACCAGCACACCAACCAACCCCAGCGGAGACTCGAAGACATCCAACTCCTTACTATTGAAGAGGTTGCGAACATCCTCCGTATCACCCCGAGGTCCCTTCGCATCAAGTGCTACAGGGGACAAGTTCCAGTCTGTAAGGCTGGGACTGAACGGAGCGCACGCCTCCGGATCCCTCGTTGGTGGGTTGAGCACCTCTTACACCCCGTGCTCGTTGCACCATTGCCCGAGAGAACCGCACCTAGCTCAACAGGCCCAGAACGCCCCACACCAGCATATCCCCCGCTTCCCCCCGGACGCTCGTAAGCTCAGCGCACTGTAGCACTTAGAGGCATGCCCTGTGGTGGCCAGTGGTGCGCTATGGAGCACTCACGATAATGGTGATTATCGGTAGAGCCATGGCTGAGAGCACCTCGAAGCACTGCTGTCGGTGAGTCGTCGGCCGGTCAACGTGCTGCTGCTGCCCTGGTAGGTGGTTCGGCGGCCCCCTGCGTGCGATGTCGCCCCCCCCAAGGGGCGCCCCCCCCCTAAAAACCCTTCCGCCGTTCTCGACGTTTAAGGTTTGGGGGTTGTGATTCGGGAAAAAGTAGAGGGGTAGGAAGTGGAGTATTTTCTAGGGTTTCAGGGGTTGTGGGAGGAGGTAGGGGTCATTGAGAATCGGCAACGCAACGAAGGGCGGCGAGGGTGGCGAGTTGTTGAATTTGAAGGGATTGGTAGACACGGCGGAGGATGGCGGCACCGTCGTCGGAGATGGGGGGTTGGAGCAAGCGTTTGACGATAAGGGAGGCGTCGATGGAAGAGATATGGAGAATGCGGAGTTGGGTTGGGGTCATGGTGGGAGTTTCATGGGGTAACCTATTGAGATTGGGGAAGATTGGCACCGGTTATGGCGGCAACGAAGGTGGCGAATAAGTGACGTCTGGTCATGGGGTTACGGTCTCGGTTCAGGGGGTGGTTGGAGGCAAGTTTGTAGCTGGTCATCGAGGTGGTTGAGGATGTTGTAGAGGAAGACGTAGACCCTGATAAAGCGGCCGGAGCGGTCTCTTGGTGGAGTTCTGCCGGGGCCTGGAGTAAGGTACCAGAGGTCACCTTTTTCGTTGTCGATAATTGTGGTGATGATGGAGCGGGCGCGGGCGAGGGAGTCGAATTGGAGGGCGGTGTTGTAAGGGATGGAGTAAGCCTCGGCTGGGGAGGTGATACGGGAGGGGTTAGAGGGAAGGAGGTGAGGAGGCGGGAGAGTGGGGAGTGGGGGGCAGTAGGACAATCTGGCGTTATCGGAGCGATAGTTGGAGGAGCGGGTGGAGAGTTTCATGGTTGAGGGCGTTGCGATTCGGGCAAGTTGGCCTTGGTTTCGGCTGGCTTGGATTCAGTTTGGTGTTGGGCTGGGGGTTGGTTTTCGAGGAAGAAGCGCCTGTGGGAAGCGACGAGCAAGCAGCAGGTTTCACAGACGGCGATGTTGACGTAGGGTGTGACGACAGGGGTGAGTTCGACATCTGGGCGGCCGCAGAGGCGGCAGGCGCCTGTTTTGGGGAGTTCATTGGTGGAGTTGAAGGAGGCGTTGTTGTCAGGGGCGCGTTGGGCACGGAGTTGCTGGGTCATGGGGTTAGGGTCATTCTCGATGTGGGAGATTTGGGTATCGAGTTCGGTGAGGAGGGTGTGTTGGCGACAGGTTTCCTCAAGGAGGACGCGGGCGACTTTGAGGAGGAGGAGTTCGGAGGTGGGGCTCACAGCAGTTTCCTCAGGTACGCGGAATCTTCGGGGTCGGTGGAGTCGTAGGACTCGACGATTCGGGTCCAGAGCCAGAGTTTAGCTCGTAACTTGATGAAGAAGTGGAAGATACGGCCGGCGAGGCGACCGAAGAAGGTGGGGGCAAAGAGGCGGATAGTGGTTGGGGTGGTGGAGCGGATGATGAAGGTGTGGCCGTTGATGGAGATGGCGTCGCCGGGGCGGTGGAGGGTGGCATCTTGGACGGTAAAGGTGGAAGTCATGGGGTTAGTCGGGGTTCATTAAGGCGGTTGGCCAATGTTTCAGCTTCGGTGGGTGGCATTGGGCCGGTGAGTATTTCGCCGCCGGCGTGTGTGATCCGGATCTGGGTTCCAAGGGGACCGCGGATCAAGTCTGCGATGACGGGGTTGTGGATGGTAGAGACCGACTCTCCGAGTTTGAGATAAACGGTACGGCTCATGGGGTTAGTGTATCACGGGGGTGGGGGATTGGACCGCACCTTTTCGGAGGGGAGCCCCCTTCTATAGAGTATATACGTGGGTACCTGTAGGGGCCCTTTCATGGGCGCATCCTGGTACCCGGCAAAATTTGCGCACCTGGAGTTTTCCACAGGGTCTATTGGAGGGTTGGGGATGGTTTTGGATACCTGGGGATTTCGCGATTGGCGCGTTCTTCGAGGAAGACGGGGCTATTGAGCTGGAACACATGGCGTCGGGTGATTCTGTGGATAGAGACGGAGATATGGCCGGCGCGGGCGAGTTTTTCGAGGGAACGGCGGACATGGCGGCGGTTCATGCTGGCGAGTTCGGCGATTCTGCGCTGGCCGACCCAGACGAGGTTGGTTCTGATGGCGTGGAGGCTGAGAATGGCGTAGACGCGGAGGTCAGAATGGTTGAGGGTGCGATCTTCGAGGATTTCGATGGGGACGCGGGAGAAACGGGGGGATTCGCTCATTGCCTGGCTCTCCAGTCTTCAAGGACTTTTCGGGCTTTGAGGAAGCAGGTGTCGCAGACGAGGTAGTCGGTCATGCGGAAATGACCGTGGCAGGCCATGCAGGTGCCGGGTGGGGGTGGGGTACGGACGAAGGGTGGTCTGGGGACGGGGCGTAGGAGCTTGGCGCCGGTTTCGGTGAGCGGCTCACCGTCCCGGACGTGTTGGGTTACGGGGCCGGGCGGTGGTGGATCTTGACGGGGATTCAGGCGGTAATTTGTGCGGCGGGGTTTGGATGTCGGACGTTTGGGCTTTTTCTTACCCACGAAACCAGACCAGACCGGGGCAGGCTGACTGGTCTGGTAACCTCAGCCCGCCCCTGAGCTTTGACGGCGATATTCAACTGTAAGCCGAACATGCCAGTCGTGCCGCGTGAGGACGACGCACACATTCTCGCCGATTCGTGCTACCGTGTCAAGTCTTTTCTGGGGAACAGAGGGGGAAGATCAGGCTTTGCGCCCCCGCTGCACTGTGATCCGGCCACCGGAGGCGTGCGTGATCCTCATAATCTCATCCTTCAAGAACCTGCTTCCGGATTGCTTGTCGGGTGAGACGACGATGATGCGCGCATCAGGGTAGAACGGCTGCCGTTGTCGGAGCCGCACCACGATGCGCTCCCGCGCCCACGCCTTTGCGCCAGCCAAGGCGCCGATCAGCGAGAGTAGTGTTCGGCGGGTCATAACTGCTCGACTCCGGGTGGCAACCTCTCCAGATCCAGATCAATCTCTTTGCGCTTACGCTCCGCATAGCCGGGCGGCTCGCCGAGCCATTCCGGCTTGGCAGCCAGAAACTTGTCCATCCAGCCCATCTTGGCGTACCGCTCCCGGCAGCCCTCGCAGTCGCAGTGGATGCCGACCACTTGGCTGTTCCTGTACACCCCGGCCAGACTGTCTCCGAGCTTGGCGCGGCAACGGCCGCAATAGTGCTCGCCCCAGAACTGCTCCTCGATGTTGCTGTGCCGGAACACGGCGCAGAAAATCGTCTTCAGCTTGTCCATGAAGGCTTTACGCTTGCTCATTCCGCTCCCAGTATACACCCGCAACGGAAAGGGCCGGCCACGATGAAATGACCGGCCCCGGACCTGCGTCGGATGAACTTCGAGGTTGTTCTCTCTCGTTGCCTTCCAGTGTAGAATAGATCTCGATGACACGCAAAGAGTTTGTTGCTACGTTGCTCGGAGCCCCGGTCGCGGCGGCCACAGCTGCCAAAGTGGTGGAGCAGGAATCAGACCCAACACCTTGGTACGAACAGAGTTATCGCCCACGCTGGCAGCCGACCGGTAACGAATTCGATGTTCACGACGAGCTTTATGGCCTCCATCCCGACGAACAGCCGCTCATCACCGCCCTGGCGCGTGATCGCACCCGCAGCGTCAAGGATGTCGAGATTTCGCTGCCTGACGGTCGAACCACCTACACCCAGATATTCCGGAATCTCGGGCCGACTTTGGCTGTAGTGCCGGAATTCAGCCACCCGGTGGCGCATGACGATAGCATCGCCGACATGATCCGCAAAACGAAGCAAAGTATGAACTTGGCGTTTCTGTTTGGCACCGCAGCGCGAAAATCGACCACAGTGTCAAGGCCTTATCCCCAACCGTCATTCGTCGCGCCACTCAGGACAACCATGGGGCTCGCCCAACTCACCGAAGATCGAGTCTGGAGTTGCAACGGCCAGTTGAATCGAAACAACTTCATAGAGTTTGCCGAATATGCCATCACCTGCCCCGATCACCGTCCCCCAAACAAACGGCGCAGGCTTTTGATCACCTCCACCATGTTGCTGCAAGAATTCGAGCGTTGGTGCGGCTCAAAATTGGATATTTCGAGCGAGATCTGGACCATCTGCCACGAACCCATGCTCGACGACAGCGACGTCCTCGCCTTCTCAGTGAATCTCGACGACCTCGACATGCTCGTTCTCGAAGGGAATGGCGTATCCAGGCGGCTGAAGATCTTCCCGATGAATGTGGTATGTGACGGGAAACAGATCATCGCCGAGTACGGCCTAGGCTACAACATAGCCGGCCAGCACGCTCAACTGCGGCTATGGTGAGTGGCCGCCCTGGAGAAGCGCCCTACTGCACTGGCGTTACCTGACTGTGGTGCTCTTCCACCATCCTGAACACATTCGCCGCCTTGATGATGAGATCGGGCCTCGTGATGGCCATCATGGTGGTCGCCGCGCCCCGCGCCACCTCAGCACTGCTGGCAACGATATTCGCTGTCTGCATCTGGTAAATGTCTTGATCTGCCTCCGGCAAGTCTGCGGTCTCTTTGGTGACCAATGTCAGATCGATTCGGAAAGGACCCGAGTTCGTCACCTCAAAGACGATGTGAACGCTGGCGCTGTAAACAGGCTTCGGTTCGTCCGCGTCATGCACAGAGTGCGCTGGACTGAACAAGAACGCCCAGGAACGCATCGGCAGCGGATCTTGAGCGAGCAGCAAAAACGAAAGAGAGAGCAGTAGCAGAATGGTCCTCATGCCCCGTATCCTACCAGATTTCACCGACTTCCGTAGCAAGTTTCACGTGGAACGTATGCTGATCGTGCTACGAATCTCACGGCGATTGCACGGTATCGTCGGTAAGCCTATCGGAAACAAGCACTTGCAATTGCTGTTCGGGCTGTGCCAAACTGTGTGTGCGTACTGACACAGCGGCCCCGGCCGCTTCGCCTCCGCCAGAGGGCTTCTGGTCCAGTAAAGCGCCATTCCCAACCCGGCGTCGATGCAGGCAATCCTACGCACGGCCATCCTGAATTACCTTTTCGAGAATCCAGCGGTCAAAATCCCTGTTCGTTGCAGGGATTCTAGATTGCTCCTCTTTACGGCCCCGGCGAAAGAAGTGCGCCCATTGGTCGAGCAGAGCATGGTCGATGCCGACTTCAATCGGCATCACACCAAGCTTCGTTCCCTGTTGCTGCTCGTCCCCATCATGGTTGCGCAACGGGCGATCCGCGCCGGGCTCTCTGTCCCATTGAGCAAAAACTACATCTCCCGCAGACGCGCCAAAGGCCTGCGCTGGCTCCAGCGTGCGGATCAGGCCGTCTGCGCCGCCCAGCATGGCTCCCTTACACAGTTCCAGGTCAACGCCCATGTCAATGGGCCCAGGTTGCCTCCGGCGGGGCCAACGACGACGACCGACAGACCGGTCATCTCGGAGATTGGGGCCAATCATAAGGCTCCGCTGGAGGTATAGATGCCTATTGTCAACAACCAAAAGGAATATTGACGTGCCAGCAGCACAGTCGGTGATTGAGTTCAAGCCGCAGAGCAACGAACTTCAGCAGAAGTTAGAGAAGGCCCTGCAGCTTCTTTCCGAAGTCAAGACGATCGGCGACGCCAAGAAAGTGGCAGATATGGCCTACGCTGCTGAGGAGTATGCCAAAAGACAGCGGATGGGGATAGAGGCCATCAACTTCGCCCACGCAGTCAAGATCGACGGCCGGACGACGCTCGGAGCCTTCTGGAAGGACGCAGACAAGAACGAGGGCACCAGAGGGCAACTCAAGGGGCGGGACGCTTCTGGTGGTACCCGACAGGAACCGCTAGAACAGACCGCGCCCACGCTGGCCGAGCTGGGGTTGACGAAGAACGAAGCAGTGGAGTGTGTCTGGCTTTGCGATCTCCTAAATGACCACCCGCCGCTTCATGAAGAGATCCGCGAGAACCGCAAAACCATCAGTGAGGTCCACCGAATGCTGGCGCACGCCAACGTAGAGACGCCGGAGCCCATTGACGGCATTTATCGAGTCCTCTACGCCGATCCGCCTTGGGAGTACGGCAGTAAAGGGCTTGATGACTACGGACACGCTGAGCGGCACTATGGCACGATGAGCACCTCAGAACTGTGCCGTGTTGGGCAAGGCGGCGATGAGACGAAACCACCGCTTGCGCAGCAGATCATCGAAGCGTCAGCCGAGGATTCCGTCCTGTTCCTCTGGACGACATCGCCAATGCTACCAGACGCCATCCAAGTCATCGAAGCTTGGGGCTTCGAGTATAAGGCGTCGATGGTGTGGGACAAGGTTCGTCACAATTATGGCAACTACGTCTCAGTGCGCCACGAGTACCTGCTCATCGCCACCAAGGGAAGCTGCCTGCCTGACGTGAAGGAACTCCACGACAGCGTTGTCTCTATTCAGCGTACCCACAAGCATTCCGAGAAACCGGCTTACTTCCGAGAGTTGATAGACAAGCTGTATCCGAATGGCAACCGGATCGAAGTGTTTGCCAGAGAAGCACCCGAGGGCTGGGATACATGGGGCAACCAAGCTCCGACTACGACGAGTACTACGCACGCAAACTAGAACAGGGCGCGGAATATGAGGATTTTGTTACCGAACTTCTCTGTGCTCATGGCATTGCCATCGTCCCGTATAAGAGCAAACTCTACCAGGACGACAAGGGAGAGAACCGTGCCGGTTTTGAAATCAAGTTCGATCGCCTACTAGCCGAGACGCGCAATGTATTCATCGAAGTCCAAGAGAAGTCTCATCCAGAGAATGAGCATTGGATCGACTCCGGAATATTCAGAAACGACAATGGCTGGCTTTACATCATCGGGAACCACGACATCGTCTTTGTCTTCAGCAAGAAGCAACTACAAGAGGCGAGCCGCAGCCACAAGATCATCGAGAATTCGACACACACAGGCAGGGGCTTCGTATTGTCTCGGGCTGCAGCAACTTCTATGTCGCTGAAGGTCTTTCGGCCAAAGGATGCTGGTATCTACCCAATAAGCTGATGCCTATCTCCAAGTACAACCGCTACTTCGGCGGCGAGAAAGGCTCCGCGGCCAAAGCCAAACGGGGCATGGCCAATACCTACGGTGAACGGGGCGAGGAAGTCTTCTACCGCACCATCAACAAGAAAAAAGGCCGGCACCACCCCCGTGTCGGCTCGCTGAGGAGACACTGACATGGCAGGATTTGCAGCAGTTCCCCGCAGACAGACACCTGGGTCAGCGACCATGGATCGGCTCATGGGCCGGACGCCAGCCCCACAAGGCACCCAAGCCATGGCACGCCGACCAGCACCACGGCGCATCGGGCGCGGAGGTGGCAGAGGCGGCTTCTTCGGACTTGGCCAGAGAGGTCGCTTTGGCGACATCATGCAGGCGCTCCAAGGCATGGGCGGCGCACCGGCTCCAGTGATGGGCCGAAGCCCGACGCTGATGGAGGGATTGAAGGGCCAATATGGGCCTGGCGGCGCTCCAGGAGTCATAGACACCCCGGAGAAGCGCGATGCCGCCATGGCGGAAGCAAGAAGTCTACGAGAGCAACGCATGAGATCTGGCATGTTCCGGCCACCGCCGGGAGGCTTCCGGAGCGTCAACCAGCCTCGGTTGATGGCTAGAACGCCAGCAGCACCGCCTCCGGTACCGGCGGGCACAGAAGGGCAGGCGCAATTGCCAACACCAATACAGCCGACCCAGAACACCATCAATCCGGCGACGGGTCAGCCGTTCCCGGGCCAGTCCCCGCCGTTCGCGAGTGGTGGATTCGGCGGCGGGCAGGGCAATCCTTTTGCGGCCAATCCCCAGATGATCCAGCGGATGATGCAGATGCTCCGACAGCGCATGGGCGGCGGCTTCGCCGGCGGGCAGCAGCAAATCCAGCCCTACAGACCCCAGCCGGCCCCAGTTCCGGTCAACAACTTCACGGTTTGAATGAGGAGTTTACTATGACAAGCTTCACCCCAAACCTCAAAGAATCTAAGGTAACGTGTGAATGCGGCTTCATCATGGATGCCGTGGTCGGGCAGCCAGAGCTGCTTCGCTGTACCAATTCCCAGTGCCCGCACTCGAATGGCGAGTACCGTCTCGTGCTCCAGGAGGAAGAGACCGGGCCGTTTGAGCCGACCCCGGCGCCTCCGCCACCGCCGGCGCCCGCCCCGAAACCGGCTGCTCCGAAGCCGCCACCGCGCCAGAGACGGAGGACAACCTCGTGACCAGACGCGAAACCGTCCGTGAGCGCTTCAAGCGCACCGGTTACGTCACCGGACCGA
The DNA here is from genome assembly GCA_024229275.1 of bacterium. Taxonomy (GTDB): domain Bacteria; phylum Acidobacteriota; class Thermoanaerobaculia; order Thermoanaerobaculales; family Sulfomarinibacteraceae; genus JAAESQ01. The sequence continues at coordinate 44,874 of JAAESQ010000884.1, read as the reverse complement.
ATCACCCGCTCGCCCGCGAAAGCGTCTCGCAACAGTTCCAGCGGGAGCACAGGCCGGCACGCAAACCGAAGTCGGGCAGCGTCGTCATGAAGACGAAGCAGAGCGAGCACAACAAGGAAGAGGCCATTTCGAAAGTGCTGAGGGGCAGATTCCAAAAGGAGAGCAAGGACGGCAAGGAGCCTGCGTCATCGCCCTGGCCCCGCGAGATCGATGACGACACGGTCATCTTCTCCAAGGACGGCGTCACCTACGCCGCCCCCTATTCCCTTGACGACAAAGGCGAGGCCACCGTCGGCGATCACTTCCCCGTCGGACAACAGTACGTTGCATTGTGAAATTCGGCCACGAACTCTCGGACGCCAATATTGGTTGGGAGATCTACCAGGACTTCCGCGAAGCTCTGCCAACCAATCAGACGCAGTATCGGTCATGGCTCCACAAAGCCTCAAAGAAATGGAAGCGGAAAGTCACCGAGATCGAGGTCATCGTCGCCGACCACGAGTTCGAGCAGGTTCGCCAGATCCAGAATACCGTCGCCACCGAGGCGGAAGCTGTCGCTACCGCGCTGGGGCTCAGCCTGCAGCACGTACTGACAGTGCTGGGCAAGCAACTCGAAGCGACGAAGAAGCGGCCCCTTACCGACCATCAGGGCCGGATCAGACGCGACTGCGACAAGTGCAATGGGACCGGACGGCGCAAACTTCAGAAAACAGGGAAGGAAGACCGCAAAACGCGGCCGTGCGCCGCCTGCAAAGGGACCGGCGGCGACATCATCTGGCTCGAAACCCCAGACAACGCCGCCATCAACGCGGCGGTGGCAATGTTCCTCAAAGTCTGGGGCGCCACCAAGCCGGACAAATTGGAAATCGACGGGCAGTTGCTGATCACCCAGGCTCCAGTGGAGGAGTTATTTGAGCGCTACACCAAGCTCCAGCGCACCGCGGGTAAATACATTCGCGCTCAATCAAGCCGTCCAGGAAATGGAGCGGATCGAGCGGGAGTTGGTAGTCCGGCGCTGCTTGAGGGACAAGTTCTACTGGATGGTGCGGGGGACCAAGACGCTGGACGAGCAGGATCCAATGAACCCGTACAAGCCGTTCCCAGCGAAGACATACCTGCGGACGATTCTGAACTATCTTGACCGATGCCCTCTAAAAGTCAAGCTTATCCCGAAGTCGCGCACGATGATGTGCTCCTGGAGCGTCTCCGCCTGGACGGCCCACTTCGGTTTCAATCACGCCGGCACGTCCACCATCTTCCAGTCTGCCGACGAGGAGAGGGCGATTCACGACGTGCGCTACGTGAAGGAGATGTGGAAGAATTCGCTTCCGGAACTGAAGGCGCGCTGGCCGGTCGACAAGGATCCGGACAGGCAGCCGGAACACGAATTCACCCTCCGCAACCGGGCCCGCTGGCTGGCGCTGACCGGCAACCCCGCCAAGATCCGATCCGAGCACCCGACCATCTATGTCTGCGACGAGGCGGCGCACTACGACGAATTCGACCAGGCGTACAACACGGCGGTCGGCTGCGATTGCCTGCACATCATTGCGCTATCGAGCCCGAACCCCGGCCCGTTCGCGGATATGGATATGTCCGCAGTGCCGACGAGCTGGCCGGAAGAGTATGACGCCGAGGATGAGCAAGACGAGGAATTGCGACAGCTCATGGGACTGGATGAGGTGGAATGCCTAATATAGCGGCGCTCAACGCCGATCCCAGTATCCGCCGCCCAGGCACCGGAATGCTGTTCTGCGTCACTCCCGAGGGCCACGCCGTTCTCCGTGTCCACGCTACCGCCGATCCCGACAAGCGATCCGAGGAGTGGCGCACAGAGAAGCGAAAACAATTCCTCTCGGACGCTTTCTTTCGCCAGGAAATCGACCTTGATCACTACGCGCTGACCGGCTCGCTGGTCTTTCCTGAGTACGACGAGTCGATCCACGTCATTCCCCATGAGGCCATCCCACGCGAGATGACCATGTACTGCTCGATCGATCCGCACCCGCGGACACCGACCGCAGTGCTCTGGCTCGGCGTCGATCAGTGGGAAGACATGTACGTCTACCGCGAGATGTGGCCGTCGAACTTCTACGCTCAGACCAAGACCCCGCGTGACGGCGACGACGAAACCAAGTTCAACTACAAGGATTACTGCGGGGCGATCGCCTGGTACGAAGGCAACCGAATCGACTGGCAGAACCCGAATACGCCGGACTGCTACGGCCTCTACGCCATGAACGGCGGAGAGAAGATCGTCGAGCGGTATATGGATCAAGCCGGCAAGGGGTTCATCGCCACCAAGGATGAGGACTCTCAGCAGTCGATCGCCGATACGTTCGCGCAGTTCGGTATCGAGTGCGCGGACCCGGTGAAGCGGCACCGCGCCGGCTACGATGCTGTCCACGAAGCGCTTGAGCCCCGCCACCACAACCAGTTCGGGCAATGGCCGCGGCTTCACTTTTCCAGTAACGTCCACGAACTGCGGCTTGAGATGCGCCGGCATCGCTACAAGGGGCGCAAGGCCGGTTCACTCCAGGACGAGGAACTCTGGCAGCGCGGCGTCAAAGCTCGCCGCCACATGATCGACAACTTGCGGTATCTGCTCACTGCGGAGCCGCGCTACATCAGTTCGATGACTTCAAGGAGGGCCAATTAAATGGCAACGTATGTTCGTGATATGCAATGCGCCGACGGTTACGAACGCGCCGATTTCGGTTCTTTGATCAATGGCGCGGATGGCGTCGCCGCCAAAACCGCCGCCTATACCATCCCAGACATTCTGGACACGGCCAAGGCGTTTTCTAACGAAGGCTCCAGCGGCTCGGTTACGTTCACGCTGCCAGCGCCCAAGGCGGGGGCGTATTTCACGTTCTTCAAGATTGAGCCGAATAACGACCTCGTGCTGCAGGCGCCAGCTGGCGTTTCCATCGCAGGAGGGTCCGCGGCCGGAGCGTATCAGAATGCTACCGACGAGACATCCAACGGAGAAGCCAGTTTGGTGCTCGTTGGACGTTCGGCTACCGCATGGGCCGTCTTTTCAGAGAAAGGCACCTGGGCTGCAGTCTGATGATCGTTCCGCTCAGGCGGCGGTCATTGTTCCCTGCGGCCAAGAAGCTCTGGCAGCTTACGCGAGGACGTCAGTGGCGACAGCGGCTGCTGCATTTCTACGTCTTCGCGAGAACTTGGCGATGACATATGGCTGAGGACATCAGCGGCGATCTCACCGAAGGGCAGCGCTCCGAAGCCGCCGCCCACATGCAGGCGCTGAAGCGGCTCTCGCGCGACTGGCTCCGCGACGGCCTCTATCCCCAGTGGGAGCAGGCGTACAAAAACTACAAAGCCGAGCCGGAACTCAAACTGGACCAGGACGGCAAGGTGGACGAGGACCTGACCTCCCTCGGCAGCCCGATGACTTTCTCGTCCGCACGCCGGACAGTCGCCCGGGTCACCGCGCAGATCCCGAATTTCCGTTTCCGGTCCTCTGAGTCAATCGAGATTCAGACGAAGCCGGACGGACAGCAAGTCTCGGTTGGCGAGCTGATCGGCCGGACCCAGATGTTCCAGTGGGATCGTTCCCGAATGCAGCGGATACAGAAGAAGCACGCGCTTCAGGCCGTGCTGTTCGGTTGGTCTCCGCGGCTGTGGCATTGGGCGGTAGAAGTGTGGCCCCGCTCGAAGCGCGTCGATATCGGCCAAGCCATTCAGAGCCCCGATACATTGCGGCAGATTGAGACGACCTACGAAATGGAGCCGGGGACTCTTGGCAATTTCCTGCAGCAGGGCGACATCGAGACGCTCCAGATGCTCCTCACCAATCTGCTGGACAAGAACGGCCGGGGTGGGCTGCTGCCGATCCGCTACGACTACCGCTCCTATGAAGGGCCGAAGGCCGACTTCTGCTTCATCGGCGACTGCTATCCCGAGCCGCACTTCCAGAGCATCAAGGAAAGCGACTGGTTCATCACCAACAAATTCCGCGGGTTCGAATGGCTCCGGCGCCTGGCGCGGGACTACCCGCAAACCAAGTCTGGCGTCGAAGATGTGATGGAAGCCCATCCCAAGGGTATGGGTCGGCGGTGGGACCAGAACAGCGACGAGGATGATCAGGAGCTGTTCAAGAACATGCTCGGGACCATCGATCGCTCAACCAACTTCGATGCGAGCGAAGTCCAGCCGAAGCAGGCGGCGCATGGGCAGTGGCTCGTCACCGCGCGCCACGTCCCCGGCCGCGAGGCTTTCATCGAGTACGCCGTCGACAACGTCTACATCGGAAAGATCCCCTACCCTTACGACCTCAACGGGCGCATGGCCATCACCGATTGCGTCCTCATCGATGACATCGTATCCGGCATCGGGGACTCTATCCCGCGCATTATGCGCGGGCTGCACAAGGTCCATCAAGACCAGCTCGGCTACCGGACAGACCTAATCAAGAATCTGCTTCGGCCCTTGGTGGCCACTTCCAGCAGGGAACTGCTCGCGAACCCGGATGCCATCAAGCGGAAGCACGGGTTCCGGATGATGTATCTCCGTGATCCGAGTCAGGTCTGGCAGCAGGGGGAGATGTCAGCGCTGGCCGCCGCCCAAGCCGGGCTTGCCGAGGATCAGTCGATGCTGCACCAGTACTTCATGTTCACTGGTGAGAATTCGATGAGCGCCACCGCTGGAGTGGACCCATCGCAAACCCGTACAGCCGCTGGCGTGCGCTATACCGCCCAGCAGCTCGACGTCCTCACCAAAGACCTCCAGGACATGTTCGTGCAAAGTGCCGTCATTGAGGACGCCGAGATCATGTGGCTGCTGAACCGCTCCGAGCTCGCGGATGGATTCTCATTCGAGATGAACCAGTACAACCGCACCTACGCCTACGAGGAGGAGAGGTGGAAGGAGATCTGGGCGCAGGTTGAGCCCATCCACTTTCAGGTAGAGGGCGAGATCAATGTCGAAGCCGGCTCCACCCTGGCTGACGACTCACAGGATCGCCAACAGCAAGCGCAGGTGCTCATGGACATAGCCATGAACCGGCCAGACGTGCTGAGGATTGAGCGCGCTAGGGACGAAATGCTGATCGCGATGGGACGACGCCATCAGATTCCGGAATGGGTGCCGCAACCGCCTCCGCCGCCCGAGCCGGAAATCAAGCGGTCGATGTCGGTCAGCTTCCAGTGGGACAAGGTCGATGAAGCTGATCGAATCAGGCTCCGCGAACACCTCGACCTCCAGACGGACGAGGAGGAAGCCGCCGAAGCAGCCGAACAGCAACAACAGCAGGGAGCACCCACGAACGGGCAGGAAGGTATTAGTGGTGAGCAACTCCCAGTTTGACAAACGCTCGTTACGTGAGCGGCTCTCTGTGTGGGTTGCCCGTATGGCGATTCGTCTGGGTGGCCCGGTCGCCTTCCCCCTGCCGGCCGAACCATTCGATTTCGACAATGATTCCTATTTGTGGGATCTGGTCCACCAGGACCGCTTCCGCAATGTCATCGACGCGCTCGTGGCCGAGCAAAAGAGGCTGCAACTGGGGCTGATGCACCATCAGGTGGCGACACGTGATTTTGAAGAGGCGCGCGCCACCGCAGCCGCAGTCACCCTCTTCGATGACCTCTGGGGGATCTTCATCACCTACGCCGTGAAGTACGAGGAAAACATGGCGAAGAATAAGTTTAGGCAAGCCTCTTAGACAAGGAAACTATGGCACAAGAAACAGACACAGCGGAAACAGACGCTGCAGCGTCTGTCGACATGGAAGACGGGGTCGGAGCAGACCTCATTGAGCTGGATGATGCCAGCGGCACCGATACGGATGAAGTCGACAACCTCGACACAGGGGAATCGACGGACGCCGCCGCAGGCGAGGAGACCGCCGCAACGGAAGCAACAGGCGAGACCGCGGCGCCCGCTGTCGATGACGCCACGCTTCAGAAGCTCGCCACCGATTACGCGCTCGACCTCAACGACGAGAAAGAGCGCGGCATTCTCGAAAAGATTGCTGCTCGCGAGTCATTCCAGCAAGCAGATGACACAGAACTCGACATTCTCGATGACCTCTTCAAGGAAGTCGACGGTGACACCCCAGCCACAGCGACCGAAGCAAAACCGGCCACGGAGGCAGCCCCTCCACCGCCGGCCAGCGACGAGCCGCTGAGGTTTGGCGACATCGGCGATTCCTGGAAGACCGAAGAGGATGGCTATAACGCGCTGACGACTGCAATGAACAGACACGCCGAAGCCGACGAAGTGGATCGCCCAACCGCGGTCCACGCTGTCCGGGATGTTCACAAGGCGCTGTTCGCCCGCAACTTCATGGGAACCGCCCTGCCGGTTGTCGTTAAGGTTGCCACGGCGATTGCAGAACAGCAGATGACCGAACGACTCGAAGGCATTGCCCCGATCATTGACAATCTGCGCAATCAACAGATTCATGAACGGGCCGACGCCGAAGCCGAACAGATCCTCCGGGGTAAGTTCGGCGATGAGTTCATGGAGATGCTCAGTGGGGACGAAGGCAAGCCGGTTGAGATCAACGGCAAGCGGTTCGATCCGATCCCCTTCAACCGCATACTTGCGGAGTATCGTCACATCGGTGACATCAAGAAGGAAGATCCGGATCCGCACAAGGCCCAGCTCAAGACCTTCCTTGCCCGCTACCACGAAGCGTTCCGCATCTTCAAACGCGAAAAACGTCAGCGCACGACCACTGCGAAGGCCACCAGCGACCTCGTCAAAGCCGGAGCGAAGTCCGTAACGCGGACCCCGAAGGACACGACCAGGCAAGCGCTGAATGCCGGCGGCAAAACCTCGGGCCAGCTCGCTCCCAAACCGGGCGAGGAGACCGAAGAGCATTGGGACGCTATCCGGGAAGCTTCTCAGGGTGACGGAATCACAAAGCTCTTCAAAAACAACTGAGGTAATTCATGGCACAGTACATCACTCCACTTACGACCTACCAGGAGATCAACGAGACGCGCAATGTTCGCGACGTTGGTCCCAAAATTCTGTATTACGACCCCGATGCGGCACCGCTCATCACCATGATGAACGCGCTGAAACGTCGCCGGGCCGTCAAATCCACCCACTGCGAGTGGTACGAGAAGGACCGGCTCGCACGGTGGGCAGTCAACCAGGACTACACGGCCGCCAATGCCGGCTCCGTCACGGTGAACGTGGCTGACGGCACGAAGTTCGTGGCCGGTGACTGCTTCATCGTTCCGCCGATCAAGGGCACCTACGCCATCGGAGAAATGATCCGGGTCGTGAGTGTGTCCACCAACGCTTTGACAGTTTCGCGCAATGTGGGCGGCAGCGGCCTGCAGGTGATCGTCGCCAGCCAGCCGCTTCGCATCATCGGGCCGATGTTCGAAGAGTATTCGAGCTTCCCGTCCCAGAAGCGCGCAATCCCCACCCGCAAGGAGACCTATCTCCAGATCGTCCGGACTCCGACCCAGTTCTCGAACACCGCCATCGCCACCAACACCTACGGCACCGCCGGCAGGAGCGACCGCGACCTGGCCCATATCGAGGATATGGTCGAGCACAAGCAGAAGATGAACTCCGTCCTGATCTGGGGACAGGCTTCCCAGTCGCTTCAGGGCGGGCCGACCAGTTACCCGATCCGCAGCACCATGGGGCTGATCGAGACCATCACCACCAACGTGACCGACGTCAGCGGCACCTTGACCTACAAAAAGTTCGTCGCGTGGTCGCGCACCCTGTTCCGCTATGGCAACAAGAAGCGGAAGCTCGGGGTGTTCGCCCCGATCATCGTCGAAGCAATTCAGGCCTGGGGCGTCAGCCACCTGATGGTGACGCCGCGCGAGACCAAGTTCGGCATGCAAATTCTGGAAGTCCAGACGCCTCACGGCACAATCGACGTCGTGCGCGACTGGATGCTTGAGAACGACCCGAACGATGCCTACGGGTGGGGCAACATCGGCATCGGTCTCGACATGGCTGAGCTGACCTTCCTGTATCTCAACAACAACGGGATCAACCGGGACACCAAGGTGTACCGGGACGTGATCCAGAACGGCGCTGACGGAAAGTCGGACGAGATCCTGACCGAGTTTGGATACAAGGTCCAACGTGAGAAGCATCACGGGATTCTCGCCAACGTCACCGACTACATGGCGTAGCTGGCGTCGTTCAGCGGCAACATTGATAGAGGCCCGGGGCGGCAGCCGCCATCCCGGGCTTTTCTTTCATCAGAAGAAGGAACCGTATGTCTACAGTACTGACCTCAGAGCAGAAGGTAGCGAAACGCTACTATCACAAGTCTTCGAATTTCAGATTCTACGTCGAGCCCTCGAGACGGGTGGTCCAGGACGGCGTCTCCACGGTGGTGGACGGTCGCTCAGTCCAGTTCTCCGGAACGGTTGGCGACTATGGGGCGTTCATGACGGACGATCCCACCCTCATCGAGATCCTCGAAGAGCGCAAGGATGTGCTCAATGAAGCGCAGTACCTGGATGCGACTACGCCTGTGGACAGGAAGCTCCAAACGGCCAGTCGCACTATCACGGAGCAGAACCAGTTGATCGCGAAGCTCCAGAAAGACCTTGCGGCGAAACAGCAAAGATGAATTCCGTTGAAGAGTTGTCGAGCGGGCACTACGGCGGAACGCCCACTGCCGGCCGGCCGGTGCTGGACGTCTGCTGGTTCACCTACCGGACCAACAAAACCACGCCATTGTTGTCGCTCATGGGCATGATGAATCGCACCTCTCGCGAAGGGGTTGATGTCGGCTTCCGGCTCTACGGCAGTTCGCTGGTCCACGAAGGGCGAAACAAAGCTCTCATCCGCCTGCGCGAGCAAGCAACGCACGTGCTGTTCGTCGATGACGACATGCTCTGCGAGGAAGATGCGGCGCTTCGCCTGCTGGCTCTTGACAAGCCAGTCGTCAGCGCCTTGGCCACCAATCGGGAACCCCCGCTACGGATGGCGGTCCAGGAGTGGAACCTACAAGCGCAGGCGTACTTGAAGATGGACCGCATCCCAGCCGGCCCGGTGACCGGAAACTTCGCCCTCGGCGCGGCGTTTCTCATGATTAGGCGCGACGTAATTGATCATCTCATCACCGATTACCTCGCCGCTGATGACTGGATGCGCCAGAACGACGCGACATTCAATCGGATGCTCGTTCGCAAACAGGCCCGCGAGAGGGAGAGAGCGCGGATCGCCGACGAACGGAAGCGGCTATTCACCGACGAAAAGGACCCCTACCTCCGCGTGTTCGATTTCGTCGTTCCCGACAACCAGCGGCAGATGTCTGAAGACTGGTCGTTCTCGAACAAGCTCCGGGAACTCGGGATTCAGACGACCATCGATGGCAGCACCACCATCGGGCACCTGGGCGATTACCCATACGGGATATGGGACCTGTTCCTGCGCGAGGATCTGCAGAAGGCGGCGACACCCGAGGGCGGTGGTCTTGATCCGATGCTCTATATGCCGCCCCAGGTTCGGGCGCAGTTCGAGAAGTACATGGCGGTCGCATGACAATCCAGGACGTGATCGGGATAGCCAACCGCGAGGGGATGGCCGACGCTAATTTCGACCTCTCGGGCGAGCTGCGGTACGTTGTCGTTCCCCAATTCCTCCGCGATATCAAGGAGCAGATCGGCGAGACATTCTGGCAAGTGAAGCCATGGTCGACATCGATCGACACCACTAACAAGACGTATTCTCTCCCGAGCGACTGGAAGCGCTTCCGCATGATCAAGCTGGCGCTCGCCGACGGCACCCTCTCTGACACCGAGATGAGCTACATCGGAGACCGGCCGGAACGAATCATCGAAGCCGAGAACTCGACCGAGGCTGTTGTGCCTGCCGAGTACTACATCGTCCACGACGGCTCCGGCGGATGGGAGTTCAAGCTGGCCGCGTTGTCGAATTTCAGCACCACCATCCGGGCCGTCTACGAATGGCTGATTCCCTTCACGGGCGTCTCGGATCCCGACCTCGATGAGTACATGCCGAACGACATCCAGGGGCTGCTCGTCACCAGAACCAGGATGTTGATCCTTGCGGATCGTCTGGGCGAGGGCGACCCGCGGTATTCCAACGAACTGAAGGAATACCAAGCTGGCATCGTGTCGCTGTCGCCGGAGGCCGAACCGGCGCCCAGAAGGCGCGTTATCTCGATGAACTGATGGCCGATCGCATTGAGCCCCAACAAAGACGTAACTTCATGGGGCTCTACCTGCGTGGCAATCCCATCGAACGCCTGATCGGCACCGCCGCCGCTGGTAACGATTTCCGGATCATGCCGGACTTCTGGCTGCGGCTGCGCAGTGGGCGAAAAGCACGCCTGTACAACGCCGCCGGCAACTTCTATCAGTTTCACAACTTCCGCTCCTCACGCTCCTGGGGCTACGATCAGCATCTCGTTCAAGAAGTGGACGGCTCGACTGTCTACTGGCGCTGGCTGGCAGTCACGGTATGGACCTTCGACCCGTTCTTCCAGATCGACGCAGCGGATATCGAGATCGACCAGAACTACGGCGGCGACTGGACCACCACCGAGACGGCGCCGATCCTCAACATCAACGACCGGTCGATTCTCTACAACGGCCTCGGGGTGCGCAACGGCAGTACGTTTTCCAAGCCACCATTCTGGAGCTGGGACGGCACGGACATGCGCAACTTCGGGCTGGACTGTTACGCTCCGTCATCGAATCCGTCGGTGGCCTTCGCCGCTGGCGCCGGATTCAACCAGTCCACCGGCACGCTCAAGATCTACGTCGGGCTCTACAACACCGACACGGGTCATTTCTCAAACGGCATCCTTTGCGGGTCGATTTCCTCGACGGGCGGCACCACCGGCACGATCACCGTCTCGAATCTCGATCGGCTGAAAACAACCTACATCGACACCGACGAGCGCAATGAACTGAAGTTCGTCTTTTACGCCACCATTCAGGGCGGCGAGACGCCGTATCTGCTACTCAATGCAGCACTGAATGATGCTCACCAGGTGGCCGTCACTGAGACGACGGCCAGTCTCTCGATCTACAACGGCGGCAACGGCTGGGTGAAAGATTTCACCTCCGAGATGCAGATCGACAACCACCCGCCTCGGCCGATGCGCTCCATGGCCTACATCAACCAGCGGGTCTATGGAGTCCTTGCCGGCGGAGGCTCCGGTTCGGGGGTGGTTCAGGAGCGGCCGGGCGGAACACAGGGGCTGGACTTCACCTATATCGCCGCCAAACGTTACAGACAGGGGCTTGTCTACTCGAAGTCGGCAAGCGACCTCACCACCAACGCTACCCTCATCGGCAACCCGGAGGAGTCCTGGCCGCTGACAAACTTCACCGCCTGCCCCAGCGCCGAGGAGCCGCTCCGGGTCTCCCCGGCGCCTGACGGTGTGCAGTTGGTCGTGAACACCGCCACCCGGTCATTCCTGGTCACTGAAGCGGCTGACGGATATCATCAGTGGACGGAGATTTCGGCGATACACGGCATCGCCAACAAGGACTGCTACATCCAGACCGATCATGGGGCTATCTGGCTGACTCAGCGTAATCAGGTGGTCCGGCACCAGAAGGGCTGGGAGCACGTCTCAGTCATCTCCGACGACTACGAAGCCGCCCTCTATGGCCTCACACCCAGGTTCATGTCCTACCTGGTTGACCCGCTGAACGAGATCGATCAGGCCCGTGTCTACTTCACCGATGGGACACTCCTCATCCACGATTTCAAGCTGCGGACGCCGCAGCAGCCCGACGGCATGGGCTACCTCTACACCAGCCAGGACTACACGGCCGCATCGACGGTCATGAACACGGCCGGCCAGCAGCAGCACATCATCGCCAAGCAGCACATCTACACCATCGAAGGCCAAGCCGACGAGAGCGGGGATGTCGTCACCTACGACGAGTCGTATGTGGACGTGGACAACAAGACGCAAGCGGACATCACCGGCTACTGGGAAGGGCAGTGGGACGACCTCGGCGACGGTTCCCTGGTGAAGCAACTGAGTGAGGTCGATGTGTTCGGCGACGAGCAGACTGCCATCGAATGGTACGCCGACCACGAGCCAGTGACTGCGGACAAGCTGAAGCGCGGGCAACAGAAAGCACAGCGGCCACAGGCTGGAGATGCCAGGATCTGGCGCCATAAACTCGCATCCCACAACAAAACGCTGTTCAAGATCGCGGCCCGGCTGACGGGTGATTACTCAGGCAGCGGGGACACCTACAACCGGCCAGCGGACGAACTGACAGGAACGAATAACCTGTTCGCGTCGATCGCCAGGCTCCTCTACCACGTCGGGGGAGGGCGCAACCGGCCATGAGTAGAGCCACCCTGACCACGCCCACCGAGAAGCTCATCGCCCGCACAGGCAAAATCCTCTGGAAGTTTGTCCCTCCACCACGAGACATTCGCTTGGAAGACAACATCTTGAAGTGGAGTCTTCCGGCGGATACCACAAACATCACCCATACTCTGATCCGAATCGATAAGGATATTGGTTTTCCCGACTACGTCCTGCCAGTACCCCAGGAATCATTGCAGTTGTTCCGCGGGTCCACGGTAGTAGCGTCCTGTTTCAATGCTATCACTGGCCAAGAAAGCGCCAAGGTGTCGAGAGACATTGACCTCAACCTTGGAGTCACGCGGCGGACAGTCTTAGAGTATGGTGCGGTGCGAGGGCGCAAGATCGATGATGCTGCGATTACAGCGGCATCCCAAACATTCACTTCGGCAACCGCCAACTTCACGGCTGAAGATGTGGGCCGGTTGGTCGTCATAGAGGGTGCCGGTACCGACGGAACCTATCACGGTACAACAATTTCCGCAGTCACGGATTCGGCTACCGTCACATTGACAGATGCGGCTGGAACTACAGTGTCAGGGGCAACGGCTGGGATAGGACCAGATTCCACAGATGGATTCAACGCGGCGCTAGCCGACGTAGACTACGTGGAAATCCCGTTCGGCACCTATATTCTCAATGGTAAAGTGACGCTCGGCGAACACACGCGCCTCATCGGTGATTCGCGCTCCACGGTATATTTGTTCAACGGTGATGACGATTTCACGTTTGAGATGCTCACCGAGTTGGCCACCCCGGCAAGTACTAAAGTGCCGCTCATCACCGGAATGCGCTTTGAGAACTTTACGCTCTACGCAAAGAATGGTATCAAGCTAAACCGAGAGTGGGATGATGTAACCACCCCAGAAAACCCAGAGTCCGACTGGGACAAGCAGGGCTTTATTTTGGGTGTCATTGTCAGGCAGGTCTATTTCCGAGGTGAGTATAACTCTGCCTTGGATGCAAACTATGAGACCGCCACAGCCCCCACGTTAAGCGAGCTTCGTGGCTACGGAGTAGCGTTCCACACAAACAAGCTATTCGACAGCCAGATCAGCTTGTGTGACTTTCGCCAGTACGGACTCGGGATTCTATTTAGCGGGTGTGACATTAATGAAATATCGACGACGCGGCTCCATCAAAATGCCCGTCATTGGCAAAGCAGATACAAGATAGTGACCGGGGTTGATTTCATTGGCTCTTCCAATAACTTGTCGCAATGCGACATGTTGGTCAACTACCGCGTTGGCGGCATCTACCTGGACAGCAGCCTCCACCATACCATCTTTAATTGCTTTTTTGAGAATCCGGCAACCGCACGGGACAGCACTACCTACCTGATAACGACCAACGACCTTTGGACGAGAGTGGTGGAGAACAGATTTAGCACCACCAAGGGGAGCGGTTCTGGTACTTCAACGCCGTACTTCGATGTTGATCCGCGATGGGGCCTTGAATTCGCGCATAATACATGGAACGTTGGAGTTGGCGGCGTCCCGGAAGTGACGGCAAAAATCACCACGAACAGCTGGAGTACAACCTATCAACAGCACGTTAGATTTCTTGACAATGACCCAGAATTACCGTTACCAGATGCCCCGCTTCAAGACGGTGCTTATGATGAGTATCGCCTAGACTACAAGAATTGGCAAGGTGTGAGTGGTCCTGTCTTGTCAAGTTACCCATTCATACAAAGCGGCGTGACCGGGCGATGGGTGTTCCAAGTGACAACCGGGTCACTGTTTTGGAACACGTCATTGAAGCGCCCATCTCATCGCCGGTTGCTGTTTGAGTATTGGGCTCGCAAAATCACAGCGGGTGGTGGGCAATCCGCGTTTTATCTGGAGGATGTCGGCACGTGTACGGTCGATGCGGGAACGGACGTTATCAGCAGTACGGGCCACGGCCAGAACAATGATGATCGCGTGCAATTCAGAACTACCGCTACGTTGCCAGATCCATTGGTCCAAGGAACGAGCTATTGGGTAATCAACGCCACCGCTAATACGTTACAAGTATCTACATCGCAGGGTGGCGCTGCAGTGGATATTACCGACACAGGAGTCGGGACACATTACCTACGCCACAGAGACGAACTGTACAATCAGACACACGGACACAGTGATACGACCAAGGCGACGTACTTTCGCCATACTGGACGGCTGCCATCATCGAGACGAGGCGATGGCGAGCTATTTCTGATCTTCGACAACACGGTTGCAGAACTAGAGTCAATTCAGGTGACACCGATCGCTTACGAGCTGGCTTCTGCCATCCCAACGGATTCGGATCATGATGTGGGCGATGTAGTCTTTAATACGCTACCGGAGAAGGTAGAGCCCTATGGATGGGTATTCAATAATGCATCAAGCTGGATGCCCCTGGCCCGCTTCGGCAACGGCCTTGGGTATGACTTTCTCGATGCGAACGACTCACTTGGCGACACCATACACATGATCGCGGTTGATACGACTACGGGAGACATCACGCTGACGTTACCAGACGGCAGTGATTTGACACGTTCTGGGATGTGGTATTTCATTCAGAATCTGACCGGCGGCAACGCAGTGATCCTGGATGCGGCTGGAGCTGATACCATTAACAATGCCGCAACATATCGGCTGGAGCGGGATGACCAAGTCGTTCTGCTCATGTGCTATGGCGCTGGCAAATGGCAGGCCCAGCATATCGGGAACCAGTACGAAATCCTGAAGGTAGATGATCACATTGAGCTTGGAATTAATGACAGCCCGACCTTTGTGAAAAAGATTGAGTCTCTGAATGGAACTCCTGAGGGCGTGATCACGGCAAATGCTGGATCTTTGGCATTGGACGATGCAGGTGTGCTGTGGCTTAAGGAGAGTGGTGTCGGGAATACTGGTTGGAAGGAAGTTAGCGGACTATGGGCTGCGCTGAGCAGTGACGAGATAGGTACGACGTATCAGGTCCGACTGGAGGACACTAGCAACAGTAGGCCTATGCAGCTTCGCATTGAGGCTAACATCCATGCCAATCAAGCGTCAACAGCACTCATAAACGCAGAGGGGTTTTTGGTCAACTACGTAGGCAGGGCCAAGGCGAAGGCACTTGGTGTGAACTACGACTATCCGGCTACCGACGGTTGGGCCGCGATCAGTGCATTCTTAGGTGTGGGTACGAACGCAAGGAACGCCTCCGAAGCACTCCATGTGTCCGGCGCGTCCAGGCTAAATGGTGCTCTGGAACTGCCAACATTAACGGCGCTACGGGCTTGCTACACGGACGGCAGCAAGAATCTTATCAGCAGCACAGTGACTAATGTAGAGCTGGCCTACTTAGCTGGAGTAACAAGTGCGCTCCAAACGCAATTGAACGACAGGTACACGAAGGCAGAAGTAGATGCTCTATTGGCTAATAAGGTCGGGACGACAACGTACAACCTCCACACGCACACTAACGTATCCGCTCCGAACCACGATCACGGTGGTGCCGTTGCGGCGGATGGTGGTCACAATCACATCATGGGGACGCCGTAGTGGGTGTCAGCGATTGGCAGCGAGGTAGACGATAGTGAGAAGCAAGAAAAGCAAGCTTCCGATTATGAGGCCTTGGAATAACTCCCAAGCAATTCTACGGAACCGCCTTCTGGGCATTTGTGGACTATATCAGACGGGAGAGAGGTGATCAATGCCAGCTTTCGGACTTTCCACAGCAGGCAAGGAAGCGAAGGGCTTCCCGCGCGAAATGGGAGCGTGGACTTTCAAGCAGTTCAAGAACTGGCTCGACAAGTCGGAGAAGTTCGGACAGAGCGGCCAGGCGATGAGAGATCTCGCCCTCCAGTACTGGAAACAGCAAGCTGCCGCTGGTGCGCCCGACGTGGGCGACGTCCGGGGGACTGGCGAGCAGATCATGCCGTTCAAGGATGTGTTGGCCAAGGGTGGCGGTCGCCTGGAAGACATCTTGTCGGCCTACCAGCAAGGTGTCACCCCGGCCAACATGACCGCTGACCAGATCTCCCGCTTCATGGATGAACAGGCCGGCAATATCGGCCGTACCAGTGATCAGGTCCGCGACGAGATCACCGAATCCGCTCTCCGGGAGGCGGGCATCTCCTCCCGCAAGACCAACGAGTTGGTGGAGGGGGCGACGGACGACTACGGCAACTTGATCGACATCGCCGGCCAGGGCTTCGGCGAGCTCCGCGGTCGGAATCGGGCGGCATTCGATGATGTCCGCGACCTCCTCGGCGAGGGGTTCACCACTGCCTACGACGAGTTGGAGCAGACCCGTCCGACTGGCGAATTCCGCGCCGGCACAGTGGCTCGGTCGTTCGCGCCGGAAGTCGCCCGGACGATGCGGTCCCTGAAGAAGTTCGGCATCGACCCGAACTCTCCAGAGGGGCAGGCGGCGATGTCTCGGGTTGGCGGACAGCGGGCTCGGGCCATAGACGACGTGATCGGCCGCGAGAGCGGTGCGTTCGCCGATCGCGCGATGCGGTTGGCGCTGACCAAGGGTGGCGCTCTCAGTGATGCAGCTCGGCAGGAACTGGCTGGCGAGCTCGGGCTAGGGCAGGCTCAGATGGGCACCGATATCGGTCTCCGCCAGGCGCTGTCTGGCAATGTCCAGGGGCTGAAGGAGACCGATCTCGCGCGGCAACTCGGGATTGAAGGCATTCGCTCCGGTAGAGCCGAAGGCAACGTCGAGCGCACAGCGGATCGTTCAAACCAACTCCTGCAACAACGCGCCCTCAATGCCCAACTGCAGCGGGCGATGCAGCAGCAGGACTGGGAAGCTGTCTCGAACATCAAGCAGCAGATGAACCAGATGGACCTCCTGGGGGTCCAGCTCGGGAAGGAGCAGTTCGGGCAAGGCCAGCAGTTCGAGCAGTGGATGCGGGACATACAGAATCAGCCGTTCCAGGAAATCGCGGGAATGGGCCAGCAGGACATTATAAATATGCTCAATTCCGCCAATGCGGCCCGCGGCTTCGGCAACGACGCTTCCAGAAACTACGCTCAGACCTACGCTAACGAGTTGCCAAGCTCTGCCTGGCTGACCAAGGCTCTCGGCGGGGTCGGCATGGGAGCGCTGAATATGTTTACGGGTGGTGGAGCCGGGGCGCTAGCTGGTCTGCTGAAGCCGGGCGGCGGTGGCGGTGGCGGTGCGCTTCCCACGCGTCCCTCCCCTGGAGCAAACCCAGGACTGTGGCCGACGATACCGGCTTATTTCTAAACGAAGGGAGGACACGCTCAGATGCCAGACGTTGGCGGCTTCCTCAGACAGATACCACGGCGCATCGGCGGGCTGTTCTATGAGGATGAGCCGATTATCTCCGAAGAACTGCTCAAGATCCTCCTGAACGGAGATGCCGGCCCAGCCCCTGTCGATGCTCGTACCCCTCCCTTTGTGCGTAGCAAACCGAAGAAGAAAAGCCAGCGACGGCGGATAGCTCCAGTGTTGCAGGGCTTGCTGGGACCAGGTATCGCCGCTGCCGCTACGCCGTCGACGACCGGTGGCCCGACGGACGTCTTTCGAGGGCTGATGGGCGCGCAAGGCTACATCCAGGGCCAGGAAGACAGGGAGTTGGATCGGACACTGGCCAAGATCAGAGGCGTTTCCGCCATTCAGAATGTCCAGAGTCGAGGGATCGAAAGCCGAGCCCGGTTGGCGGCCTACATGGGGCAGCTGCAGCGGGCGCGGAACGCGAAGCCGGCACCGCCGGCCGACACCATCCGGTCCGTCGGCGGCGGTTTATACAACGTCACGAAAGGCAAATGGGAAGTCGAAGCTACCACGAAGGACCGCATCCTGCAAACCAGCGGGGGCCTGTACAACGTCACCAAGGGCAAATGGGAGGTAGAACCCACACCAGATGAGCAGAAAGGCCCAGCACCACATTTCGAAACACGCTATCAAGGCGGGCACAAGTGGCTCGATGTTTATGAGGACGGGAAAGTTACGCCTTGGGACTTAGGCCCAGCCGATGCCCCGCCGAGACAGCCACGGCAAACAGGGAAACGCCCTTATAGCCCGCAGCATCTTGCCGTGTTGGAGGAGAACAGGGCGACCAAGATGGAGGCGCTGCAGGACACAGAAGAGGACGACGATATCTCGAAAGACGCCTGGACACAACTCTACGACAAGTACCTGGCTGGGGACACTGGGCCATTCAAGAGAGCTGTCGATAGCTACGTGAAGCGTGCTCAAAAGATTGAAGATGACTACCAAACTCTCTTGGGCAAAGGGGCCGATTTGAAGGCCAGCCGGAACATGCGGGAAGTGATTGTGCCACGGCTTCAGGCGAAATTCCAGCAATGGGGCATCTTCCAGGAGGACGACAAGAAAGACTACCCACAAGGCAAGCCGCCAGAGAAGACAGCCGAATCTTTCCGACAAAAATATCTGATTTCGCCATCATTCTGAAATGGCCACGTTTAACTATCCGCCAGTTCCGCAGATCCTTCTGGACCCGGAATTCCGCGAACTCCCACTTGATGAGCAAGTCAAGGTGGTCCAATGGGCGGATCCGGAGTTCACCGAACTTTCGAAAGAGGAGCAGCACAAGTTTCTCGCCGATCCGAGGCTGCGCCCCGAGCCGGAGATGGTGCTGGACCTGGAGAATCTGACAGCGACGCCAGCAGATCCCCGTCCCGGCATCGAGCAGGAACTGGACCGGCTCCAGCGGGGCGCGTTCGTGGATGCGCCGGAACAGCCGGACTTCATCAGCAGTGGCGTCACCCCGCCAATCGGTCCCGCCGAGACGGCTGTCCCCATACCTCCAGGGGCAGAACAAACTGGCCTTCCCGGAATTCCAACCCCGCCGGACCCTGTCCTGACGGCCGCAGCGGCGTCCACGGAGCGCGCGCTTGAACCGCCATCATTGGCTGGTACAACCGAGGCAGACGTTCCGGGCCTCCTTGACACGTTCATGCGAGCTGGGAGCATGGGCGTGCATGGAGTCTTGAGCACGGCCGGGTCTGGATTCGAAGCATTGGGAACAATTCTGGAACAGACCCCAGATGTCGCCATGCGCAAGACCTTGCTGGATGAGGCAGGGGCCCCGCTTCTCAAGGCTGTGGGGAAAGAGATCCAGAAGTTCAGCAAGCAAGCTATCGAAGGTTCACTACCAGCGACGGCGGAGAAGGCTGAGAAGTTCGCCACGGACCCGCTTGAGGCCCCATGGCTACTGCTCGACGCGGAATACATCGCGCACCACGCTGGGAATGCTGGCGGCTCTATGCTGACATTCCTGATGCCGATGGCGAGGATGCTCAAGGGCATCAACACGGTGAGCGGGGCGGCGAAGGCCACTGGGGCACTATCTCTCTCCGAGAGCTTTGTGAACGCTGGTGAAACCTATGACACCGCGAAGGAGTATGGGAAAAGCGACAAGGCCGCAGGGGACCTATTTGTGGAGTCGTTCGCCAAGGACGTTCCAGTCACAGCGGCGTTGAACTTCGCGGGGCTTCTAAACCCGTTCATTCGTAACCGTGGAGTTCGGGCTCTGGCTGGTGGCGTGTCTGAGCCTGTTCAAGAGGTGTTACAGGGAGCCACTGGCCGGTCGGTTTTACAGGAAGCATTTCCTGGAATGCCGGAGTTCTACCCATGGGAAGGCTCAGGCATTGAGGCGTTGGGGGGATTCTTGGGTGGTGTTGGTGCCGGAGCGATTGTTCACCCATCGGCTGCGTCGAAACCAAAGGCCAAGGCAGAACCACCGACTGAGATTCCCATCGACGGTGAGCCGCCCATTACCGAGGAGACCGGTATCACCGAGACGCCATGGGTTCGCCTGAAGCAAGGTGGCGAGACCATCTTTTCTGGCACGCGAGAAGCCGCTGACAAGCTACTGCGGAAGAAGAAGGCAAAGCCACCCAAAAAGCCGGAAGCGGTGCCGGAGGAGGTCTCGGACGAACTGTACGGCCAAATCTCGGACTGGGCGAAAGACGAGAAGCGCCCCTATTTCGGCAAGACGAAGCTCCGGCGCGAATTCGGTATCTCGCTCGATCAGGCTGGCCAAGTACTTGACCGAATGGTCAACGAAGGCTTGGTCGAGCGGCAGCCAGATGGCAGCGTGAAAGCTCCGGCAAGAGGGGCGGAAGGGGCTCCCACCGCCTTGGACGTTAGCCCTGCTATCGAAAAACCCGAGGAGGAGGCGGCTGGTGCACCGGCTCCTCCTCCCGCCAAAGCAGGCAAGGGGCAGGCGCTCACCGAGGCCCGAATCAAGGAAAAGCCCTCGGCAGAATGGGAACAGGCGACCATGATTCCGGTCGAAGAACTGCGGTCCATCGCGGAATTTGACCGGCGCGATCCCAAGCAGCGGCCAAAAACCAGGGAGGGCCTGCCGACTGAGCAGTACATCGACCAGCTTGCCGCAGACATGGCCGAGAACGGGGTGGAAACCCCGCTCATCCTCTGGTATGACCCGAAGCGCAATCTAGTCAGGCTGGTAGAGGGGAATTTTCGGCTTGCGGCATCGGAGAAATCTGGTCACACGCAATTGCCAGCGAGAATACAGGTGGGCGAGATTCTCTCCGGTGGAGTGACGACGCCGAAAGCGTTAGCCGGAGCGGTCGCTCCCTCCTCTCGGGTGTTCGAACTTCCCGTAGACAGCATCGCGGTTGACCCGGTCCGGTTTCAGTTCAAACGGGAGACCGGCGGCAAAGCCGGCGTCAGCGAAACGCTGAAAGATGTAGAAAAATTTGTCCCAAAGCTTGGTGGCGAGATCTCAGTTTGGAAAGATCCGGCGGATGGCAAGACCTACGTTGTAAATGGGCATCATCGTCTGGAATTGGCCCAGCGGACCGGCCAGAAAAACATCGACGTGCAATATCTGGACGCCGACACCGCACAAGAAGCCAGAGCCGAGGGAGCGTTGATCAACATCGCCGAAGGGCGCGGTAGCGCTATAGACGCGGCGACACTCTTTCGGGATATGGGGATCACGCCAGAAAAACTTCAGGAACATAGCATAACGTTGCGCGAGCCACTTGCCCGTGAGGGTGTCGCACTGTCCCGCCTTACGGCCCCAATCTTCGAGATGGTGACCTCTGGGGACCTCGACCTCAAGCATGGGGCCATCATCGGAGATACGCTGGCTGAACCGGCCGACCAGAAAGCAGCCCTCGAGCTGCTGAACAGGGCGCAACAAAAAGGCAAGCGCCTGACGAACAGCGAGGTTGAGACGCTGGCCCGTCGCGTTACACGGGCTGAGCGAGTTTCGGAAACTGAGCAGACCCTGTTTGGAGATGTGGAAGTCCTGCAGAATCTTGCAGTTGAGGAAGCACAGCTTGACAGCTACATCAGAAAGCGCCTCTCCCGCGAAAAGAAGCTGTTCGAGATGGTTGGCAAGGAAGCCGCCGCAGCGCAACTCGGCGAAGCGGGGAATGTGATTCAAGCAGAACGGAACGCCGCCATTGCAAAAGGCGTTGCTGAAAGTCTGGAAATCTATGATAAACTGGCACTGCGGAGTGGCCCAGTTGACGATGCCATCCGCAAGGGCGCTAAGGACTTGGCGTCCGGGAAGAATGCCAATGCCGTCAGAGAAGAAGCCTACGGAGCAGTCCGAGAGGCTGTATCCTCGCTTCTCGGAAGAAAAGCTCAGACAGTTTCTACGGAAGGTGAAGAAACTGCTGGACAGCTCAGCGGTCCAGCGGCCCCCGCTACCCCCGGCCTATTAGAAGAAGCAGAAGCCGAGCCAGTAGAGCTCACCCCAGCAGAGCAGCGCCGCGAAGGCCAACGCGGCTCACTCTCCCCCAAGCCGATTCCAGACGAGATGGAGGGCTTCGAGTCTGCTCTCCCACCGGAAGCCGCCGCTGAGTTCGAGGCTGCGGCAGAAGTTCCGGCACCGTCGGCTATCACCAAGTGGAAGAACCGGTTGAGCAGGGGATGGCACGCCGTCTCGCGTTCCTACCTGGAACTGGATCGCAAACTCTACGGTGGCCTGATCTTCGAACTTCAGCGGCTTGAGAAGCAGAGAAGCGTCGCCATCCACGATGCCTCCCAAGCAGTCATCGACACCGTTGGATCACTCGACCAGAAGCAGTATCGAGAGTTTATCGAGAAGGTCATCATCGACGACATGGTCGAGACTCATGACCGGATGACCAAGGATGGTACCGAGTGGAACGATCTTCCGTTCAAGCTCACGCCGGAGCAACTGAAGGAATCGCAGAAGAAGGCCACCGCCGCCGCAGATGCAGACCCCGCCATCCAGAAAGCGATCTCGGAGCACAAGCGCTATCTGAACGAGGCGAAAACGGAACTGATCGAGGCAATGCGGGCCATCGACCGCAACGACGTGGCAGAGAAACTCAACCGGGAGGACTATTACCATCACCGCGTCATTGAGTACATCGAGGAGCAGGTAGCCGCTGGCAACAAGGATTATGCTTCGGCTGCCAGGGAACTCTCAAGCCCACGCTCGAGCTACATGAGGGGCCGGGTGGCGAACCCGCTGAATTTCTCAACCGACTATCTACAGGCGCAATTCGAAGTGCTGCAGCAGATGATGTGGGATGCCCGGCGGGCCGAGGCTATCGCATGGATTGAGGACGAAAAGAACGGCATCAATGAGACCGGAGAGTTCAAGCAGAAGGCCCACGAGCACAACAAGTCCATTGTGCTGCCGAAGCTAGAAGCGGCGGCAAAGGAGCAGGACACTACCCCGGAGAAACTCTACAAAGGCCTCACGCAGCGCGAGATTCAGGACTTGGCCGGTGAGCACTGGATCAATCCGGCGGACCCCAAGCGGATGGTGAAAGCCTTTGGTCGGCGGACTCACGAGGTCTGGCAGCCAGACAAGGGCAATGTCTTCTATTCCGGGCAGACGGTGGAAGAAAAGCTGGCAGAGCAAATTCTGGAAGCCGGAGGGAAAGAGGTTGGCATCACGGCTGATGATCTGCGCCGGGCTCTACTAGTGGGCGGGAAGCGGCGCCAGATCATCCTCACGAAGGAAGTGGCCGCGACACTGAAGGACTTCGGCGATGCTGACCGTGGCAAGGGTGTTGAGCGTGCGATGAAGGTAGCGTTTGGCAAGACCTTGCGAGCGTGGAAGCAGTGGATGCTGCTGATGCCGACGCGGGCTATCAAGTACAACCTACGCAACCTCTCCGGAGACGCCGAGGCTACATTCGTCGGCAACCCGAAAGCCTTCCGCCAGCTCAGGCGTGCGATGAAGGATCTGAAGCAAATGTTCTTCGGCGACGGGGAGATGTCACCCGAACTTCGCACATGGTTCGACCGTGGTGGTATCGGCAGTTTGCTGCAAGTTCAGGAGATAGGCGACTTGAACCGCCTTGAGCAACTGGAGAGCCTTGTCAACCGCAGACACAGCAAGCCGAATCTACTCAAGCGCGCATGGAACAGCTACTACTGGGGCACGGTCCAGAAGGCTACCAACTTCCGCGAATCCGTGTTGCGGTACGCCAATTACCTTGAGTACTTGGACCAACTAGAGAAGACCGACGGGCAACCTGCCAACTACGGGGCCTCGCTGCGTGAGGAAGTTGACGCCCTTGACAGCATTCACGACAAAGCGTTCAAACTGTCGAACGACATGATCGGCGCCTACGACGACATCTCAGTCGCCGGCCAAGCGATTCGCAAGTACTTCTACCCGTTCTGGAGTTTCCAGGAAATCAACGCGCGCCGATACGGCAGACTCTACAGGAATGCAGCTAGCGACGGCAAGCTAGCGACTACTGTAGGGCGGAAGGTTCTTGGCAAGGCCGCGAGTCCATACACCCTCTATCGCATCGGGTCTCTCACCGTGAAGGTGCTAGCGTTCAAGGCGTTAATGGCTGCTCTCAACGATTGGCGATCCCCTGAGGAAGAGAAAGACATTCCAGAGAACGAGCGGCAGAAAACGCACATCGTGTTGGGCCGCACGGAAGACGGGAAAGTGGTCACGTTCAACCGCATCGGGATTGCGGACGACTTCCTTGAGTGGTTCGGACTGGACGGTACCCAGGAATACGCTAGGCAGTACCTGAACGGCCGGCGAACGCTGCGAGAGATCGCCGTAGAAATGGCCAAGAGCCCCGCGAACAAGATTGCCAGTGGGTTGATGCCGCAGTACAAGTTGATCGGTGAGCTTGGTTTTTCGCGGTCTGCGTTCCCCGACGTCTTCAAGCCGCGGACCATTCATGATCGCCAGGAGTTCCTGGCTACACAGCTCGGAGTCCCAAAGGATGCCTACCGGAAGCTGGTAGGCAAGCCAGCACCCAAGAACTGGGCAACGAAAGCGCTCTGGAAGGCCGTGGTGTACGAGTACGATCCGGGCGAGATCGCCTACTACGGCGCGAAGGATGAGGTCCGGAGATTCAATAAAGACCAGGGCTATGGAGATGTTAGCTGGGGCGGGGATTCCAGCGGGAAGAGTGAAGCGCTCTACAACGTAAAGCAGGCGTGGCGGTACAAGGACGGCGAAGCCCTAGAACGGCATCTGGCCGAGTACTTCGCGCTGGGCGGCAACCTGACAGGCATCAAGACGTCGCTTCAGAACATGGATCCGCTGAACGACATTCGCAAGAAGGACCGCAAGGAGTTCCTGGAAAGCCTGGACGGAGAGCAAAAGGAGCAGCTCACCAAGGCCGAAGAGTATTGGAACGAAGTCCTCAAGGGCAAGGTGAAAGAGATTATGGGTGCGGCCAAGCAAGTGCGCACCGAAGTGCGAGCGAAAGAGAAAGCGGGAGGTGACTAAATGACAACCACTCAACTGACCGACCGGAACCGCCACATGGTAACAGCGACGATCGCGAACGGCCAGACGACGTCTGAAGAAATCCAGACCAATGGCTACGCCGCTCTTGGTGTGCTGATGCCTGGCGCGTTTACCGGCACGAGCCTGACGCTGCTTCAGTCATTCGATGGCACCACATGGACAGCGGTTTATGATTCCGACGGGGGCCAGGTGAGCATCTCGGTGGCAGCTAGCCGTTTCATTGTCCTGGATCCGTCCACAATGGCTCCATTGACTCGCTTCAAGGTTGTAAGCGGCTCATCGGAAGCCGCGGAACGCTCGCTGACGTTCCTGATGGCAGAGGTCTGACACATGACACGCGGTATCGTGTTCGTACTGGTGCTGGCAGTCCTGACTCTGAGTGCCTTTCCGCAGAGCCGCCTACTCACATTCTTCAGGAAGAGATCATTCCCAACCGGTCCTATTGCGGTGAAATTCAGAGCACCGGGCCGAGATGTTGGGATCTTCCGTGAGGACCGAGGCTCTGGGTCCAGCACTTACTGGCTGTGTGAGTTCATTGGTGATACCTACTACTGGTGTGTTGCCCTGGATGACTATCCACTCGGCGTACCAAGCGACAATCATCACCTCCAGCAATCCGAGATCAGGGTGCTTGGCACGTCGGTGGACCAGGAGGACGCATCGGTCACACTGAACGGCACATGGGCTAAGGTTAGCGATGCCGGGCTTGTCTACCTCGACTACTACCGCAGGAGTAATACCGCCACTGACTACGCCGAGTGGACAAGCCCGGCAAGCACGACGGTTGTTGGAGTTCGGGGTCTTGACATCAGTAACGCGGGTGTTTCTGTGGTTTCGATTGATGGAGACGCTACCGCAGCCGACTTACTTCCCACGGCACAAGACCTCGTGGACGCGACCACGCTGTCGTCTGACGTACTGGTCGCCAATGGCGGGAATCTAAACCCTACCGACCGCGTTCTGAATCAGTATGCAGCGGTTGCCGACAAGGACGTGCCGACTCTGTTCAACTCCTCCCTGACGGCTGGTCAGCACACTGTCCGCCTGACGGTGTCTGGAGAAAAGCAGGCTGCTTCCGGCGATACACGCGCCTACATCACGGGGTTTTTCTCCTCGGATGGAACTCAGCGCATGGATAGCGCTGGCACCAGCGGTTCAACCGACTTAGTAATGGCACAGCATACCATCCTCATGGACGAGCAGAGCACCTACGAGTACGCCATCCAGTTCTGCCCCACTGGTGCAACCACCTCTTGTACTGATTGGGTGGGGAACGGGCATGACCACGACACCGAATCCTCCTTGGCAATTACTGTTGACGGAGCGGCGGTCACGCCAGCTGAGGATGCCTATGTAATGACCGTCTACGGCGGACGGAAGGTCAGAGCCGTCCGCACGTCCACGCTGGATAACGCCGAGGTAGGAGACATTGGGACGATGGTCGCCACTTACACTCTGCACCCAACCTACGGACTCCATACGCAGTGGCGGTTTACATTCGACGTGCCAGGCGGCACCACTTTCGCTTACGGTGCGATGCTACCACTGAACGACGGCATTTTCGACAAGGGGTCGACGGTGGGCGCGTCGGATGTGACTCTTGGGGATGATGACGACACCCACAAGGCAAATGCGGAGTCGAGCACGGGTTATGCCTGGGACGCTGACGGCAACTGGGGCGCAATGCTGTGGATCAACCAAGCAAAGACCGTCTACAGCTGGCAAAAGACTACCTCGGCCTTGACAATCGAGGACCGCAGCGGCGGTACTCTCAACAAGCTCTACGCCAGGAGAGTCGACGGCGTTGCAGACGACTATGTGAGCGGCACAGTCTGGCGGGGTGACTATTGGTATCAGGTAGGGTACTTCAGCGGCGGGGCAAACGGGGAGTTAGCGAACCAATAAGGACACAACCATGTGGAAGAAGCTGCCTCTTTTGGCGATGATGCTAGTGGGCACGCTCTGGGCCCAGCCCACCCTCACAACAGTCACCGACACCGTCTACATGGCCGACGGGACTCTTGCTGAGGGGCGCTTGCTCGTCGATTTCGAGTTTCACTGCATTCAGGACACGACCAATGTCCCGATCGCCGTGAGCAACTTCCCGGTGGCTGTCTCATCGGGAGTGTTCACCGTCACCCTGCCGGCGAACAGTACGTGCAACGACACCTATTACGAGGTCCGCTATGAGCTGCGGAAGGGGCCGTTGTCTGACAGCCATACTGAGCAGTGGGTCGTCGGCACGAGTACGCCAGCAGCGCTTGGCGACGTTATTACGTCGAACCCCAGCGGGCCATCGGCGACATTCCCGATGTCCCAATTGACGGGGACGCTGCCTCTCAGTAAGGGCGGAACGAATAACAGTTCTTGGACGAACTCTCGTTGTGTGCAAGTTGCCTCTGACGGCTCCAAACTGGAAAGCGCCAGCGCCGCCTGTGGTGTGGGCGGCGGAGCACCTACGGACGCCACCTACATCACCCAAACCGCCAACGGCACGCTGACCGATGAACAGGCATTGGCGGCGCTTTCGAGCGGCTTCATGCGTGTGGCCACCACGACCGGCGTGATCACGTCGATCACGGATTCGGCTGGCGTGGCCGCAAACATCTCGGACGAAACGGGAACCGGATCGCTTGTGTTTTCAACTGCCCCGGCCTTCACTGGGGCGACCACCGCCGATGTTGGGAGCCACACCTGGAGCCCGCTCACAAAGGATATGGCGTTCGGCGATGCCGATGAGGGGCAGATATCCCTAGGAACGCTCACCGTTGGACAAGCCAACCAGACGATCAGCACCACGGTTCTCGATGATGTTGGGATCTTCTATAACAACGCAGCGGTCCTTGCCGAGGACATATCGTTCATCTTTTTCGGTCCGTCCGACCTACCGCGATTCGTGCTCGCGGCGGAAGGGGCCGACCTCGCCACCTACAACCCGCGCAGTATGGTCATCGGGCCGGCGGCGACCATCGGCAACGTGGACGAGAACATTCTCTGCTCAACGAACTTCTCCAACATTGACTGCGACACAGGCGGCACAGGAGCAGATCTCGGTGTTCAGGATGATCTGGAGGTCGGGGGAAAAGCGTTTCTCGCTGATTTGGCCACCACTGGAACAACCGATTTCTCGGGCGCCTCAAGCTTCTTGTTGCCCTCCGATGCCGTGGACGCCATCACAGAACTCGCCGCAGCGTTGAAGAGCGGTGCTGACACTACACTGATCACGGGCACGGCGGGCGCGTCTGGAAACTGCTCCGAGTGGAATGCAGATGGCGACCTGGTGGATTCTGGCGGAGTGTGTGGAGGCGGTGGCGGATCCGGCACGGTTAACTCTGGGACGGAGAGTTACCTCACCTACTACGCGGGAACCGGTACAGCCGTCTCAGAGCTGCCCCGTATCCGATTCGACGACGCCAACGAAGAGATCGATTATTACGATGTCAGCAACAACAACACGGCCACCATCGACCTCGCCACCGGGTTGCCCATCTGGGGGAAGCTGGTCACCACGGGGATAGACGAGACACTCGGCATTGCCGGCGACACCGGCCCTTCCAGTTTCACTGGCGAAGCCGGTGATGGTGCCAGCAACAGCGAGCCATTCAACTACTGTGGCTACGGCAGTCCATCGTTCCTGAGTTGTTTCTTCCCGTGTGACACAGACGGCTTCTGGTGCATCAGCAGCACGAAGGCCACGGCAGACAGCGCTGACTTCGTCCGCACTCTCCAGAACACCACATGTCAGCCCAGTGGAGGTACTGACACTTTCGCTTGCACTACAACGCCAGCCTTCAGCGCCTACGTTGAAGGGCCTGAGTACTGCTTCAAGTCCGATGCTGCAAACACCGGTGCCGCCAGCATCAATATGAACGCCATTGGAGCCCTACCCATCAAGCTCCAACGGGACCAAGATCCGGCTAATAACGCCATTGAGGACGATCAGTGGGTGTGTGGCGTCTACGACGGTATCAACTTCCAAATGACTAGCCAGTCCGCGCTCGCTGGCGGCGGTGAAACAACAACCGCAGAGGATTGGCTGGACCTTACGGGTTCTGGAGTGGACTTCCGTCCCTCCCTACGCGACATGGAGGTTATCCACGACACCTTTGTGGGCGGCGATGACAACACTGATGGGAGCATTGGTGACCTCGGGTGGAAACGTGATCTGACCGGCACGGCAGGCATAGACCGTGTATCGGGAACTGAGGGTCATCCGGGCGCTATGACCCTCTCCACTGGCGGCACGGACAGCAGTCTCTGCATACTGTTTTTGAGTGACGCCATCGCCAACGACCAGTTCTTCGGAATGGATGATGAGACTTGGTCATTCCAGGCTTACGTCAAGGTCAGTACTACCAGCAACGTCCGGGTCCATGTTGGCCTGTGCGAGAACCACGGATGTGAAGCCAACCAGGGTTTCTACTTCGAGTTTGATACCGGCACCTCCGCTAACTGGTATGCCGTCACCCACGACGGCACGGATACCTCGACAGATACCAGTACCGCCGCAACAACCAACTGGGTTGACCTAGAGATCAGATGTGCCAGCAGCAGCTGTGACTTCTTTATTGATGGTGTTGAGGTAGTCTCCAACCAAACCACTGATCTTGAGCCGAACGATGTTGGCGTCACTCTCAGTATCGACAACCTGACCGCCGCTGACATCAATCTGATGGTGGACTCCTGGCTGATGTGGTGGGAACGTTGATGAGATTGTTGCTACTGCTGCTGTTGCCGTCCCTGCTGTGGGGCTTAGGGGGTGTCGTAGATCCACCGCCATGGCCGAACCAAGCCGCCGCACTCACGAGCACCAACCTCGGCTTCGAGGACGGTGACCTCACTGACTGGGCTACCAGCGGCTGTGTGGCTGCCGCCAGCGATGAGACTAGGACTGGAGGCTGGAGTGCCAAGGGAACAACCTGCGATAGCGCCACCGCCCTCACCCGCACTATCACGGTAGGTACTCGCCAGGGTGGTCACTTCCGCGTTCGCTGGTGGGTCAAGACCGACGCATCCTTTGACGGCACCCATGACATTCGCATATTCGACGGCGCGGTGCTGGCTGCTACCGTCTACTCAGGCCGTTACCACGAAAGTGTGAACGCCGACCAGGACTGGCTTGAACAATACCACGAGCGCATCTTCGACGTACCCAAACATGGTGGCGACACTTGGACCATCCGCTTCCGCATTCAGGATCAAACTGCTGGTTCCATTTGGCTGGACGACTTCACTATTGAAGAGACGTGGTACCCGCAACGCACCTTCCTTAAGTATCCAAACTACAAGGGGCTGCTGTGGGACACCGTGGACCCGTGGCAGTGCTCGTCCTATGACAACGAGGAAATCTGCGGCGTGACCGAGATTTCCCCCAAGGTCGGGGACGTGCTTGGGGACTACAAGCTCATCATTAGCTTGGATACGACTGCCGACTGCGCCAGCCCGATAGACAGCACCACCATCAACCCGGTGTCTACGGCGGAGACCCTCTGGAGCCTGGATGGGGACTCCCTGGCGGTGGACAGCACGCACTACGTCTGCAGCGAACTCCAGCTCATCAGTGACTCCAGCTTGGTCGCCGACTACCCTGATTGGAAGATCGTCAAGAAGAACACCACCTACCGCGACGCCCTCCTAAACTACATCGACGACCGCGGCCGCTGGTACCACAACGGTGTGGCCCAATTCGCTTGGGGAACATTCAATCGCTATAGCTCTAACTCTTGCGGCGGCTGCGTCTGGGATACCAAGGCAGAATATGTGAACCAGATCGAAGGGTTCACACCGGGTGGGCTACCGCAAGCCACCGTCCTGGGTAAGGTTGCCAACTGGCTCTCTGATGAACGGCGTGCCCGCCACAACGCGACCATCTATTTCAGTCCCGCCAGTGGGGCGCGTATTGGATCTCCGTGGCTGACTCCTGACCAACTCGGCCCACTCGTGGATGCTTGGTCAGATTACGGCATCGGGCAACTCCAGATCTCGAATCTGTACCAAGGACACCTGATATCGGGCACTTGTACATCCCAAGATCCCTCGGCTCCGTCCATCGCTAATAGCGCCAGCGGAGGGAGCATATCAGAGGACTATGTATGGGTAAGGGTGGCAGGGGTCGGATACAATATTTTCAACGGGAATCAGACAGAAACCAATGACAGCGCCAGCGATAGTGTTGGTCCGCTGAGCGGCTCCACCAACAAGGTTACCGTCACTCTGGCTGCTTGCGCCTCGGACGCCCAGGTCGGGTGGATGATCTATGCTGCTACGTCAGCCGGTGCTGGTGAACCTGCCGACAATCTATTCACTCGGCAATTTACCGGCTTCCAGGACTGCGGCGCCGACGTTGAGATCACCAGCGTCATCGACTCCCAGATTGCGCTGCCGACAGAGGACGCCACAGACGCCCTGGTGAGTTGGGCGGATGGTGATGCCGCATCAGAAGAGACGCTGTGGGAGGACGTGGCGGATATTCTGCTGGCCAACGACGGGGCTGGCATGTATCCCTGTGACGAATGCGCCATCGGGGCGAAGGGCTGGTCGCACAAATTCCATGAGAAGCTCAGCACCTACGCACCCGGCCTTCTGGTCTATGGCTTGCCGTCGCTGCGCCCCTACGCGCAACTCTACTACCGTGACATCCTGGACATTCCAGCCAATGATCCATACGGCTACCAGCTCGCCAAGGGTGCAGACCAGAACTGGATGGGCACCAGCGCTCGCTCTGCCACCCTGTACGACTGCACCCCCGCTGCGCAGGATGCGACTGACACAGACATCAATGGTAATGGCCCGTCCCTAGTCGACCTCTGGACCGATCACAGCGGCAAGATCACCCACGGCTCCCGTCCACAGTGGCACGTCATCCAACAGTACAACCGCACGGGCTCCTATGGCTGTGGCTACCCATACGACGAGCTGCGCACCCAAGCCTGGAAGGCCATCATCGGTCACCAGAACTGGGGATCGGTTGGCGGCGTTCTCACTTGGGGCTGGGTGTCATCTGCCGGTATGGAGAATGCAATCAAGGTGAAGGGGCATTGGCAGCCGCTGCTAGACCACTTCCGAGTTGCTGCCGAGATCATGGACATTGAGGATGTGCTGCTGGCCGCTCCCCAGGACTCTAACGAGCTGGGCACGGGGGTAGTGCTTACCTCAGTGGCAACAGACCTCTCGGGATTTCCAACCGCCACCTGCAAGGGCTATGACGAGCCCTACCGCTACGTCACCAAGCAGATGGACAACGGCGACCAGTGGATCTTTGCTACGAACCTCTGCGAGGATCCCCAAAGCCTCACGTTCACGTTGGCCAACGAGCCGGCCGGCGCCGTTGTGACCGAGTACCCAGCGGGGACGAAACTTCCACTCATAGCCAGCCAGTTCTCCGACACCTTCGGCGAGTTCGATGTGCGTGTCTACCGCATCATAACCCCGAGGGCTCGTGAGCGAAGGGCGAATTAGAAAGGATAAGAATGAGCGAACCATTATATGAGTTCTCACCAGAAGCGGTGTTTCAGCTTATGCTGGCGAAAATGGAGCAGGACGCTGACCGCGCAAACGATGCGGCAATAGTCGACTTCCATCATCGGTTTGACAATGCCGAGCAGAATTACCGGGGCGGAGGCCGAGACACCACGAACCCCCCGCCCGATCCGGTCATCCGCGTGGTAGTTGAGGACGGGGCCACGGTTGACCAGGGCAAGATCCAGCTGACGTTTGGCCCAGACCTTGTGGTTGATCCCATACCGAAGCACAGTTGGGAGCAGCCGCCGCCTACGGGGCCTGTGTTTGGCAACCCCGTTAATTCCAGAGACCCAATGTCTCCGCTTTACGTGCCGCACTACGTGAACTTCCCTCACGGGCACCAGGAGGTGCATGAAAACGGCAAGACGTATGAGCTGCGGGTTATCCCTCATCCCGTGTCGATAGTAGTGCGCTACTGGTACGTGGTCGAGGAGGGCTGACATGGACCCCACACAAGCAATGGACCCGATCACGCAGGTGGTCACCTATCTTCTGCCTGGCGTTCCCGTCGGTGTGTTGTTGGCGCTGACGTGGCTCGTGACTTATGTTTTCAGTAATTTCACCCAGTCACTCGTGAGCCCTGTTGAGGGGGGATCACGAGCCTACTTGTTTTTCTTCCGTTTGTGCCATCGTTTTGCGGGCAACAACGGCCTCGTGCGCAAACCCCCGAAGCCCTATCCGGAGGTGCGGCGGCTTGGCGCCGAGGGGGTCATGGCTCACCTGATGGCGGCTAATGAGGAATTACGACTGAAGATGGCCGGAATGGAGGAACACCTTGCTGCGCTCAATGCTGCTGATAAGCCTGCTGACACTCAACCTGTCGGCACAGCTGATCGTTGAAATCACCCCGATCAAAATGAAGGCGAAGCGGGTGGTTGCCAGCGATGTAACCGAGGTTGACACTTGGACTGTCCGGGTCTGCAGCATGGCCGATCACCGTGTACGTTTGGACATGGAGTGGGTCTTCATTGCATCCCCCGCTCCAATCGAATTCATCGGCACCGAGACGGGCAAACTGTTGGTGCGGGGAAAGCGGAAGTGGAAGCCGCTGGCGTTGGCCGGCAAAGGGCTCAGCGCTGGCGCCACGATAGGAGTGGGGCTGATCGCAATGGAGACCATCTCGGCTTCGGCTGGAGTTGGGGCCGCCCTTGTTGTCGGTGCCCCCCTGATGAAGCGGTTGGGAGAATGGGCTGACGAGCAGTCCAAAGCACAGGAGATCGATTTGACCCGTGTGCTGCCAGCAGAGCTGGATCTCGATGCACAGCAGTGTGTCACCGGCCTGACATTCACCAATGTCGTACCCGAAGCCCACTCCAAGAAGTACAAATACGAGGCGGACCCAATGCAGGTCAAGTATGGCCTGACCGTTCTTGGAGGGCCGGGCAACTTTCGCCAATCACCTGAAGAAAGGATGCGATCTGATGACCGATGATCTCAGAGAAGCGTTGCTGTGGATCAGGGAGCATGTTGCTGAACTCCCGATCGAACACAAGGTAGCTATCGTTGATGCGCTTGGTGGTGTCGAGGGCCATGGCGGCGCTGCCTCAGCTCAGCTCTTCGGAATAGACAAGTCCGTGGAGGCACTACTAGACCGTGCTACTGAATTCGGCACGCGGGCTGGGGAGGCTTTCACGGCAGTACTTCGAGATCATCAGGTGGAGTTCGATTCCAGCCTTAAAGTCGTCCGGAAGGACCCGCTCTGATTGTGACGGCAACCCTGGATCTCATCTTCCACATTGGCAGCATCATCGTCATGATGATCGCTGGCGGCTTGGCGGTGAAGTACGGCCTCAACGGACTGAAGAAGGATGTTCGGTCATTGAGGGCGGACCAACTCCAAGTCAAGGAAGATGCCCGTGCGATGAAGGATGACATTCACAAGATCGACAAACGACTAGCCGTCATTGTCGCTACTTGTCCGATCTGCAGGGACGCTTGGAGCGATAGCGATGATGGGTAACCTTGTGATCGCCGTGCTGCTTGCCGTGCTCATCATTCTGATCTGGCTGCTGAAGCGTCAGCTCGACTGCATCTGCCGGCGGACAGAGAGCATTGACTCCGGCTTGAAACAGCTCGAAGAACGATGGAAGAACCTTCACAACAAGGAGACGCATGAGCCTATCGAACCTGGTTCTCATCGCGGCCATGGTCGTCGTGCCAGTGTGCTTCATGCTTGGGCTGATCGCTTGGCAGCTCATGCTGGGGCGCAAAACCATGGATGAGATCAGGGAGCAAACCACCTTCAGGCTCGAAGTACCTGGAGGCATTATCGGTGCCGTCGTGCACCATCAACCGAAAGAGATTCATTGAACCTGGCCGGAGAGGGGCCGGCCGAGGGGAGCCTATGAATGGAGCACCTGATCGAGAAGATCTTGCAGTTCGAGTTGACCGCACTGGAGAAGGTACTTTCGATAGCAACGTTGGCCCTTGCAGGGTTGGTTTGGTATTTCATCCGGCGGGCACTGAAGGATATCTTCCGGCTGCAGGAGCTTGTGAGATTGCACCAAGGCACCGCCACTGGATTACAGCAGATCCAGGAGATCCTCGGACGTATCGAGCGCGCGTTTCTGAAGCATACGAGTACATCCGAAGCCGAGTCGAGCTCGCTCGCCAAGGAAGTGCAGGACATGAGGACAATCGTCCGCGGGTGCCTCGCTCGCCGCAGCCCCGATTCTCAGCAATAGAGTGGGCATACGAATTCTGGCGGTTCTACGCCTTCGCGGATTTGATTGACGTCTACCTGGAGCTGTACTCCGGTTCCAAAGCCAACTCTAGCGTTTGAGGCGAGCGATCCTTTGTGTGCGTGCGCAGAAAGACAGCGATCTCCCGCCGCCGTTCAGGCTTCACCGCTGCGTCGTCCCTGATGTCCCCAAGGAGCCGCAGGGCAACGTGCAGTACGAATAGCGGTTCGGCGTTCTCCACAATGTCTGGCCTCCTTTCCCATTGCTCTCAGGATACACCAGATTGGGTGTCCCACAGATCAACTCCACCGCGCAGGGCCTTCCGGGCGTTCTCCATCATCCCTTCTGGCGCCCGGATCTCCATGAGGTCAGCATGTTTGTCAAGCCAGTTCACAAGTTCGTCTAGGGCGGAAAAGAGAGCTTTGGCTCTGGCGTCGACGCCGCCACCATTATCCTGCTCAGCAGTCATATAATTGCTCCATCGGAGGACATCCCCAACGAAAGGAGGTAGTCCATGCGATTAGCACTTTTCGTGCTCGTGCTGGTCTTTGCCATCGGTGGGCTCACCGTCGCCACGCATAGCGGTAGCCAGGCGGATCAAGTGAGCTTTTCTGACCCGTGGGACGATCCGTGGCCCGGTAGCGGACCCTAATGAGGGGCACCAGCCAAGCCAGAATACAGCAAACATTCCACACCCGATGGATGCCGTTGTGAATCAGAAGCGGCCCACGGAGTCTGGTGGGGATGGCCGTTGCGGTTCCGTAGCCTATCAGGTACAGCGCCCACCAAAGGGCGTGCCAGCGGTGCTCCGCGGTCATCTCCCACCGATTCAGGAACTGCACCGAGAGCCCCGTCACAGCCATGAACCCCAGCCCGGAATCGACCGCCACTGTGACATTCCGCACCCATCCGAAGTCAGCCGTTCCGTATCGAGGATTCATGGCACCAATCGCCAAACCCCCCAATCCACAGAGTGTCAGGAAGATCTTGGCACCGACCCGCTTGTCGGAACGCATCTCCGCCGTGGCCAGTCCGATTACTTCGTAGGTTGCTGCAATCTTCAAGGGAATGACGATCAGCTCAACCCGCGCCAGCCAATACCACTGCCAGAGGTCAAACACGATTGCCTTGGCGAACGCCGCCCACAGGAACAATGTCCACCATGACCAGCGCCGACCCGGCGCCTGCGAATGTGCAGGTGCCGGCAGCACTGCTGCCAGGGTGAAGACGACCGCCGCCGCCAGGTACTCAACCCTAAGAATCCATAGGAGTATGTAATGCGTCGTCTCGATCATCGCCGTTATTCAGGGACTCAGCTATTCGACCGATCCGACGCAAGTTCTCGTCCTCCGGGGCGTGTTGCAGCAAATCCTCACCGACATACGTGGTGAGGTCGCGGAGCCCAGATGACATCTTGGCTCCAGCGCGTGCCGCCAGTTCACGAAGCTTCTTCATTTCTTCCTCGGATAATTCTGTCTCGTTCCCGCTCAAAGCGCAGGGCCTCCGAGCATCCCTCTATGATCTGCTTGAGGGACGCACACAGCTTTTCGCTGCCATCCGAGAGCACGTCGGCTAGCATGCGCAACCATTCTAAATGAGAGGACTGTATGGCGAGAACGACTTTTTTGCCCGATGGGTCGATATTTTCCAAAAACAGAACACGCCCACTCGAATCAATAGGATGGAGCGTGTCAGGACTGACACACCTGAACCCTTTCTGTTCGGAATCCGGAACAGACGGTCGCAGGAGGCTGTCAACAAACTCCAGAAGAATCTTCTGAACCGTTGTATCTCGTTGAGTGGCAACTAGATTCAGCTTCTTTCTGTCGGAGCGTTCGAGCCTGAAGGTGAAACTGACAAGATCTGATGCTTCCATAAGGGTTTCCCTTGACATCATGATTGTGCTTGTATACAATCTTCACAGTGCCAGACCACAATGATGACAGAAAGCAAGCAAGCTGTCAAGCAGTACGCAGCAATAGTACTACGGTAGTATGACTAAACCACAAAAGCAAGAGATTTCTGCAGTGGACCGAGCCTCCGTCACGATGCGGATGGACCGAGAGCTAAAGAAGCGTGTTCGAATGGAGGCGCTCCATCTAGATCTGTCCTTTAGGGAATGTGTCGAACAGGCTCTGGAGGATTGGCTGCGGCGCAACTCGAAGCGGACGAACGGTCGCCGGAAACAATAGGTCGGAGGCCCATTGATGCTCTTTCTGTCCATCACGGATGACTCTGGGCTCGCGGAGCGCTGTGTTCCGAAGCTGCATGAGGAACTGGTGATCGCCGAGCACGGCGACCAGTGCCTGCAATGCTTGAAGGTGCGGGAGTGGTCGCTGACTGTGCCCCTGGAGGACATCAAGGTATCAGAGATTCCCGACCGCGAGATAGCGCGGCTGTTGCGGTTCAACGCGGAACTTGAGGAGGACACGATCGGATGACAAGACCTACCCACATGCTCGTCGTCACGTTCGCGGACGATGGCGGACGGATGTACTTCCCCTGTCAGGGGGCGGCGGATCTGAGGGTTACCCGTGCCGAGGTACCCAACATCGTTGCTGAGCGCAACATCGCCAGCATGGAGCCGTTCAAGCTGGTGCCGGTGGATCTGGACGCCGCGCCTGCCGAGGAGACGCGAGGATGAGGCACACACCGGGGCCGCATATCGTTGACGATGGCGACACTGATTTGATTGGTATTTTCGCTGACGATGGCGATCCAATCTGCTATTTCGCTGAGCCATCGCAGCCTCCTGGATATTACCGGGTTCTGCGTCCTGCGGAAGCCCGAGCGACTGCTCAACTGTACGCCGCCGCGCCGGAGATGTACGCGGCTCTGAAGGCTTACGAGAAGCTGGACAATAAGGTCGCCAACTGCGAAGAGCACGATCCGGAAGACGTGCCAGAGAAGTGTGAGTTCTGTTTCCCGTACGCCGACGATGCCCGTTGCAAGATGCGGGCCGCGATCGCCAAGGCCAGAGGAGAGCCCGCGGGCGGGGAGACGGAGGGACGGTGAGCACATTCTACAGCGTCAAGTATGTGGAGACTCGCGGCCTTGAAAGCTTCAAGGGAACCGTCTTAGACCACGGCAGGTACAAATTCGTAACCAGTAACGCGGCCGGCAAGAAGGCCCGACGGGAAAATCTCGGAACAGACTGCTTTGAGTCGAAAGCCCAAGCTGTTTCTGCTGGTATTGACAAGTTGCGCAAGCTGCGCGAATCGCTGAGCTGGAGACTGAATCGTGTAACTAATCGTCTTGGTGAACTCAGTTTGGAGAAACGCGCATGAGCTCGCCCGCGCCGCCGACCTGCCTCAACTGCCGCTGGGCCGAGTGGGCTAATGCTAGCTCGTGGTGGGGGCGTTGCGCATTTGAGATTCCCATCCCAGTTGCGACACCTTCATGTCTAGTAATCGATCGCAAACAATTGTTGCGTGAATATCCCCACGGCGACTGCCCGACCTGGGAGGCGCGGGTATGAGCGGACAACTCTACTACATCCAATGTCGCCGCCATGGCGTAGTTGGAAATTGCGTTCTCTGGTGGGGTCCAGACAAAGGCGGTTATGTCTGCGATCTGGATAAGGCCGGGAAGTACCCCAAAGAAGAGGCCGATGAGATATCGCGCTCCACTCACGGGCAGGACGTACCTCGCGCTGTTGCCGATATGGATGCCATTTCCATTCGGCACGTTCACGCGAACACGCTTTCTTGGCCACTAGCGACTCCAGAACAGCTTGAGCGAGGTGCCCCATGACCCGCCCGGCCCCGTCCTGTACAATCTCCCCGAGAAGAGGAGATCTGGACATGGGACGACATTTTCACACGGCACCATCCCTGCATCGCACCGACGAATTCAGAACCGACGTATATCCCAAAACGCCGGAGTCCGGCGCATGGTGGTACGTCCGGCCAACGCCACCGGGCCAACGAAAACCCGGAAAGCGGATCCCGCTAGGCTTTGTGGCCAAGACGACTAAGCGGGAGGCAGACAAGAATCGGCTGAAAGAACTTGCACGGATCAACCGACTGCCCATCGCTGCGGCCACTCAGACCACATTTGAACAGTTCGCTGATCTCTATGAGCGGGAATTCGTGGCGCACAAGGCACCGAGTACGCAGCGGACCTATCGGCGCACCATCAAGAATGTCCTGCTGCCGAGGTTTGGCGAGCTGCGGCTCTGCGACATCACCGGCCTGCACGTGCAGCGATGGGTGACGAGCATGGCCGCGGTTCCGTTCAAGGGCCGGCGATCTCGCCTCTCGGTGCTCAGATCAATGTTCGAGTGGGCCATTAGGATGAGCTACTACGCCGAGGCGAATCCGGCCACCTACACCGAGTTGGGGCCGGAGCCTATCCGGGCGGAAGATCCGGTGGCCTACACCCCGGACCAGGTGGCCGCATTGCTGGCGCGGCTGCCGGAGCCGAAGCGCACGGTCGCTGAGGTCATGTTTTTCACCGGCTTGCGCTCCTGCGAAGCTCTCGGGCTCACCCCGAAGGCGTTACTCGAGGATGGGCGCCTGTTCATCTTCCAGAGCTTCGACCGCTGCGCCCGGGTACTCGTGCCGGCCACGAAGAACAAGAAATCGAACATCGTGGCCTGCCCCAGTCCGCTGATGGCGAAGCTACGGGCGATAGCTGCCGACTGTGCGCCAGGCGAGAGGCTTTGGGACTTGACCTACCAGACGCTGTACCGGGCGCTCAAGAAGGCCGAGACGGCGACCGGGCTGGACACCTATCGGAGCGGTACCCATACGGCGCGGCGGAGCTTCGTCACCCAGTTTGAAGAGCGCACGGGAGCGCTGCCGGTGGACCAGCTCGGCCACAGTAGCGCGAAGGTGACCGAGATCTATCTGCGGCCGCCGCCCGAGCGGCAAGCGGATCAGGTGGAGCGGCTCTGGATGGAGGTCTGGGGCGGCGCGGCGAAGGGCGGTGTGCAGTGAGCGTCAGGGATATCGTCAAGAAGCACCTCGAAGAGAACGGCTTCGATGGCTTGTACTGGTGGAACGGCGAGTGCGGCTGTAAGACCGACGACCTTGCCCCATGCGGGGAAATCGGTGCTGACTGCGAGCCCGGCTACGAGGTGCCGTGTCCTGGTGCTCAGGCTTGCGATGCTGGCGGCGGATGCGACTGGCACATCGCGCCAAAGAAGTCAGAACCTCCGAGCGGGGAGCCGAAGGGAGGCGGGCAGTGAGCGTGGGTAGTGTAATGGTTG
Source organism: bacterium (assembly GCA_024229275.1). Taxonomy (GTDB): domain Bacteria; phylum Acidobacteriota; class Thermoanaerobaculia; order Thermoanaerobaculales; family Sulfomarinibacteraceae; genus JAAESQ01. The sequence goes on along the minus strand of JAAESQ010000884.1, from coordinate 4,441 downwards.
CACGACCGTTCCAAGCGGAAGGCGGCGGTTCAAATCCGACCCCCACGCTCCAAGCTGCGAAGCTGCTTCTCGATCAGGATCGTGAGCGTGCTATCGCAACTCTCAAGGAACACCATTACACACAGAGCGTTTCTGCCGGCAAGACTCACTACTTCGAATATGGCCAGGCTCTGATTTCCTTTTCGATACCGGCCAACAAGAATATTGGAAAGTTCCTCCTCGGGCGCAAATGCAAGGTCTGGGAGTTGTCCCGGATGTGGGCACCAGACGGACACGACCGAAATCTGTTGAGTAAGGCAATCGCGGCGTGCGTGAGATACCTAAAGCGATTGGAGCCGGGAGTTGATTGTCTGGTCTGCTACGCCGATCCGAACGTAGGGCATCAGGGCGGTGTCTACCGGGCCGCATCTTGGGTGTACACCGGAAGAAGCTCAGAGGTCCGTTACTACATAGGCCCGAACAACGAGATTGCCGCACGCAGGCGATTTCACTCCGGCCGCAAGATCCTTCGCAAAGCCGAGATTGAAGCGCTGGGATACACCGAAGCGAAACTTCCAGGCAAACATCGCTTTGCCCGCGGACTGACAAGACGAGCCCGGAAAGAACTTGAGAAGAAGTTAGTGCTCACAGCGGGGCGTCCGAGCAGATTTCCATCCAATACCGAACAAGGAACGCCAGAAGCTGTTGAAACGAAAGGGGATTAGCGAGAGTGATACATATCATCCAGAATGCCACAGCCCTTTCTGGTCAACAAGTTGGGGATCACCAGTTCGGCGCCGCCGGACGGTAAAGCCATGAACACAAACGACATATCGCCGAAATGCCAGCAAGGACGTCCGAGCCAGAATCCATCCACCGGACCCCGTTCCGGTGCGGATTCCGAGCCAGTAGCGAGCCACGGAGGGAGTCACTACAGAGATGCCAACAAACGAGATTCATTGGTTTGAGCAGTGCGATCTTTCGACGGTTACCGCAAGCGCAAAGATGCGTCGCGTCTATCCATGTCGCTGTGGCAGCATCCATCCAGAAGAAGAGCGCGAAACCTTCATTAAGCACGAGATGTATGTCCCGCCATGCTCGAAGACCGCTAAAGATCTGCGCAGAATAATCAAGGGCTATACAGAGGGGAACATCAGTGCTGAAGAGTTCGCTTCTGCGAAGGTGCGACTTCAGAGCATTCAGCAGGACACCGAAACTGAGGACTTGCTCAACGCGCTGATGTGGCTTGAGGTTGACTACGTCGAGCGCCGAGAACTTACCAAAGAGGCATACATGTCCGGCTTGTCCCAGCTTGCCGGTGAACCCGAACTTGCGTGGCGGACGAAGCCACTAACTTTTGAGCCTGGCCAGCGAGCCACGCCCACATTCACATTGTGTCCGTCGTGCGGCTTGGCGAAAGTCACGAAAAATGAGTAGCTACACTGCATCCACCGCCACCGCACCCGAGCCAGTAGCGAGCCAGGGTAAGCACACGCCGGGTCCGTGGACGGTCCACGAAGTCTTCCCTTACTACGTGGTTCCTTTTGACCATGCGTGGAAAGCAATCGGTGGAGCGCAGGACCCTGATGTAGAAGCATCCAAGTACGCTAAGCTGATTTCCCGTCAAGAACCAACAGAGTTTGAGGACTTTTACCGGTCAAGACTCAGCCCCGAGGAAGCCAGCGCCAACGCCGCACTGATCGCCACGGCGCCGGAGATGCTGGAGGCTCTGGAGGCGCTTTTCGACGCCTGCTGTGAAGCTGACGCACGTGAGGAGCTATCCTCCCAAATCGATGGCTCACTTCTTGACGCTGCTAGCGAAGCAATGGCCAAGGCCAGGGGGCAGCGATGACTGAGCCAGTTCCGAGCCAGGGGGTCCGTGCGTACCCAACCCCCGCCGGCGGGCGGGACGGAGGCGCAGGGTGAGCATGAGACGTTTTTGGATTTGGATGAACAAACCTCAGGAACCCGAGGTGGTTATTGGCTGGCTGCTGCGCCTACTTCTTGCTGTCTGGGTCTTTGGTCTCCTAGCGTTTGTGCTGGTGAAACAGGCAGAGGGCGCATGAAGACGGGCGGGGAGGAAGGACGAATGGAATCTCTACACACATGGGCGAAGCGGCACGTCGATGCTGCCCACGCCGAGGCCGGCCAGGTCGACGGCATGACCGAGGGCGGCATCCCGGAGGAAGAGATAGCCGCGGCGACGCAATGGGAGGAACTCGTCAAGCTGCTTGAGCGTTCCCATGAGCGGGAAGATCGCAACTGCAAGATCCGCTGGCAGCTTGAGGATCGAGTGTCTGACCTGGAGCACCAGCGTGACGACGCCACTGCCCGCGGAGATCGTTTCCTCCGATGGACGCTATGGCAGTTCGGAGTGATCGTGCTCTTGCTGGCGACCGTGGCGGCGATTGTGGGGTGGTGGCGATGACGAGAGCCCAAGCATTAATGATCTTGCTTGCGGCACCGGTAGTTGCTTCGGCGCGATTCATCGCACAAAATACACAAGCCGATAGCAGCGGTATCGAACTCAACCCAGAATACCGGGCACCAATTGTGGTGAGTGGGCCGAATGCTAAGCCGTCCGCACTGGGTCTCCACATTGAATTGGGAGACACACCATCAGATATCAGCTTTCTGTCAGTTTCCTATAACGGCGAAAGCAAGCGGTTCTCAGCCAAAGAAATTTGGGAAGCCTTAAATGAAAATGACATCTAACGACATCAGGGTGGCGGCGAATAACCTTGAAACCTCGGGGGAGGTGCTAGGTTGCCGTCGTCCTGACGATTTCGCTGGCGGCGGCACAGCGCGTGTGAATCACCCTGAAACCGCCTCTCGCTTGGTACCAATGAAGCGGTGTGAAGAACGTCCAATAAAGAGCTTTTGGGCGGGTGCACAAGCCACGGTCGGTATCCAATCCGGCCCGCCAGCGACCAGACCTGGGGAGCCTCAACATGTCGGATCTCCTCCACACGAGGACTTCCCAGCGGGGGCCGCAGCCAGGCAGTGTTTCCTCCGAGCACGCCTGTCAAGACTGCGGCCCTACCGAATTCCGCCCCTATGTGGGACCCGGCCCGCGCAAATCTTTCTCTCCTTTTCATTCGCGGGCCGGGCTTTTTGGAGGTGAGGTGATATGACAAACAGCGTAGTACGACCTAACCATACTGTTGAATTTCGTTACGACGGCGCAGACGGCGCATTCAGGGTAGTCTTGCTCGAAGACGGCCGTCTGCGGGTCAGCACACGTGGACTCAAGGCCGATCACATGGTAGTTGAGCCTGAAACTGCGAACAGTATCAACATTCGCCCAACTCATTACTCAGTAGAAACCAATGACTTCGAAACCTTCAAAATCGCCAATGCCTGACAAGGCCGAGCGGGTGGCGGAGGAGATCTGGGACGAACTGCGGTTATGTTTGTACCTTCTGGGATCATCCCGCGTGCAGGCTCAAATCGCCGCCATCATCGAACGCCACTACCCGCCCCCGAAACCGAAAGGCTACTTTGACCACATCCCCGAGGAGCGCACCGGGGAGCTGCTGGAGCCGAAGGAATGAGCAGAGCAATAAAACAGGACATCAAGTTTGCTGTCGTCATCACAGCCGCGTGCGTGCTTTGTTTCTACATTGGTGCTCGCTGGAAGGCTGAGAAGCTGTCGGTCAACGAATCCGCCCTGGCCGCCGAGACCAAGCTGGAGGCGTGCGAAATCGAAGTGCGCACGGTCAAGGGCTTACTGGAAGCCGAGATGAAGTCGCGCATGGAGGCCGAGGTGTTCCTGGAGCGGTGCTTGGCTGACTGCGGGGCGCAGGCCGAGGCGGAAGCGCGGCAACTACAGGAATGATCACGCCAGCAAGAGCAGTAGAACTCGCCGAAGCGAAAGCGCCGGAGATCAAATGGTACGCCGCGCAGCCAGCATCAGCCATGATCGCACTTGGCCGAAAGGACGGAGACGAATACATAGCTGTGATGGCCGGGCTAGTTCGGATCTTCAAGGAAGTGAAGCAGGCCGAGGCGGAAGCGCGGCGGCTGGAGGAGGCGGAATGAAGCGAAGCAAGATTTATGATCCCCGCTACTGCCGCAATTGCGGAGGCCGTCTCCCGGTCTGGAACTATTACGGTGATGGCCACGGCTTCCATGAGGTCGATGTTACCTATCCCTGTACCTGCAAAGATTCACTAGACAGCCAGATCCTGCGGCGAACGACGCAGGAAGCGGAGGGTTGGCGATGACCCCGCCCGTCACGGCGGCGGAGCCCAAGGTCGCCAAGCGCAAGTGGGTATGGCTTGAAGAGTACAAGAAGTGCCATTGCTCAAACGTAACCGAACTCAAGAAAGACGCAGTTGGCTATTGCCCCAGGCACGGCACGGACAGGCAGCGGATCAACAAAATCCCTGGCGCGGGCATGGAGTTAGGACTTGCCGAAGGATGAGCACTGAGAAACCAATCACGGCGGCGGAGGTCGCGG
>JAAESQ010000883.1 GCA_024229275.1 bacterium | reverse complement strand
CGATCACCGCCATCTACTTCGACCGCGAGCACGGCACCATGTGGGGCGGGGCGAGCAACTTCGGCGAGGACTACGACATCGCTTGATGAGCGCCCTATACCTCAATTTGCCTGGACTCAAACATCATCATGCCTTGATAAAATCCAGTATTGTTTCGAACCTCATCCTGGTGTCGAGCGCGGCATGGCCGGTCCTCGGAGGCGGCAGCGCTCTGCGTGTGGAATCGAGCGGTCGATCCAACCTGGCCTTCAAGCTCAGCCCAGACGCCTGCGCCAGCTCCTGCACCAGAGCCGGCAAATCGAACGTCGCACCACGGATCGTCGTCGGAGCGACAACCACCGTCGCAGCACCTCCTGGTCGCAAGACACGTTGGATTTCTGAGATCACCCGCCTCAAGTCGCCAGCGTATCGATTGAGGATGGAGGAGTATCTTTGCGCAATTCCATGAACATCGCAGAATCTGTCAACTTCAAGCGCCTGCGAAACTCCCTCGGCCGACTCGGTCCCTCTTTCAGTCCCGATGTTTCCGCCACGAAGTCGGCGTAGCTGTCCGATAGAATGCCCAAACCAGATCAGCGAGAACTTGTGGGCCCGCATATAGTCTATCGCTGAGCCGTACGGGGGTGATGTGAGGACAATATCGAACCTGTTTTCCGCAAAGGGTAGTTCTCTCGCGTCTGCCTCGTGCACCTGAAAGCGGGTGTTCACTCGCGGCACCTTTCGAAGCACTCTGCTGACGTGACGCACACTGCGAGGAAGAAGCTCGACCAGCCGATACGGAGGTACATTATATGTCCGGTGGGGTCGAGAGTGAGCGACATCACGAGCCCGCGACACGCCTGCATCTTTCACAATGATCGTTCGTGAGACTGCGCAAGCGATCGCCCTCCGGACGGAATGCTCTTCCACCTCCCCAATTGCGTTTGTGACAGCGCGTAACTGCCGTGCACTATTTTCATCGAACCAGTATTCGACGAACGTTCGGGTCTCCATGTCGGAGGCTCGTGGCCAAGGCGGCACATCCTTCCAGGAGGCTTCGACTCGTGCCATCACTTCTGCTGCGCGGCGTTCGAAAAGTGTGACGTCGATCGGCGTTCCCGCCACGTTTGCGATCATGACGGCAAGTGGGTCCGTGTCCACACCGGTTACATGGTGGCCGGCGCGGAGACCTGCCAGCAAGGTAGTTCCAGACCCCATCATTGGGTCGAGAACCTCAAGTGGCCCGCGAAGGCTCATAAGCTTTTTCGCCATCACTGGCGGTGCCATTCGTGCCGGAAACGGATGCACCGTCTGGCGCCCTGCCAACATGCTATGCTCCCATCCTAAAAAGATATTTTGCTATGAATCGCAACGAACGAGTGACGTCTTCAAGAGGCACAACTGTTGATGACGGATGCGCAGCCCGACAGCGAGGTCGAAAGCAGTCGCGGAACAGCTGCTCCAGCGCATCAGCCGAGTACATGCCTCTGGCAAATCCCAGGAACACCACCTGAGGTTCCTTGTATCTCTTCTGCCAGAGATTAATATCGAAACCCTGGCCGCAGTCCGGAATTTTTTCTGGATGATCAACGCCGCACGAAATGCCGGGTTTCTTTAAACGTGCGCTGTGGACGAGATTATTCCAGCCATTCTCGGTCTCGCCGACAGCTTGCCAAAGGCAATCTGCCAGGTATGAAACTCCGGCGCTCCAGACGAGGATGGTCGCAGAGCGCGTGCATTTTGCCGAGAGGGCTCGGGCGAGCTCGTCAAGCAACGAGTCAACCGTCTCATTGTCTGACGATTCGCGAATCTTCACCCTGTACGCCTGGACCGACTGTGCGAGAGCCTCTGGGTTGGAATAATCCAGCTCCACGTTATCCGGTAGAGGGACGTCGTGTTGCGGTTTGTACTGGCGGATGCGACTTGCAAACCCAGGCTCGTATTTTCGACTCCCCATCAGTCTCCACCATCGAATGCATCGCGAAGCAATTCATCGGAAATCTCGTACACACCGTGGTCACGTCGACTAACAATCGGTAGCTCAAGATCGCGCTGGGACAGTCTGCACAATGCCCGGAACTCACTGGCGGAAAACTCAGCCCTGCACAATTGACTGGAAAGGCCATGTCGGGCCAGCGTCCGCGCTGCCTTCTTCTCCATCTTGGGGAGCCTTGCGGAGATAATTCGCGACTCGATCTGACTCCCGGCCAGGCCCGCAATAGCCTCTCTCAGTTTCACGCGGTCGATCAGTGATCCAATCTGTCGCGCGGAGGTCCAGGCCGCATGACAAAGTTTTTCCAAGCGCCTTGGCACCCCCCGGCTTGCGCTGGCGATCCACTCTACCGCATCCGGCTCTAGCAGGTTAAATAGGTTAGGATACTCTCCAGCGTACGTCATCTTCTCCAAGAGATATTGGGAAACGTCGTCAACATCGAGGTTGAATTCGGTAATTGAATGCAATCTTCCATCAAGGACCTTGGGGGCCTTCTCTCGGATAAGATCCAGCACCGCATTTGTCCCTGCCAAGACAAGTGAAAAGTGAGCATCCGTTTCTTCGCACCAGTTCTTGAAAATCTCGAGTAGTTGGAGGCGCCGGGACAATGGGATCTCCGTTGCAACAAGCAGTGCCTCGGTTTCGTCGAGAAGTACGAGGCCTCCGGAAACTCCTAGTTCCTTCATCTTTAGCGCAAGTTGGGCGAATAGTCGCGGCACGTCGACTCCGTCCAGTAATTTCTCTAGCTTTCCTCGGAATTCTCGTTCACGATCTTTAAACGGCATGGATGGGTTATTACTCTTGGCCAGAATCCGGGCGAATTCTGCAACGACGTCCCCGATTATGGCCATGGCGCATGCTGCTGCATCTTCATTGGCAAGCGCATTCTGCATATGTTGTTGTTCCAGCTTCACCACAACGGCTGCCCCTT
>JAAESQ010000882.1 GCA_024229275.1 bacterium | reverse complement strand
TTGCTGTCGGATCACCAAAGCCCGTTCTAGGAGGATCATGCCCTCGGCAGTGTCACCTGCTCGCAGCCGCAGGTGGCCGAGTTTGTGGAGGGTCTCCGCCACTTGGGTGTGGACCGTGCCGAGGAGTTCTTCCCGCACCACGAGGGCCCGGCGAAACATGGGCTCGGCCTCCGTGTCTTGGCCTTGGAGAGAAAGTACTGTAGCCAGTTCGTTTACGGTCCAGGCCAGTTTGGTGCTGTCCTCACCGTGAAGCTCGGTTTGCAGAGCCAGGTTTAGGCGCTGTTCGGCCTCAGCTTCATCCAAACGACCCTGGTGCCTCCAGGTCCACGCAATGTTGTTCCGGTACCGCAGCAGCCTGGATTGGTCGGGTTGAGCGACACTCTCCTCCGCCTCATACAGCTGGACGTAGAGACGCTCCGCCTCCTCAGCCCTTCCAGCAAGTACCAGGGTGTGGGCGAGATCCGATCGGATGACGCGCAAATATCTACCGTTCTTCTCTCCAAGAGCCTCGAGGGCCTCGAACTCTTCAAGGGCTTTGCTGTAGTCCCCAAGGTCGCGATAGTCCCTCGCCAGACCCCTGCGCGCGTACAAGGTGCGGAAATGCTCTGGTCCATAGGATTTGCTAAATACCTCTACGCTCCGCCTCCTCAGCCCCTGGGCATTCTCCCATGAGCCCAGCTTCCAGTAGGCGGTTGCCAGGTTCAGGCAGACCATGCCGATGTTGGGATGATCGGGACCGAGAGTATTCTCAAAGGTCGTCATCGCGGATTCGAGGAGGGGTTTTGCCTCTCCCCAGCGGTTCTGTCTTATCTTGAGGGCCCCCAGGTTGACCTGAACCGATGCCATTCCCTCAAGATCGCCGAGTTGGTTCCGCAACCTCAGCACTTCTTCATATAGGGGCTCGGCCTCTTCGTGACGACCCTGATCCCAGCGCAGGTTGCCCAGGTTGTTGAGAGTGTCAGCCAGATCTTGGGGCTCAGTCTGTGGGTGATTCCGTCGGATCTCAAGAGCTTCGAGTACAAGAGGCTCAGCCTTTAGAAAGTCCCCTTGGTTGCGATGGAGTACAGCGAGCTGATTGAGGCTTTCAGCCAAGGCCAACTGGTCCTCGGGATCGTGCGTTCTGCGAAGCTCCAGTGATCGGGAGAGCAACTCTTCGGCCTCCTCGAGTACGCCTAGTTTGGTGTAGATCTCGCCCAAGGTCACCATGAATCTGGCTCGTGGCAGAGGAGAAAACGATGAATCGCTACGCAGCCGTTCTGCAGCCCTGTCCACGAGCTGCCTGGCAGAGACCTTCTCCCCCCGACTCTCCGGATCAGCGCCTTCAAATAGCTCTGCCAGGAATCCGGAGAGCTCCTGCGCTTCGTCCAGGACGGCCAAGGCCCGCTCGGCTTCCAGGTTGGCCCGTTTCGCCTCTCGGTTGGCTCTCTGAGCTTCCAGGGTTCGTGCCACCAGGCCGCCGATGAGGGCCAGTAGCAGCAGGGCCGCGGCCAGGACCGGTCCTCGGTGTCGTCGCAGGAATCTGCCCGCCGAATAGAGGATCGACGGAGGAGTCGCCGAGACCGGCCGGTTTGAAAGATAGCGCTGGATGTCCGCGACGAGCTCAGCTGGAGAGTGGTAGCGGTCCTCGCGGCGGCGAGCGATCGCCTTCATGACGATCCAGTCGAGATCACCTTTGAGGTGACGATGAAGGGCCTCGGTCGAAGTGCCGCGCGAGCGTGCGGCGGAAGCCTGAGCATCGGGCTGTTCCGCCCGCAATCTAGCACTGGGCTGCTCGGCATCCTCTTTCGTGATCCTCAGAACAATCGTGGCGAAGCTTGCTCCTTTGGTCTCGAACGGGCGGGTGCCGCTCAGTAGCTCATAGAGGAGGATACCGAGTGCATATACGTCACTCCTCGTGTCCACATCGGAGCTTTCCTCGCCGATTCCAAGAGACTCAGGGCTCATGTACGCCGGAGTCCCAACGGCCCCGAGACCGGTCAGCTGGGTCACGTCGGTCAAGGGCCGGTCGAGGGCCTTGGCGATCCCAAAGTCGATGATCTTGGGCGTCGGGACCCCATCCCGCTCGGTGACGAGGATGTTGGACGGTTTGATGTCACGATGGATGATGCCGCGCTGGTGGGCGTGCTGGACCCCTTCACAAACCTGCACGAAGAGTTCGAGCCGCCTTTCGATAGACGTCAGGTTGCGATCACAGTACTTGGTGATCGGAAGCCCGGTGACGAGCTCCATCGCGAAGTACGGGAAGCCGTCCTCGGTGGTGCCGGCCTCGTACATCTGGGCGATGTGAGGATGAGACAGACGCGCCAGGGCCTGTCGCTCGGCCGCAAACCGCTCACAGGCGCCAGGGCTCGTCAGGTCCGCGCGAACGACCTTGACGGCCAGTTCTCGCTCGACAGGCTCGTCCTGTTCCGCGAGATAGACGACGCCCATGCCTCCCTCTCCAAGCAGCTCGCGGATGCGAAAGGGTCCGATGGTTTTGGGCAGCTCGCGGGTCTTCGTTGGGTTGGGACGTCTACTTTTCGACGGCCGCTCCTGCTCGCTATTGTCCAGGATCACTCCTGCCGGCGTTTCGAGAAATTCGCTTAACTCCGATTCCTTGGCAAGCAAGGCAATCAGCTCTTGACGAAGATCCGGATCCTCGCAGTTTGCCTCCATGAAGGCACTCTGCTCGTCGGCTGACACCTCCAGCGCGCGGGCCAAGAGCTCATCAAATCGGGTTGTGTCCATCACTTTCATTCTTGCTCTCACTAGCTGTTACGCGGCATGCATCTGAAGAATGCGTCATTCTTGCGATTGGTATGGTCGTTATCCAGCATAGCGACGATTCGCGGTTCACGCTTTTCCTCGTTCTCGAGTGAACTAAGTCAGATAGAATGAACTCTGTTCAGGAGCCGGTGTTGCTGCGGGAGATCGATCAAAATGGCAAGCGACGAACGCCTGGGTGAAGTTACGGTTCTCCTGCGTCGGTGGGAGTCGGGCGACGCCGCCGCGGTCGATGAACTTCTGCCGGTCGTCTACAACGAATTGCGAGCGCTCGCGAGAGCCTCTATGGCCGGCGAGCGGACCGGTCACACCCTGTCAGGTACGGCTCTCGTGCACGAGGCCTATCTCCGGCTTTCCAAGGTCGCTGACTTGAGTTTCAACGATCGGGCACACTTCTTCGCCGTTGCGGCAAGGACGATGCGCCGGATTTTGGTCGATCACGCCCGCAGCCAGTTCGCTGAGAAGCGGGTCGGCGCCCACCTTCGACAGCCAATTTTGGAGGACGTCGATTTCGAAGCGCCGCAACCTGAGACGATTGTTGCGATCGATGAGCTTCTCGATCGGCTCAAAGAAGTCAATCCACGTGCCGGCGAGCTGGTCGAACTGAGGTTCTTCGGCGGTCTGACGGAGACGGAGACAGCCGAGGTACTGGGAGTGTCGCGTTCGACCTTGACTCGAGATTGGCGATTCGCCCGTCTGTGGTTGTATCGACAGCTCACGATCAACTGAGCGCGAAAGGCAGTTGGCGGGGTTGGGCATCAACTATTTCCTGTAAATTGATGTGGGGGAGTTGTTTATCCTCTCCTGCTGGATCCCTGGCCATCTTGAAGGGCCTCCGGGCAGGTGTGAACTCCGCCCCAAAGAGAATTCCGCGAGAATCCATTCGTAGCGCGACCGCGCTTCCTTTGACGCACTTCCGCTCAGTGTCTCGCTTTCCTAATAAGGATCGATTTCGAGGATCAAGTCGATTCAAGGAAACGAAGGGAGCCGGAGCATGACAACGGGCGACAAACCGACACTGCTGATCGTGGACGATGTCCCGGCGAACATCATGGTTCTCGGTGATCTGCTCGGCGATGACTATGAGGTTCGTTTCGCCCTGAGCGGCAAGGATGCACTGGCAACGGCGGCAGAGGGCGGCGTGGATATGGTTCTGCTCGACGTCATGATGCCGGGGCTCAACGGTTACGAAGTATGCAGATGCCTCAAGTCGGACGATCGTACCGCAGATATTCCGGTTATCTTCATCACCGCCAGGGACGATGCCGAGGACGAGGCTAGAGGCCTCGCAGTGGGGGCGGTGGACTACATTACGAAGCCGTTCAGCACGCCGATTGTCAGGGCCCGAATTAGAACCCATGTGGAGCTGAAGAAGAAGGCGGACCTGCTCGCGCAATTAGCTCAGCTCGATGGCCTGACCGGTATCGCCAACCGGCGTCGGTTCGATCAAGCTGTCGAACAGGAGTGGCAGCGTGGTGCAAGGGCAGGTTCATGGCTGTCGTTGATTCTGCTCGATATCGACCACTTCAAGAACTACAACGACCACTACGGGCACCCCGCAGGAGACATGTGCCTCAAAAGGGTGGCGTCCTGCCTGGAAGAGACCTCGACGCGCGCCGCCGATCTTGTGGCTCGCTACGGTGGTGAGGAGTTCGTGGTTCTTCTGCCGGGAACCGATCCTGTAGGAGCACAGCGGGTGGCCGATAACATTCGCAGCAGAATTCGCAACCGCGCCATCGCACACGCGGATTCTCCGGTTTCGGCCAGGGTTACAGCCTCAATCGGGGTAGCTTCCGTGGTTCCAACAGCCGACAGCTCGCCCGATCAGTTGATCGGTTTCGCGGATGAGGGATTGTACGCAGCGAAGGAGAAGGGACGGGATCGAGTCCAGTGCCGCACTCAGATTTGGGTCAGAAGTACAACGGGATCGACCAAAGTGCTTGGGGGGGGCGATTCCGTGATGTCGTCGTGGCCAATCTGAGTCGCGGTTTCTGGACTGTAGGAGTGGGGGGGGCCGGGCAGTCAGTTTGTCTCAACGTCCTCGCGAGGGATCCGGGACGAATGGTAGTACTCTGGTACGTCTTGAAAATCCCTCAGCGGAGGCGAGGAGACTATGACCGAGAACGGCAGCGATCGATTCGACGAACTCTTGGCTCGTGCTCTCGAAGTACCCACAGCCGATCAGCAGGCCTTCGTCGAATCCAACTGTCCCGATCCCGAACTTCGTGAGGCGTTGATCGGACTGCTCGGCTTGGAGCCGAAGTTGGGCGGATTCCTTGAGCGGCCGGCCGCCCTCGGCTTGGGGGCTGAGGAGCCGGCGGTCGGTGCGAGGAAGGGGTCGTCTTCGACCGCTCAAGGCCTTCCGGATGTCATCGGCCCGTTTCGTATTCGCGAAGTCCTTGGGGCGGGTGGGATGGGTGTCGTCTACCTCGCCGAACAGGACGAGCCCGTACAGCGTGAGTTGGCCGTCAAGGTGGTACGCGCCGATCTGACGGCGCCTGGAGCCTCCGAACGATTCAGCGCGGAGCGCCAAGCTCTGGCGCGTCTGTCCCATCCCGCCATCGCCCAGATGTATGAAGCCGGCACCACCGACGACGGTTTTCCGTACTTCGCGATGGAGCTCGTTTCAGGGCATTCGATCATCGAACACTGTGATCGCAGCCGCCTCTCAGTGGAGGATCGACTCGAACTCTTCACCAGAGTCTGCGACGGGGTCCAGCACGCCCATCACCGAGGCATCATCCACCGCGACCTCAAGCCGTCCAACATTCTTGTTGCTGAGCAGGACGGTGTACCGGTGCCCAAGATCATCGACTTCGGTATTGCAAAGGCTCTCGACCGACCGCTGCTCGGGGTCACAGAGCTGACGGGTGAGCGGATCATCGGAACTCCGGCGTACATGAGCCCTGAATCATTGGGAATCGTCGATGGTTCGGAGGAGGTGGACACGAGGAGCGACGTCTACGCCCTCGGGATTCTCCTGTATGAGCTGCTGAGCGGCACGCGGCCGTTCGAGACCGAAGGAGTAAGCCTGGCCCAGATCCTCATGCGAATCTCACAGGAGGAGGCGGAGCTGCCCAGCGTCAAGCTCCGATCCGAAAAGACGGATGCCCAAGATCAGGCCGCCCAACATCGTGGTGTGTCGAACGAAACCCTGTTACGTCGTCTTAAGGGTGATCTCGACCTGATCGTCGCAAAGGCCATCGCTCATGATCGGGATGAGCGCTACAACTCACCGGCCGACTTGGTCAGCGATATCCGACGGCATCTCTCCAATCAGCCGGTGATTGCGACTCCGCCTTCGCTTCGTTACCTCGTCGGCAAGCTGATGCGGCGACATCGAGGCGCCGTCATCGCCGGGGTCGTCGTTCTGCTCACCCTCTTGCTCGGTATAGCCGGAACCTCGATCGGATTCCTGCGGGCGCGGAGCGAAGCCGATCGCGCCACACGAGAGGCGGCGGTTGCGACTGCGGTTTCAGGCTTCGTGATCGATCTCTTCGACCTCTCCGATCCGTCGGAGACGCGTGGAAGTACCATCACCGCTCGTGAGCTGCTTGACCATGGCGCCGAGGATGTTCGCGGCGATTTCCAGGATCAGCCATTGGCACGAGCCCGCTTCATGCTGACCATCGGCGAAATCTACGACAAATTGGGTCTCTATGAGGAAGCGGAAGACCTCATAACGGACGCCCTTGAGATTCGCCAACAGAACCAGGCTGCAGATTCGCTCGCTGTGGCGGAGGCCCTCAACGCTCTCGGTGGCGTGCTCGTGAGTCAGGGACGCTACGACGAGGCGCTGGCAGCCTGCCAACAGGCCCTCGAGATTCAGGAGCGCCGCGACGGACCGGTCAGCGAATCCGTGGCCAGGAGCCTGACCGGTATTGGCGCGGCCCACAACCATCAGGGGCACTATCAAGAGGCCGAGTCGGTCCTGCAGAGAGCCTTTGCAATTCGTGAGGAAATCCTGCCACCCGACGACCCCTCAATCGGCTTGAGCCTTAACGAACTTGCACTTGTGTATCACGATCAAGGGATGCACGAAGAGGCGGAGCCACTCTACCGACGTTCCCTCACCATTTGGGAGAAGGCCTACGGACCCAATCATATGGAGGTCGCCGTGGGGCTCAACAACCTTGCGCTTCTGTGCGACTCCGAGGGCCGGCCTGAGGAAGCCGAAGCGCTGTACCGGCGATCTCTCGAGATCTACGAAGAGGTTCTCGGTCCAGATCATCCAAATCTGGCCAGAAGCTTCAACAACCTCGCTTTGCTCTACGACAGAATGGGGCGTTTCGCGGATGCTGAACCGCTGTTTCTGCGCGCCGTCGCGATCAACGAGGCTTCTGTCGGCCCCGACCATCCATACGTGGGTATCTGCCTCAACAACCTCGCCGTCCTCTACACTCATCAGGAACGCTACCCGGAGGCTGAACAGACATTTCTCCGCACCTTGAAGATCTACGAAAGCGCCCTCGGATCCGACCATCCGCGTTACGCCAGAACCCTCTTCCGATACGCCGAGTGGCACATCGAGCAGGACCGACTGGCCGAGGCGGAGTCGATGCTTGAGCGCGCCATGGCGATTCAGAAGGAAAAACTCCCGGTGGACCACCCCAAGGCTGTCGCGACCCGCGAGGTCTACGCCGAGCTGCTCCGGGCGACCGGGCGAGGTGAATGATGAAAAGGAGCCCTGAGGCTGGCGATGGTGGCTAGCGGAACCGAATCCCCCAGCCGCCGCTCGCCTCGAAGGACGCCGTTGGGCGCTGCAGTCGCTTCGGCCATCGTCATCCTCATCGTCATCGCATGGCACCGGCGCGTGAGTGTTTGAACAGGAGGTAACGGAGATAACAGAGAAGAGAAGCATCTCTCTGCTATCTCTGCGTGCTCCTGTTCAACTTCGTTTTTCTGGTAGTCGCGACAATGGCTATGACCTGAAGGCTCTCGTCTTGAAGCTCGTCATCGTGTAAGGAGGGCGCGTGAAGAATACGATGACGATGAGGATTGGGGCGCGCTAATGTCTGCTTGATCCCTAGTCCCTTCATGGCCAGCTGCTCACCAAGCCGGGGTCTCGAGCGTTAGATACCGTAGCGATCGATGGACACGTTCGTTCGTCGTATCGGCTTCCTGAACTCGAGAGGTGAATCATGACGACTGGCCCGACCGTTTCCCGTGAGCGTGTTGTCGCTCTCGACGTCCTTCGAGGAGTTGCCATCTTTGGAATCCTGGTAGTGAACGTACTGCAGATGTTCATCCCGGAGTATCTCGCCAATGATCCGACGCCGGTGATCCCGGGTGAAAGCGGAATGTGGCTCGCGTGGTTCATCACCGATGCGGTGTTCGAGAACAAGTTCATCACGGTTTTCTCGATGCTCTTCGGGGCCGGATTCTGCCTTCAGTGGATCCGAGCGGAGGACACACGTAGGTTCCGCTGGACCTATCTCCGACGGGTGGTAGTGCTGATGTTGTTCGGACTCGCACACGGATTGCTCTTCTACTGGGCGGACGTTCTTGTCATATATGCACTGGCGGCGATTGGGCTTCTCATGTTCAAGAGTCGGTCGGCCCGGCGAATGCTGTGGGTGGGAGGTATTCTTCTGGTTCTCATGATGGGCTGGGGCGCCTACATCAGCAGTCCGGGCCGACATGTGGCCGAGAAGCCGGGCGCTCAGCTCGGGGTGGCCGAAGCCATGAAGGGGATGAGAAACGGAGGACCGATCACCGTCGATCTCGAGCAACTCCCCGAGCGCGAGCCCGGGCTCCGGTGGTTCTCCGGCGAAGATCATGGACGCGTGCGTGGTGATGGCATCTACGATCTACCGATGCCGGCGAACGTCGCGATCCTTGTTCTCGACGGCAATAACTCGGTTGAGCAGTCAAAGGTCGAATATGCTGTATTCAGCAAAGGACCCGTGCGAGCAGCCCTCTTCGGGCGCCTGTCATACTTCTCCGCACTCTTGATTCTCTACATGCCCTTTTATCTCGGCTGGCGAACTCTCGCACTCTTCCTGCTCGCGGCAGGAATGGTCAAGTGGGGCTATCTGGACGGCGGCAAGGAACTTCTCTGGCGAAGAGTGGCGATAGTGGGTTTTGCTGTCGGTGTTCCGATCACACTCGCGGCGTCGGTCATGCGTGGTTATGCCCACTCCCATGCGGGTGACCTGGCCAACGTCGGCAACATTTTCCATGACGTCTCGAGCCTCGTGCTTGCTGGGGCACTCGGCAGCGCGGTTCTTCTTTGGTGTCGCAAAGGGTTGGGCGGCGCCCTGCAACGCGGGCTGTCAGCCGTCGGACGGACAGCGCTGACGAACTATATCGGACAATCCGTCATGATGAGCCTCGTCGCTACCTCGTACGGACTTGGTCTTTTCGGTGACCTCACGAGACTCCAGCTCCTGGCTCTTTCGGCGATCTGCTTCAGCTTGCAGCTCGTTCTCAGCTCCCTCTGGCTGAAAGCGTTTCGGTTCGGACCGCTCGAGTGGCTGTGGCGCTGCGCGACCTACTGGAGGTTTCTGCCGATTCGGACGGAAACCCGTGATCACTGAAACATCCAACGACAAAACTCGAATAGCTCTCTATGCCTTTGCACGCGGAGCGCGCTTGCCGGCACCCGCGTATACTGCGCGCTGTCATGTCGGCTCGTTCGGTATCGAAGCTCGGGAACCGGCAGGGGCAATACAGGAGGAAAAACGAAAATGAAACTCGCGACGATCGGAGCTTTGTGTCTTATGGTTCTTTCAGGATGTGCACAGCCGGAACTGACCAGTGGCATCGAAATGGCCAACATGGATACCTCAGTGCGTCCACAGGACGACTTCTTCAGGTATGTCAACGGAGCGTGGTTGGAGACAACCGAGATTCCCTCCGACAAGACGAACACAGGGGTGTTCTTGGACCTTCGCGACAAGTCTCGCGAGGATGTTTTGGCGATCATCAAAGATGTCGCCGCGAGCACCGAACTCGAGGCCGGGTCGGATGAGCAGAAGGTCTCCGACCTTTACAATTCGTTCATGGAAACCGAGCGGCTCGAAGAACTCGGGCTGTCACCGATAAAGGGCGAATTGGAGGCGATCGAAGCGATTGCCGACAAGGACGAGCTCGCCACATACCTCGCCCACAACCGAATGATCGGTGGCGGCGGACCATTCATCCTCTACATTGCGATCGACGGCAAGGACTCGACGAGTTACGCGACCCACCTGTGGCAGTCGGGCCTTGGCCTGCCGGACCGTGACTACTACTTCAGGGATGATGAGCGGTCAGCCGATCTCCGCGACAAGTACGTTGCACATGTCGAGAAGATGTTTGAATTGGCCGGCTCCGCTGATCCCGTCGCCTCGGCAGCCACCATCATGACGCTTGAGACCAAGCTCGCCGAAAACCACTGGACCCGAGTCGAGAATCGCGACAGCGACAAACGCTACAACAAGTTTGCCATCACCGACCTCAGTGATCTGGGTGACGGCATCAATTGGTCCGCTTATTTGAAGGCGTCCGGCCTCGAGAACGAAACCGACATCATCATCAACCAGCCAAGCTACATTGAAGGTCTGAACACTATCTTTGCAGCTACATCGCTCGACGACTGGAAAACCTTCCTGCGCTGGAACCTGCTCAACAGCTTTGCCAGCCAACTCAACTCGGAATTCGATCAGCAAAACCACGAGTTCTACAACCGCGCGCTCAATGGACAGGAAGAGCAACGCCCGCGATGGCAGCGTGGGGTTGATGTTGTCAACGGAAGCCTCGGCGAGGTCATCGGCAAGGTATACGTGAGCCGACACTTCACTTCCGAAGCCAAGGCCCGCATGGTCGAGCTGGTCGAGAACCTGCGTAGCGCGTATGGAGTTGCCATCGAAGAACTCGAGTGGATGAGCCCCGAGACCAAGGCTGCAGCTCAGGTCAAGCTCGCCAACTTCACACCGAAGATCGGCTATCCCGACATTTGGGAAGATTACTCCAAGCTCGAAATCGTCGCCGGAGATCTAGTCGGCAACGTTATGCGCGCCAATCAATTCCAATTCGAACTTGACCGCAGCAAGCTGGGCGGTCCGATCCGCAAACACGAATGGGGAATGACGCCGCAAACGGTCAACGCTTACTACAATCCGACCATGAATGAGGTCGTCTTCCCCGCTGCCATCCTGCAGCCTCCGTTCTTCAATTTGGCGGCGGACGACGCGGTCAACTACGGCGCTATCGGAGCGGTCATCGGCCACGAAATGGGACACGGATTCGACGACCAAGGCAGCAAGTACGACGCTGAAGGCAACCTGCGCAACTGGTGGACCGAGCAAGATCTGGCCGAGTTCAAGACTCGCACAAATACTTTGGTGGACCAGTATGCGGCCTTCCAGGTCTTCGACGACCTCAACGTCAACGGTGAGCTGACGCTGGGCGAGAACATCGGCGACCTCGCAGGTCTGACCATTGCCTTCAAGGCTTATCAGATTTCGCTCAACGGCAAGGAAGCCCCAGTGATGGACGGTATGACCGGTCCCCAGAGATTCTTCTTGGGTATCGGACAAGTGTGGCGTTACAAGGCGACCGAGGAAGCGACCCGCAACCGCGTCGCGACTGACCCGCATTCTCCGCCGGAATTCAGAGTCAACGGCTCGCTGCCGAATATGCCGGAGTTTCACGAGGCCTTCGATGTCAAGGAAGGCGATGGAATGTACCTTCCTCCAGATCAGAGAGTGAAGATCTGGTAGAGCCCCTCACGCTTATCGCCCGAAAAACTCAGCCCGGACCTCTTCGGATAGTCGAGTAGGTCCGGGCGTTTTCTATTTCAGTTCCCGATGGGGCAGTCACAGATCGATGTCGATTGGGTGGATTCCTTACTGGCCTTCTCTGTTTCCTCCGTTTGCTCCTGTTCGAAATTGTCCTCCTGGTGGTCGGTGTTGAAGCCGCGGCATCGAGGCTCGGTCATCGCCTGACAAACCGCAGGTCCTGGATATTGTCGCTGCCACTGACAAGCATTCTTGTCGTACAACGGACAACCAGTTGAGTTACGATATCCACGCTCGGCATTTCGAGCTTGGAGGAATGATGCGACGTAGCAGCTTGGTTCTTCTCCTCTCTCTACTCTTCATTGCGGCTTCCGCAGTCGCTGAGACGACTGCGTTCACAGTTCACGATCTGGTTGCGATGCAAAGGGTCAGCGATCCGCAGCCCTCCTCCGACGGTAAAGTCGTGGCGTTCACTGTTTCGAAACCTGACCTTGAAGCCAATCGCGGTCGCACCGACATTTGGTTTGCAACGATTGACGGTAGCGACACCCGACGGCTGACTACTAACCCAGCCGGTGACTGGAGCCCACGTTGGGGCGACAACGGGAAGCTGTATTTCCTGTCGACCCGGTCAGGCAGCGCTCAGGTCTGGAGTCTCTCGTTGGCTGGTGGTGAGGCCGAGCAAGTCACAGACCTTGCGCTCGGCGTTCAGAGTCTGAAAGTAGGCCCAGGAGCAAAGGCTCTCTACATCGGGCTCGCTGTCTTTCCTGAGTGTGGTGAATCACTCGAGTGCACCGTCAAGAGAATCGAAGCTGAAAAGGCTCGCAGGACTACCGGTCGCATCTATGACCAGGTCTTCGTTCGCCACTGGGATACGTGGAAAGACGGCACGCGTCAACATGTCTTTCGAGTACCGCTTGGCAGCTGTGGCAAGGGCGGCAATCCGGTGGATCTCATGGCGGGCGTCGATGGTGACAGTCCAACCTTTCCATGGGGCGGTGATGAGGACTACACGATCTCACCCGACGACAAGTGGGTGGTCTACACCGCGAAGGTCGTGGATGGATCCGAGGAAGTCCGGTCGACGGACTGGGATCTGTGGGCCGTGGCAACTGACGGCTCAGCGCAGACGCGCTGCTTGACCGAGGAGAACGAAGCCTGGGACACCGCTCCGGCTTTCTCACCCGACGGCACAAGACTCGCCTACCTGGCCATGGCGCGGCCCGGCTTTGAGGCGGATCGCTACCGTGTCAAGGTGATGGAATGGCCAGATGGCGCTCCAGAGAATCTGACCGAGGGTTGGGACCGTTCACCCGGTGGGCTCACCTGGTCGCCTGATGGCAAGGCTCTCTTCACGACAGCGGCCAACGTCGGCAACCAGTCGATCTTTCGCATCGATGTCGACAGTGGCCATGTTGAGGCGCTCGTGACGCCGCACAATAATGCCAGCCCGTTCCCTCTGCCGGACGGAAGCCTTCTCTTTGCGCAAGACAACCTCAAGCGACCAGTCGAACTCTTTGTACGCAGCGCCGATGGCTTGAAGACTACTCAGGTTACAGACCTCAACGGGAAACGACTGAGCACCCTTCGCTTCGGCGACTACGAGCAGTTTTCGTTCATCGGAGCCCATGGCGACGAGGTGTTCGGCTACGTGGTGTACCCGGTTGACTATGAGCGAGGCAAGAAATATCCGCTCGCTTTCCTCGTTCATGGCGGTCCCCAGGGTAGCTTCGGAGACCATTGGCACTATCGGTGGCATCCTCAGACCTATGCTTGCCATGGATACGCGACCGTGATGATCGATTTTCATGGATCTGTCGGCTACGGACAAGACTTCACGGACGCCATCAGGGGCGACTGGGGAGGCGCACCTTACGAAGATCTGATGAGAGGCCTTGATTATGCTCTTGGTCGCTACAAGTTCATAGACGGCGACCGGATGGCCGCCGCCGGCGCTAGCTATGGCGGTTACATGATCAATTGGATCCAGGGCAACACCGATCGATTTAAAGCTCTGGTCTGCCATGATGGCAACCTCGATGAGTACATGGCCTACTTCGACACAGAAGAGCTTTGGTTCCCGGAATGGGAGCACGGTGGGACTCCTTGGGAGAACCCGGAAGGTTATCGCAAACACTCCCCGGTCAGCTTGGTTCAGAACTGGAAGACTCCAGAACTTGTCATCCATGGAGCCTTGGACTATCGGGTGGTCGATACCCAAGGACTGGCGACGTTCAATGCCCTGCAACGCCTTGGTGTACCGTCGCGACTGCTGTACTACCCTGACGAGAATCACTGGGTATTGCAGCCGCTCAACTCGATCCAATGGCATGAAGTGGTGCTCGACTGGATGGATCAGTGGACCGCAGTAGCTGAGTAGAACAAAGAAGCAGATTCTCGAAGGCGGGGCACGTATGTGCCCCGCCTCATTTTTTGAGATTGGTGGACCTTCGATAGTCGAGAGGACAGGATTGTCCTGACTGTTACTGTTCCAGCGATTCGAGCGTGATCCGACGAAACTGAAACGCCAGCTTGCGTGAGTCCCCTGACCTACCGAGTTCAGCTGGTGACCGAACAACGGTATAGTGAAAAGTCACCTCGTTGAGTATTCGTGCGAGACCTGCCGGAATCTCGAATGATCGGGTCGACCATCCGGGCTTCGGGAACACTGCACTGCCGACTGAAACGCCATTGATTTCAGCTTCGAGTTCCTGATGAGTGCCGGGGACGAAAAACGGTGCAAGCTCGAGCGAGAGTTGATATTCGACTCCCTCGCGTAGCGGCACGATCAGTGTCGAGGTGGGTCCCTTCGACCAGCGAAATGCTTTGTTCTCGGCTCCTTCTGGCGCATAGAAACCACCAATCAGGAGCGGTTCGATCTCAGGCGTACCGAACAGCAGGGCCTCATCCGGCAGTGGAGAGGGTTCGTACATAGCAAGGTCGATCGATCCATCGGTGGCCAGGCGGTTCCAAAGGCCGAGTCTACGAGCCTCTCCCGTGCTGACCGACATCAGGGTGTCTGGTCGAGGCGCGTTTCCGCGCTCACCGAAGAGCCAGGCCCAACGATCGTCAACCGTCGGTCGACGGCCGTCTTTGGCGAGGCGAGTAAAGACTGCAGCGGCGTGTGGCCAGGCCGCTGCCTTCGAGATGTGGAGGTGAATGTCTTGCGCTTCCTTCTCGTCCGCGGCAGCTGCCGCTGCCTGGGTCAAACGCAGAGTGCCGGCACGATTGTGCTGCAGTTCGGCGATATCTCGGTAGTTTGTGATCTGAAGAATTGACGCGGTGGTCAGCCAGAGAAGCGCAAGCGACAATAGCGAAACGCCGACAGCCTGAACTCTGCGAGTCATTCGCTGTGCCATAGCCGGTCCCAGCGCCAGTCCTGCAGCGGCTACCGCAAGGGCGCCAAGGGAGCTGATCCAGCGCACAAGGTAGTCGTGCAGCTCGCCACGAATGGAGACGACGACAAACACAGCAGCCACGGTAGTCGCCAGACACAACACACACAGAGCAGCAGCGAACCGTGCGCCACGCTGCTGTGCAACAATGGCCCCGGCCATCAGCATGACGACAATCAATGCCGCGATCGGAAGCGACACTGTTGTTGCCCATTTCTCGGGTTGCGCGCGAGCCCGGACTCCAATAGGGGTGATCGTAGGGGCCGCGTAGCGATAGCCGACAGTGCTGAACGCCGCTCCAACACTATTCTCCGGCGCATCCTGGAGGATGAAGTTCGCTATCTTGGCGAGGTTACTGTCATCCGTCGATAGTTCGGCCACAACCAGAGGCGTCCACATCACTATGGCTATAAGTGCAGCAGAGACGATGGCGATGACTCGGTTCTTGCTCAGGCCTTCGCGGCGTTTCGCTGTGATCCAACCTGCCAAAGAAATGGTTGCTGCGACAATAAGGGGAAGCGCGTAAACGAGATGACTCTGAACACACAGCGATCCACTCGCGACTGCGATAGGTAGGGCCCAGGCCCGGCCGTTTGCCAATGAAGCCGCTGCACCAAGTGTAAGCAGAAAGGGCAATATCGTCGCGTGGGGGTTCCAG
>JAAESQ010000881.1 GCA_024229275.1 bacterium | reverse complement strand
TGTTCTGGCCGCTGGGGTCCTGGGATCTGTTCCCTTTCATCGCCACGTGGTGCCGTGTCGTTTGGGTAGTACAGTTGTACTGGCACTTCTTCTTGCTCCATTGGATGGTAGCGTGGCTCTGGGAATGGAGTCTCCGAATCTTCTTCTTGTTGAACTCGTTCTCCTCGCATCGGGATCTCCATTGGGGTCTCGCCCTCTCCTTCTTCTGGGACGTCGGACGTCACCTCTGGGTCAGGCTCCATGTAGGGGATGGTCTCCTCCATATCATCCAGCCAGTGCTCTACCGCCTCGTCCGCCTGCGGTGTCTCCTCTTCGTCTTGTTGTGCTGGCTGGTGAGATGAAGATCCCCTTGTCATGGATCTGGTCGTGGGCCTCGGCAGCCTGATCCTCTTCGTCGCTTCCCTCAGTTCTTCGATGAATTCTCGGCGACGTTTTCTTTTGTTGTGGTCGTCGGAGGATCCGGGCTGATTCAGCCGGCGGGCCACGCGCCGTGCGGCTTCTTCTTCGAGTTCATCGAGAGCCCTTTTCTTGTTCACCACATTGGTCAAGTGGCTGACGGGGAGAAGGTCTTCTTCAAATCCCTCGACCATGGCGACGGCAAGCTCCTCGGTGTAGCCGCCACAAAATTCGCTCAAGGCCATTCTCTTCTTCTTCCCGTCCTCCGTGAAGCTCACGCTGCCGCTGATGACCCTGTGTGAGTGACTCCCGTCGCACTTCACGTTGAGGTTGCGCGCAGCTGATCGGCTTGTTGTGATGATCTTCGTCGGCTTCTTCACGGATTCTCCGGTGTCAGGCGCCCTGAGGTTGAACATGCACTGGTCAATGTTCACCTCATAGCAGCGACGCGACATCCGGATGCATGGAGGCTGCTTCCATGCTGTCGAAGCCACCGGGTTCTCGCCGAGGAAGAGTCCCCCATGGGCTGATTGGCGCCTTTCGCACCACTCCGCGAAGTTCAGCATCTTGAGATGCTGCTTCCTTTGGTCGTCCAGGCGCTGTTGATGACCATGAACGTTCACGTTCAGGTTCTGCAAGACCGACCATGGTGTGCAGACCCAGGCGAACACGATCACGTCGGGATTCGCCTTGTCGATGTCCTCTTTGGCTGTTCTGATCCCGTGGTCAGTGGTGAGGTCGTAGCCGGACTCGATCGTTATGGGCTGCCATGTCTCCCATCCCCTTGCCGTGGCGATCATGGAGACCATCATGGTCCACGTGCAGACTTCCATGATCGACAGCGTCTTGCGTTTCTTAGGCGTGGTATCGACATGCCATGTCGTCTGTCTTGGTGGACGTTCCTT
>JAAESQ010000880.1 GCA_024229275.1 bacterium | reverse complement strand
GTGGACACCTCAGGGGCTAGCATTGAGGCGGCTGGAGGAGTCCCGTGAGCCAGCAACGCTATACGCCCGAGTTCAAGGACGAAGCAGTCCGCCAGGTGACCGAGAAGGGTCATTCGGTGCAAGAAGTCGCCGCTCGTTTGGGTGTTTCGAGCCACAGCCTGTACAAGTGGGTGAAGGCCGTCAGGCCGGACAAGGACGAGCAGCGCGCCGATGAGCTGCTCGACGCCAAGAAGGAGATTCTCAAGCTTCGAGCGGAGCTCCGTCGCGTTGAAGAAGAACGTGACATCCTAAAAAAAGCCGCGGCGTACTTTGCAAGGGAGTCCGAGTAAAGTACGCCTTCATCCACGCGGAGCGCGATCGGTTTCCGGTGTTGACCATGTGCCGGATCCTCGAAGTCGCTCCAAGCGGTTTCTACGCCTGGATCCACAAACCCCTCTGCGATCGCGCGATTGAAGACGAACGGCTCCTTGAACTGATCCGTGAGTCGTATGTGGCCAGTGGGGGGATCTACGGGAGCCCTCGAGTGTTTCTGGATCTTCGTGAAGCAGGGGAATACGTCGGGCGGAAGCGAGTGGCTCGAATCATGAGATCCCATGGAATCCGGGCGATTCGTGGCTACAAGGTGCCCCGGCACGTCGTCAGCATGCCATCGATCCTCGCACCGAATCGATTGCAGCGTCAGTTCACTGTTCCTTGGCCGGACCATGCGTGGGTGACGGACATCACGTACATCCGCACGTGGGAAGGCTGGCTGTACCTGGCCGCCGTGATGGACCTTCACAGTCGAATGATCATCGGGTGGTCGATGCAACCGACGCTGGCACGAGATCTCGTTCTGGACGCACTCCTGATGGCCGTCTGGAGGCGAAAGCCGAGACAGCCCGTCATCGTGCACTCGGATCAAGGGTGTCAGTACGGCAGTGACGACTGGTTCCGCTTCTGCAAGGCACACAGGCTCGATCCCAGTATGAGCCGCCGGGGAAACTGCTGGGACAGTGAGAAGATAGCAGGGTGCCACAGGCGGGCGGCCTGACCCTTGCTTGGGATCGACCCACTGGTGTCCTTGCGTTGATCAGTCGGCTGCCCGCCTTGTGGCCATTTCCTGGCTCACCG
>JAAESQ010000879.1 GCA_024229275.1 bacterium | reverse complement strand
GACGAGGATCACAGTGAGTACGTGCGATACGAACATGCGCGCACCATGGCAGAGTTCAAGGCATACGCCGGTGCCTTTGACAAGACCGCGCGGGCCAATACCCGCAAGCGTCTGGACCTGGCTCGACAGCGGGCCTATCACAACTGGCTAAAGCAACGAGGTAAGTAATGGGAAAACTAGTAGACAATCCTGTCGACGAGATCATGCCGCTTGTGTTGGCTAAGGTAGCCAAGGGCAGGTGGTTTGCTTTCAACGGCTGGCCCGACGAGGACACGGATGCGTTAATGGCTCATGGAATTTGCCCGCGCGATGCGGCACTGCAACTGGCCAAGAAGCTGGAGGCACTTTATGCCCACGAGTAGAGGGAGCAAGCGCCCGTACCACAGGCGCGACACCAAGAAGCAGATCGACATTCAGGCAGACCTGCGGCCCGAAGGTGCAAAGGAGTACGTCATCACTGTCTGGTACAAGGACAGTACAACGAAGATGTACCTCAAGTGGTCCATCGTTATAGACGACCAGCCCAGCGTCGTCGGCGCGTTCAATGCCGCATTCGCTGCGCTCGACATCGAGTCGGACCATGTGGCCGGCATCGAGGTAACGGAGGTACTGAATGGCGCGTGAATACATCAACATCAAGGAGCTGATGGAGTTCAACCCCGACATCCGGGACATGGAAGACGGGAACCAGCTCAGCATGCGGCACCCGCAGTGCCCAGCCGGCGACGACGGGCGACAGGTCTTGTTCATCAAGAAGGCCGGCGCGAAGCACCTGGCATTCTGTCACCACTGCAGCCAGAAGGGCATCCTGACTGGTGAGCAGACGTTCATCCGGCGAGGCGGGCAGAACCTGCTGATCGAGAAGGACCTGCACTTGCCGCCTGACCTGACGTTCAACCGCAGCGAACAGCCGGTCGAACACATTGCGTGGCTGCACCAGTACGGCATCACCCTGAAGGTGCAGCGTGAGTACGAGATCGGCTGGTCCGAGAACTGGGGGCGCACCATCCTACCAGTTCGGGAATACAAGGACGGCAAGCTGCTGGCCTTCCAACGCCGCAACGTATTGCGCGGCGACTTCGGCCCCAAGTACCTGACGACCAGGCTGGCGCACATCAAGAACCCAGTGTTCAAGGCCCGAGGCCCACACCTGGGCAACGCCCTGGTCCTCACTGAGGATATCCTGTCCGCCATCAAGATCAACGAGGCTGGACATTACGCCTGGTCCCTGCTCGGTACGTACATGACCAACAGTGTCGTAGATGAGATAGCACTGGCGGGCTTCGACGATGTGATTATCTGGCTCGACGACGACAACGAGGCAGTGCGCCGCTCACAGAAAGTGATGCGCCGCAAGATCAAGCAGATCGCAGACGTGGGCGTTATGCGACACGGCGATCTGGGCATC
Organism: bacterium; assembly: GCA_024229275.1. Lineage (GTDB taxonomy): Bacteria > Acidobacteriota > Thermoanaerobaculia > Thermoanaerobaculales > Sulfomarinibacteraceae > JAAESQ01. The sequence goes on along the minus strand of JAAESQ010000879.1, from coordinate 207 downwards.
CGCGAGAACGACAAGTCTGACCCCAAAATATTTACACCCAATGAAATCCGCACTGCAATCGCTGGCAAACTGGTTTAGCGACGGGGGCTGGGGCTGGCTCACGCTAGCAGTCATATTTCTATTCGCATTTGATGACATATTTGCGAGTAGCAACGTATTCAATTTACCCGACGGTCACTGGGATCAAGTGACCTGGAGCATCGGCGG
>JAAESQ010000878.1 GCA_024229275.1 bacterium | reverse complement strand
GCTCCGATGAAGGCGTAGTTTGGGATCGCTCGCTCCGCGCCGAGGCTCGAAAGGGCCAAGACTCGAGACCCTCGGGGCATCAATGGCTTGGCATGTTGTACGAGATGAACCAGTGCCAGCGCATTGGTCTCGCTGCACCACCGCCAGTGCTTCGTCGACATCTCTAAAGCCGGACGGAGAACTCCGCTAGCAGCGTTGCTGATAACGATGTCGAGACGACCGAAATTGGTTCGAATCGCCTCCATCATTTCCTGTATCGCCTGAGCGTCGCGCACATCAGCCTGGTGTGCGATCGCGCGCACTCCCAAGGCCTGGATCTCGGTAGTCAGCTCTTCGGCCTCTTCTGAGCTGCTGTAGTAGTTAACGCAGATATCGCAACCAGCCTCTGCAAGGCGTTTGCAGGTTGCTCGACCGATACCTCGTGCGGCGCCGGTGACCAAGGCCGTCTGGCCTTCGAGGGCTCCAGGATCGGTGCTGTGTTTCATCGGCGCGATTCTCTCACATTTGAGTGGCCTGATTCGGCCGCCATACGGAAATCTGGACAAGAGATCGCAACGGGGGGAGGTTGGCGAATCAAGTTTCTTCGCCGAAAAGTTTCTGGCCGGAGGTGGCTGCCCAGAGTCCGTAGACCAGAATGCCGATAACAGTGAAAGCTGAGATCATGGCTGAATTCCCATACCACTCCGACCAACTCAGCGTTGTGACGTTCAGGGTAATCAGACGGGTTGTGTCAAAAACAGCGTAGGCGAGGATGCCGAGCCGCAAGAGGACGACGATCCCAACAATCGCCAGCATCGTTGAACTGATCCAATTGTTGAAGTTAATGACGAAATTGAGGAGAACCCAAACCATGGCGGCACCAATGAGAGCTACGGGTCGGCTACGGATGAGATGCAGTGCCACTACCAGGATAGCGAGGAGGAGGAAAACGAGTATCAAACTGGATCGGGTTTCACTGAGTACGTCGGCGACTGCTCGTCGCTGACTCACAAGGATTTGCCATTTTGGGATTGTCGGAATCGGCGGCACGCCGGAGATCAAGGTTCTGATCCATATCAGAATTGGTCCG
>JAAESQ010000877.1 GCA_024229275.1 bacterium | reverse complement strand
TTGGATAACAACAACCATGTTTTCCCTGGCAAGGAGGCCGAATGATGATCATGGCAGAAGTGGCGGCGTTTGACAAGCTCGAAGAGTTGCTCGAGATGGCTGAGGATTTGAGAACCTTTGTTCGAGAGGCGGTTGTCGAGGGAACCGCTGCTCACGAGGTCGAGAAGGGTGTTTGGGGACGTGTCTTGGCGATGGGGCGGCAAGCGACCGGCCAGTTCTTCCGGATGCAAGGCGACGGTGACGTCGGAGAGACGATCGAGATGCCCGACGGGGAAGAACTTCGACGATTGCGCGAACCGCATCAACGGACGTATCGTTCGATTTTCGGCCCGTTTACGCTTTCGCGATACGTCTACGGCACACGAGAGGGACAACGTATCGACTTCGTGCCGCTGGACGCCCGGCTGAAGTTACCCGAAAGCGAGTTCTCGTATGTGCTGCAGGATTGGTCGGGAACGCTCTCGGTCGAGCAAGCGTTTGCGCGGACGTCGGAAACGCTGGAGACGATTCTGGGGCTTTCGGTGCCGGTCGACAGTCTGGAGCGGATGAGCCGCAAAATGGCCGAGTCGGTGGCCGGTTTTCGCGATTCGCTCAGGAAACCGCCCGTCAAGGAAGAGGGCGAGATTCTCGTGGTCACGGCCGACGGCAAGGGGATTCCCATGCGGCGTCCGGCCGATCAGCGCCCGGTCGGCGCGCGTCGCAAGAAGGGCGAGAAGGCAAACAAGAAGCAAATGGCCACGCTGGGTTGCGTCTACACGGTCGATCCTAAGCATCGCACGGCGGAAGACGTGGTCGAGGCGCTCTTTCGAGAATCTGCCGGGAAACGGAGTGAAACGCCCGAACCGGTCGCACTGCACAAGCGTGTCTGGTCGAGCTTGACGTACGACGAGGGCGAGCTTCATGTCGACGCGGAAGCGGAGGTATTTGTCTGGATGGCACGCGAGGTTGCCACACGACGTCGCGATGGCCAGCCGATGACCTGCCTGATGGACGGCCAACGCAGCTTGTGGGCCTCGTGTGCCGCACATCTGCCGCAGTCGGATGTGGTAGAAATCCTGGACCTTCTCCATGCGACAGAATATGTCTGGACCGCCGCGTACCTGTTCCACCCGGAAGGGAGTGAGGCAGCATCGGGCTTCGTACGTGATCGCCTGCTGCGCATCCTTCGCGGCGAGGTGGGCTATGTGATTGGCGGCTTGCGCCAGATGGCGACCAAGCGAGGCTTGCCCGCGAAGAAACGCGAAAAGCTGACGAAGATCTGTAACTACTTAAACCGCAATCGCCATCGGATGCGCTACGACGAATACTTGCAGGCCGGATATCCAATCGCCAGTGGGGTGATCGAAGGGGCGTGCCGTCACGTCGTGAAGGACCGGATGGAACGGTCGGGAATGCGCTGGACCATCGATGGCGCCCAAGCGATGCTCGACCTTCGCAGCACGTCAATCAACGGCCAATGGACCATGTTCCAAACCCACCGAATCCGAAAAGAAACCCAACGACTCTACCCCAAACATCAACTACCGAAACAACTTACCTTTCAACTAATCGCGTAGCGGTACGCCGGTTACACCCAAATGGTTAGGGGAGGTGCCGGAACATTGGGAATCTTGCCACCTGAGTTTCCTGCTCAAGCGGGGCTTGTCCAACGGCATTTTCAAGAAGAAAACCGATTACGGTACTGGGGTAAGACTGATCAACGTCTTCGACGTCTACCGTGATGACTTTCGTATTGACGAAGATTCACTGGATCGCGTGCAAGTCGACGAGTCAGAACTGCGAACCTACTCAGCAGGCGCCGGTGACATATTCTTTGTTCGCTCATCGCTCAAAGCAGAGGGAGTCGGGAAATGCGCGTGTCATGATCGTATTAGCGAACCCACGGTTTTTGAATGCCACCTTGTCCGGGGGCGCCCAGATGAATCCAAAATCGCATCCCGATTTCTGATCTACTTCCTGA
>JAAESQ010000876.1 GCA_024229275.1 bacterium | reverse complement strand
GTGGATAGAGCGAAGAGCTGATCACCAACGCGGATAATGATTCCACTGGTGGTCAGCCGTGTGAGCGGCACGCGCAGGAGAACCTGGGTTCCTGCTCCGGGCTGCGACTCGATCGACGCCTCGCCTCCAAGGCGCATCAGATGGCTCTTGACGATGTCGAGCCCTACACCGCGACCGGCCAACTCCGAGACCTCTTCGGCGGTTGAGAATCCGGGTTCGAAGAGGAAATTAAGTGCCGCACTGTCGTCTACGGTTTCCAGTTCCTGTTGGGTCGCGTTCTTGAGTTCCAGAGCGCGGCTGCGGACCCGTGTGGCGTCGATGCCTCGTCCGTCGTCAGCAACCGAAATCTCAACCCATGAGCCGGCCGAACGCGCACTGAGTTCGACCGTGGCCTTCTGGCTCTTGCCGGCCGTTCTGCGCTCATCGGGGGGTTCGATTCCGTGAGCTACGGCATTTCGCAGCAGATGAACCAGGGGGTCCCGCAGTTGCTCCAGCACGGCGCGATCGACCTCTGTGTTACCACCGGAGATCTTGAGCACAGCATCGCGTCCGGTGTCACGGCACGCCTCCCGCAGAGACCTGTTGAGCAGCGTTCGCAGGCCTTCGATCCGGACCATACGAAGAGTTCGGACCGAGCTTTGCAGCTCATCCGAAACTCTCAGCGCGCTCGCTGAATGATCGACTAGAGTCCGACCCAATTCGCGAGCCATTCTCTCCAGTTCCCGGAATTGAGGATCACCGCTCAGCTCGGGATGGTTGTGAACGAGCAGGGGGAGGCGCTCCGAGAGGTGTCGCGCATGACTCGCCTGTCCTTCGGCCTGAAAAACCAGCGACACGAACTCCGAGGAGAGACCTAGTAAGGTTTCGACTTTTTCAGTGTCGACCCGCAGGGTTGAGGAAGCGGCGGAAGGTTGACGGGTGCTTTGTTCCGGAGGAGTCTCTTCAATCTGGTCGTCCTGCTCGATGCGCTCAGGCGACGCGACCGGTCTAGCGTCGCCCTTCGAATTGATTTCCTGGTTCGGCAGCGCTTGATCGACCGCCAGCCGAAAATCGCTGACCGGTGGTGGCGACTCTTCGCCTTCCATGGCCGCAAACGACGCCGACAAGAGGTCGGTACCCTGGCGCGCGAGTTCGACAACGACGGGACCCACGTCAAGGGTCTCGTCGCGGATGCCAGAAAAAAGATCCTCCAGGGCGTGCGCAACGTCGCGCACTGAGTCCACTCCCACGAGGCGGGCGGCGCCCTTGACGTTGTGGGAGATCTGAAAGAGGCGCTGCACTCTCCAGCGCCGAGGGTCTCTTTGGAGCAGATCGCAGAGATCCTCGATCTGTTCTTCGACCTCTGCGCGAAAGATCGCGAAGAGTTCCTGATCAGCGTCCATCGGTGTCTTCGGAGTTACCGCGCACGATGTTGGTGATCTGCGAGCTGACCGCCTCCAG
>JAAESQ010000875.1 GCA_024229275.1 bacterium | reverse complement strand
CTTTTTCCAGTCGCTCCTGGAGCGCCTCTCGGTTCTGAAGCGTATAAAACCCTTTGTCAAAACTGCACAGGCGCAATCTCGCAAAGCGCGCTTGCGTCTCCTCTACGATCGACACCGCCACCTTGTCATCGGTTTGCTTCTCCATTACCTGGTGGTGCAGGATGAAGCCCATCGTGTCTTCCAGCACGCAAACACGCAATCCTAGTTCCACCGGAACACCGGCCTTGCCTTTGCTGATCCATTCGGTGTGTCCTTCAAAGACGGAGAAGACTTTCTCTTCATGCGCAATCTTCTCGCCCTTGATGACGCGACGACGAATTTGATCGATCTGGCGTTCAGCATGGGAAATGTAACAGTCAATCTCCTCTACGATGGCATCGGCAAAGTTGATCTTTTGCAGCTCTTTCACCGTGTCCTTCGCTCGATCCAGATAGTACGTTGAGCGATCCAGGAACGCCTCATGCGCTTCTTTGATCTGCGCCTCCCTGGCTTCTACCTTGGCCTCATCTTTCGAACTGGAGCGCTTGAGCTTCACCGCCTTGCGGTAGAGATTTTTGAGGCATTGAAAATTGTACTGAGACTGCCGCCAACCCAACACGCCAAACGCTTCGCCCGCCTGCCCGCACAGTCCGATGACCTTCCTCATCGCGTCAGTGAGCAAACTGGTGTCGGTCGGAAAATGAACATCGGTTTCTACAACAAACGAATCACAACGTCCCGCCAAAGGCTCATCGGCCTTGCCCAAAAGATCATGCCCACCTCTCACCACTATCTGGTTGATCTCATCGAGCACTTCCTCCGTTAGCAGCCTCACATTGTCCTTGATGGTTTGCAGTCGGTATTGATCGTCCTCATCCACCAGACCATGGCCCAGCAT
>JAAESQ010000874.1 GCA_024229275.1 bacterium | reverse complement strand
CCGGGGCATAGCATCCAGCGCGATCAATCGGTGCAATGCTGTGACCTGCTGTTCCACCCTCTATTTGCAGTGTGGCCTCGCTGAGAGCATCGCGCTGAGCACGAGCAAACGCCTCAATGCGATCTGCAGTGCGTTCCATGACCGAACGGTCGTTGGGATCGATGCGCTCAAGCGCAGCTTCGAGGGCCAAGCGACCGAGATACAAGGGCGCGCCGTTTTGGATGTCGCCAAAGCGCTGCGCATATTCGCGGAGCGCAGCTTCGCCGCCGTGACGGACCGCATCGACGATTGTCGCCGCTTGTGACAACGTAACTGAGTCGACAGGGTCTCGTTGCAGGCTCTCAACCTGATCAGGGTTGACCCGACGCCATGCCCATTCATTCGTTTCCATTGGTCATTTCTCACTTCCAGGTGTGGCGGTCCTGTAGGCTTTTGATCCATCACGTCGGCGCACGGTGAGCGCTCGGCGATCCAGTTCGCTGAGGACTTCGGGAAATGGGATGTTGTTGCGGGCAAGCGCAACAGCGGTGAAGTAGATGACATCCGCTGCTTCCCAGATCGTATTCTCGCGAGTTTGAGATGCTCCGAGCTCAGTTGCCTCCTCGACGAGCTTTTCGGCGAGGAGTTCGGGGTTATCTGCAAGTCGCACGGTGTAGGAGCTGTCCTCGGTGTTCTTCAGGCGATCAGAGAGGCGACGTTCCAGGCTCGGCAGTCCGTTGTCGTCTCCCCAGCACGTCCAAGTGTCGTGGTGGCAGAACCCTTCCCCCTGCTGGCGAACGATGAACCGCAGAGCGTCGCGATCGCAGTCGGCCGCGACGCCCAGCAGCTTTTGAGTGTTGCCAGATGTAGCTCCCTTGACCCACAAACCGCGGCTTCGGGATTGGTAGATTCCCTTGCGCTCGTTGATCGCAGCGCGGAGGCTGTCTGCGCTTGAGTAGACGAGACCCTGAGCTACGCCGGTCTCATCCGCGACCACGGTTGCCCATAGACCATCTGGGCGATCGCTGACCAGCGGGGCCATGAAGGCATCGCCAAGATCGAGCCTGCCTGAATAGATGGCCATGCCGACTTGGGCGTCGGCGCCCATGTGGTCGAGTGAGGCAATCTCGTCGGCTGTGGTGACGCCGCCTGCAATCGTAACCGGAGTGCCACCGGCCTGCTCGACAACGCGTCGCGCTGCGTCGAGATCGACACCTTCGAGACGGCCTTCGCGCTCGACGAAGGTCACCAGAAAACTACCAACCAGATCTTTGAGTTCGGCGACTCGGTCGAGCACGTTGGCGCCTGTACCCTTTCGCCAGCCTTCGACGACGACTTTGCCGTCGACTCCATCAAGCGCAGCCTGGACTCGTTCTTTCGGTAACTGAGAGAGAATCTCTGGAGTGGCTGCAGTGCCCATGATGATCCGTGCTGCACCACGATTGAGCCACTCGAGCGCCGCATCAACAGTGCGAATGCCGCCGCCCACTCGGCAGGGATATCGCCTCACGAGTTCGGTAATGACGTCTTTGTTCGATCCCTGCCCGATTGCAGCGTCTAGGTCGATGACGGCCATTTCGCCTACGACGGCGAGGCGTTCCGCTACTGCAAGCGGATCGCCGGCGTCGATGGCTTTCTCACGGCCGCCGATGAGTTGAACAGCGTTGCCGTCCATCAGGTCTATCGATGGAATGATCACAGTCTTACCTCCGCGCCCAAAGCGGCGAGTTGTTTTTTAAGTTCGCCGACGGTTGTGTTTTTGTCGTGAAGAATTGAAGCGCAAAGAACAGCGTCGGCGCCGGCTTCAAGAGCATCAGCCATGTGTTGGGCGCTGCGAGCGCCGCCCGAGGCGATAACGGGAACCGTCACCTTCGAACACACAGCCCTCAACAGCTCTAGGTCGTAGCCGGAACCGGTGCCGTCGCGATCCCAGCTTGTGAGCAGAATCTCTCCAGCGCCGGCAGCGGTTGCCTGCTCGGCCCACTCAATTGCATCCAGTTCGAGGTGATCTCGGCCCGAGCGAACGACCGCGCGCCATCCGTTCCCGTTGCGCGAGGCATCAAGAGCGAGCACCGTACACTGCCGGCCAAAACGGTTTGCGAGTTCGGTGAGGAGTTTTGGGCGATTGACCGCAGCGGTATTGACACCGACTTTGTCGGCCCCCGCTTCGAGCAAGGCGACCGCATCCTCAATCTTGCGGATGCCGCCGCCGACAGTGAGAGGAATCGGCAGCTGGCGACGTACGGCCCGAACGGTGTCGATCGCGTTGCCACGGCCTTCGGGGGTTGCGCTGACGTCCAGCAGTACCAACTCGTCAGCGTTCTGCTCGGCATAGGCGCAGGCCAGTTCCACCGGATCTCCAGCATCGCGCAAGCCTTGAAACTTGACGCCTTTGACGACTCGACCCGCATCGACATCGAGGCATGGAATGACGCGTCGCATCAGCATGGTGTCACCTCAGCTGAGAGTTCGAGCCAGCGCTTGAGGACGTCGGCACCCCAGTCCCCGGAAAGTTCGGGGTGGAACTGGCAGCCAAGCACGGCTCCATGTTCGACGGCTGCTATGAACTCACCGCCGTGATCGCTCCAGGCAACCTTCCAGCCGTTTCCTGCGCTGGTGAGCCGATACGAGTTGGCAAAATAGGCGGCACCGCTTTCGATCAGAGTGCAGCCGGGCTCCACAGTCACGGTATTCCAACCCAGCTGAGGCACGACGACGGTGTTGGGAAAGCGACGAACCTCCGAAGAGATGACGCCGAGACCCTTGACGTCGCCGCTCTCTTCGCTGGCAGCCGCAAAGAGCTGGAGTCCTAGGCAGATGCCGAGCGTTGGGCGATCCTTGTTGATGCGCTCGATGAGCGCTCGGTCGAGTTTTTGATCGCGGAGCGCCTGCGCCACTGGTGTGAAGGACCCAACGCCGGGCAGGACGACTCGGTCGGCCGCGCGGACGGCATCAGGATCCTGAGTGAGGCGCACAGGGCAGCCCTGGCGTCCGAAGGCTGCGAGCACCGAGGCCAGGTTTGCCGCTCCGGTGCGGACGACGGTGACTTCGAGTGACCTCATGTCAGAGTTCCCTTCGTCGAGGCAATGACACCTCCGGACGCCGCAGTCGCCTGGCGCAAGGCGAGCGCCAGCGCCTTAAACGCAGCCTCTGCGCGGTGGTGATCATTGAATCCTCTGATGACGTCAATGTGCAGCGTGGCTCCGGCGGCCATCGCCAGCGATGTGAAGACGTGGGTGAGGTTTTCTGTGGCGATCTCGCCGAGGTTTTCCCGAGTCAGACCGAGGTCGATCTCGGGCCATGGCCTGCCGGAGAGGTCGATGACAGCGCGCGCCAGAGCTTCGTCGAGAGGTGCGTAGGCTGATCCGAAGCGAGCGATGCCAGAGCGGTCACCGAGCGCGGTGGAGAGCGCTTCGCCTAGGGCCAGCGCACAGTCTTCTGCGGTGTGGTGATCGTCGACTTCGAGATCGCCAGTGCATTTGAGTTTGAGGTTCCATCCGGCATGGAAAGCCAACGATGTCAGCATGTGATCGAGGAATCCAATCCCCGTGCTGACATCGATCTGACGGGTGCCGTTGAGGTCGAGATTCAGTGAGATCGCGGTCTCACGAGTTGTGCGGTCGACAGTTGCGCATCGCGTGGTCATGAGAGCACCTCCAGAATCGCCTCAGTTTCGGGAAGGACGCGCCAGGCTCCGGCACGGCTCAGTGTTGATATCGTCGATTCAGATGTCTCCCCAGGGGGAACAACTCCGACCGGCAGAACCCCTGCCGCGCGCGCCGCGATCAGGTCGTCTGGCGTGTCCCCGAGCATCCAGGCATGCTCAACGCCAAGCCGTTCCAAAGCCAGTCTGACCGGTGCCGGGTCAGGCTTTGACGGAGCGTCTTCCATGCACACAGTGGTGCTCACAGAACTGCTGAGATTGTGCTCGTTGAGGAATCGTTCAGCATCCTTGCGCGGTCTGCCTGTCACGATGGCTACGAGGAATCGATCCGCGAGTGATGAGAGCTGGCCAGGCGACAGGAGGGGCTTCTCGGTTTCCCTCAAGCCAGGCTGTGATTCGGTGCCCTGATAGAGGCTTTCAAATCGATCTGTGACCACCTGTAGGGGTACATTGACGCCATCTTGGGCCAGGAGTCGCCAGGTCAGTTCCCAATCATTGTTGGCGTTGCCGGCCGCTTTCACCTCGCTGATGCGGTCGACGGTCACCTCCACACCCCAGGCTCGGGCAGTTTCGATGATGGCCCATCGATACGAACGAGAAACGTCGGCGAGCACCCCGTCGAGGTCGAAGAGGACAGCTTGCGGAGCAATGGCTGTTTCGAGACCAGCCTCAAGGCGCCGATAGAGATCCTCGTCGCCGGGAAGTGTGATGCGGAGGTAGCCGTCAAGGTTTGCGCGGTAGGGCCATGCGCGGACCGCGATGCCGAGCGCCGCAATGCGTGAACGAACCTCGAGGGCGTTACTGAAGCGTGCGCAGACGAAATTGCCTTGAGACTTGAGCGGTTTGCCACCGAGGCGGTCAATGAGTTCGATCAGCCTCTCCCGTTGAGAGCGAACAGCCTGTATGTATCCGGGCGTCACCTCCGGCGTGCCGCCGATGAGCGAGAGTGTGGCGGCGAGTGATGGGACGCTGACCGCAAAAGGCTGGCCAACCGTTCGCATCCACTCGAGAACGCGAGGGTCGCCAATCGCATAGCCGACTCGAAGGCCGGCGCAGCCGCGTGCCTTGGAGAATGAGCGGAAGATCAGAACGTTTGGGAAAGTCAGCGCAACCTGAGTGAGATCCTCGTCGGCAAATTCGACGTAGGTGTGGTCGAGCAGGATAAGGGTTTTTGGGAGTGCGGCCGCGAGCTTTTCGAGCGTTTCTCGAGCAATCACCGATCCAGTGGGATTGTTGGGACTGACGATAGCCACCGCAGCGGTGTCAGGTCCGGCGAGTTCGAGAGTGGCCTCAAGCGGCCAGTTACCTTGCCACCACTCGATCTCGTCTGCTTCAGCGCCCGCAAGAGTCGCGAAGCGGGAGATCATCTCGAACGATGGTGTACTCATGATCAGCCGCTTGCCAGGTGAACAGACCGATCGAATCGCGCGTTCGAGAGCATCATCAACGCCGGCTGTGACCACAATTGAAGCCGGACTGCAGCCCAGGTTGCCGGCGATTCCTGCCTCGAGAGTCACGCACGACGGGTAACGATTCACCCCCGATGCCATGGCTTCGATTAGCTTTGAACTCACGCCGAGAGGCGCGGAAGGAGCCTCGTTGGCATCGAGAAAGAGATCGATGCCAGACGGAGGGCAGCTTGGCGTATAGGGTTTGAGCCCGGAAACGAATGGGCTCGGCTCGACGAGTAGTTCTGCGTTCGACATTGCTCCCTCCGGGCTCAGGCGACGATCTGTGCGAGCCGGGTGACGATGATGTCGGTGCCGCCCCGTACCTTGATCTGAGGAATGACGTCCGGTAGCTGACTGCGAGGGACCGCGGCTTTTACGGCGTAGCCCTCGCCGTTGGCAAGCGGAGAGATCGTTGGCTGGCGCATGCAGGGGAGGGCAGCCAGCACCGCGTCAAGAGTGTCCTCAGCCACATTCACCTCTACCATCACGCGCTGTCGCGCTTCGAGAACAGATTCGACAAGCAGGACCAAGCGCTCGATCGTTTCGCGCTTGGCCGGGTTGTCGAGAGCTTGAGGGTTGGCGTACATCCGGCTCGAGGAGGTCATCAATTCATCGACGATGTCGAGATCGTTCGCCACCAACGTAGAGCCTGTTGCTGTGTTGTCGACGATGCAGTCGGCATCTTCGGGCGGAAAGACCTCAGTCGCGCCGTAGGAACGCACCAGCCGGGCATCCAGACCATGATCCCTGATCCAGTTGGCAGTGAGGTTTTCGTACTCTGAGGCGACGACGATCGGGCGATTGGGCAAACGGCCGTCTTCGAGGATAGAGGAGGGTGCGGCTGCAACGATACGTACCGGATCGAGACCGCAATCGACGAGTTCAACGAGCTTGCCGTCGAGTTCCTCGACCCAATCGGCGCCGGAGAAACCGACGTCCCGTGAGCCCATGTCCAGCATCTCGACGATGTTCTGTGGACGCAGGATCTTGACCTCGCAGTCGTCGAGGGTGATGACGGGGCGGTAGTTTCTGGCGGTCTGACCGATCTGGATGCCGGCCTCGGAGAGTAGGGTGACGACTCCGTCGTACATGTGGCCTTTCGGTACAGCGAGTTTCAGGGTGCTGGGATCGCTTGTCGGATTCATGCTGGCTCCTTTCGGTGGCCCCGACGACGTCCTCAGCAAAAAGAAAAGGACGCCGGCGGGGCCGGCGTCCTGATAGATCTTGGTTATGTCCTAACCTACACCATCACCGTGCCCCATCCGGGATATGTGAATGATGATGATGGTGGTGGCGAGCTAAGTTCATGTTTGTCTCAGGGACGAGAATGTACAGTCCGTGATGGGCGCTGTCAAGGTCGGCAGAGTCAGAGGCAGAAGGCAGGTTCAGAGACGACGACAGGGGCCGGGACGGGGACTGGGGCGGGGGGGAGACTCGCGTTTTAAGATCACACCCTTCGAATGGTACCGATGGATGCAAGCACTTTCGATGGGCATCGTCATCGCCATCGTCATCGAATATGGCGCTGCAGTGGAGGCAACAGAGACAGGGACAGAGCCAGATTCAGCACGCAGAGTCAGAGGCAGGCGGCACATTCAGAGACGGCGACAGGGATCGGGACCGGGACAGGCGCAGCTCTCCTGACCCTGGTTCTGTATCTGTCACTGTCTCTGACTCCGCCGTTGTCTTCCGGGCTCAGCTTGGAGACGCAGCCTTCGACGGAGGCACAACAGGCCGACCTTCCCTGATCCACAGCATGATTCCGTGCTTCACGTTGTAGACCTTCTTGTAGCCAACACGGGCGTCGAGAAGGCCGGCAACTGGCGACGTTCGGTTCCCGGTTCGGCAAATTAGGATCACTGGATCCTCAGGGCTGGCAATAGAGCTCAGAGCTTTGGCCCATGTTTCAGCATCGTAGCGACCACGGGCATCAAAGAACGTCAGCAGATGAGACCCTCTAACGATTCCTGTCTGGGGCCACTCGGGTGCTGTGCGGATATCGACTATCGGAACACCCTGTTCGAGCAGCTTGGCTAGGGTCGCATTGTCAATGTCGATGACTTCTGCGCCAACTGGTGTTGCCAGCGTGAGGAGGCAGGCGAGAACTTGCACCATTCGACGCATTTTGGGGCGCTCCTCTCGTAGGGGGATTGTAGCGTTTCCTGGATACGAGGTTCGAGGTTTTGAATTCAGAGACAGAGGCAGATTCAGGTTTCTGAATCAGAGACAGCCACAGAAACAGAGTCAGCGCAGAGTGGGGCTCTGAGCATTGAATCGTTTTGGCTTCGAAGCCCACAATAATTGGGCTCGCGAAGTACTCGTCGTCACAGTCACAGTCACAGTCACAGTCACAGGCACAGGCACAGGCACGGTCACGGTCACGGTCACGGTCACGGAATCTGTCTCTGAAGCTAGATTCTCGCAGCGATTCCGAGACCCAGGTTGTGTTAGCGATGGTTGTCAGAGTCAGTGTCGGGCCACAAGCTGCTCAGCAACCTACCAGCTTCCGCCAAGACTTCACGCCTCGGCGATCTGCGGTGCGAAGCCCTCGCCAAGCACCTCTTGGGCACTTGAGATCGTCACGAAGGCGTCAGGATCTGTTTGTGCGACGCGCATTTTCAGTCTTCGAACTTCGAATGACGAGATCACTACGTACAGGACGGGCCGACGCGTATCGGTGTAGCCACCACGAGCCTCAAGAATCGTCACGCCTCTGTTGAGGTGTGTGAATATCGTGTCGCGAACCGCATCGGGTTGCGTTGTGATGATGAAGGCCTGTCGCGAAGCTGAGAGACCGGCCTGGACTGTGTCGAGGACTTTCGCCGAAACCCAGGCCAAGGCCAGGGCAACCATCACCGGTTCGGCGCCGAACTGGAAGGCCGCAGCAGCGAAGATGAGCACGTTGATAGCGAGAATTGTCTGTCCAAGGCCGAGACCCAGGTACCGGTTGGCGACGCGAGCGATGACGTCAGTGCCGCCAGTTGTGCCACGGCCCCGGAAGACCAAACCGATGCCGAGGCCGTCGAGAAGACCGCCGTAACAGATGATGAGAAGACGGTCGCTGGTGAATGCCGTGAGGTACGGCGCGCTCAGGTCGATGGCCGCCGACATGACGGCAACAGCAACCAGTGTGCGCACGAAGAATCGCGCACCGCCTGCCCAACGCCACCCGATCGCCAGCAACGGAATGTTGAAAAGGAAGGCGACCAGTCCTACGGGAGTGTTGAACGCGTAGTGAAGCAGGATGCTGATTCCCGTCACTCCACCTGCGACAACCTTGTTGGGGACAAAGAACCAGTTGGTGCCTGCTGCAACAAGTAGCGAACCGACAATGATTTGGCTGTAGTCGAAGAGTACACGCCACGGACCAGAGGTTGGAAGTTTCCAAACCATAACGCCACCTCCGTGAGGCACCCTTGCGGGAAGCCCGCTTGAGATGCCGGATTGCCCAGGTCAGAACTTCTGTCTGGCCAGGGCCGCGGATCTTCGCATGAGTTTGGGGTTTTGCCAACCCCCAATGCGGGGTGAGTTGTTGGGGAGGAGATGGCAGAAGATAGAGCCAGAGGCAGAGACAGTGTCAGATTCAGTTTCAGACGCAGAGGCAGTGGGTGTCTCGCGCCTCAGAGACCACACGCATCGAATGACATCGATGGATGCGAGCACTTGCGATGGGCATCGTCATCGCCATCGAATATGGCGGGGAGGTGGTGATGACAGATTCAGAAGACAGAGGCACATGGCAGCGTCAGAGAAGGACTCTGAGGATAGGGCCAACCATAAATTTGTTCGTCATTCAAGAAAAGGTTTGACAATGGGAATGGCGGACGTGACTGTTAACGGCCACGGATACGGAACGCTCTACGCCTCTTCGAGCTTGACCGACACCAGCTTGGACACGCCTGCTTCTTCCATGGTGACTCCGTAGAGAACTTCAGCCCGTGCCATGGTTCGGCGATTGTGGGTGATCATGACGAACTGCGTGTGTTCCGTCATCTCGGTTACGAGATCCGAGAGGCGTTCGACGTTGGCGTCGTCTAGCGGTGCGTCGACCTCGTCGAGGATGCAGAATGGGGACGGTTTGATCCGGAACAGGGCGATCAATAAAGACAACGCAGTCAGCGCTTTCTCACCACCCGAGAGCAGCTGAACTGACTGGTTCTTCTTGCCCGGTGGTTGGGCCGTGATATCGATGCCGGATTCGAGTGGGTCGTCTTCGTCGATGAGGTCGAGACGGGCGGTGCCACCGCCAAAGAGATGGGAAAAGGTCTCAGTGAAGACGACGTTGACTTGCTGGAACGTATTCACGAAACGTTCGGTGCACGTCGCGTCGATTTCGCGAATCGTGGCCTCGATCGATTGCAACGAATCGGTGAGATCCTTGCGTTGTTCGCGCAGAAACTCCGATCGGGTGTGCAGCTCGTCAACCTCTTTGAGTGCGAGCAGATTGACTGGGCCGAGTTTCTCAATCTTCTCGCGCAACACCTCGATCTTCGTGCGGAGTTCATCCTCGCCCTGCGACTCGTCTGGTTCATCCTCGAGAAGCGTTTCCGGTGTGCATTCCAACTCAGTGCTGGTGGTTTCCGTCAATCGTTGCCACTCGCCGTCCAGTCGAATCTGTTCGACCTCGATGGCGTGCAGCGCTTCTCGGTGTACTTCGTGGGTCTCGCGGCATCGAACGACTTCAGTTTCAAGTTTTTTAACCGAGTCGGCGACCTGTTCGGAGTCCTTGGCCGTGACGCGTTCCCGCTCCTGCGCAGATTTGAGGAGACCAAGTTCCTCGGCGAGCCGAGTTCGTGATGCGACAACCTCCTGCTCAGTGCTGTCGAGTTCCTTTGTATGTTTTTTGATTTCGTTCTGCAGTTCCCCGTGCCTTTGTTCGAGACGCTTCTTTTCCTCTCCGATGCGTTCAGTCTCGGCCTGCGCAGTTGTCAGTCGTTCCCTAGCCAGGCGTACCTCAGCCTGCCAACGGTCGAGATGGCGAACGGTCTCACCCGCAGACTCGCGCTCGCGATCGAGGATTGAGGTTTGTTCGTCGACAGCCTTCTCGAGGTCACGGTTGCGCTGTTCGAGGTTCGTAGATTCCTGTTCCAGCGCTACGTGCCGGTCACGCAGTTCGATCTTGAGGCGACGTTGACGTTCCCGTTCACTCTCGAGAGACTCGAGTTCTCGTTGTATGCGCGCGAGTTCGTCGCCTTGAGCTTGTTCGAGGGCACGGGCTCGTGCTCGCGCCTGCTCAGCTTCGAGGAGACTTCGACCGATGGAGGTGAGGTTTGTTTCAACTCCGGCGATGTTGGTTTCGTTGGTCTCGCGGCGCTTGACTGCTTGCTCGACCTGAGAGCTTGTGCTCTCAATCTTGGAGGTCAGGCGTTCACGTTCTTCCCGTAACGCTAGGGTGCCGCGGGGCTGCCCGCCCGATGTCGGGGGCTCCATTGTCCGGCCGCACCAGATGACACCATCTGGATCGGCAAAGAGAGCATGCGGGTGTTTCTCTGCAAGTTGGGCTGCGACCTCCGCACGCTCGCAGGAGTAGCTCGGAGGTAATACACGGCTTATCCAGGGCATATTGGAGACATCGATTCCTGCACGGTCGAGGAGCGAAGTTGCGCCAGGAATCTCTGGTGCTGGGGGTGCGGGAGGTGCCTTGGTAGCGATCGCGAGGCGGATTCTGCCGTCGAGTTCATCGATCGCCGCACGCTGGTCGTCATCGAGACCGGGGATGTTGACGACAGGCATCTCGAGCCAGTCGCGCCACATGCGGTCAAGCAGGCCGGCAAGTCCTGCTTCGGGCTGAATGAAGTCGCTCAGCTGTCCCGCGACCATGTCATCCGGCAGAACTGTCGATAGATGATCCAGGGCGACGCCATGACGCGAGATCTCGCGGTCAATTCCAGCTAGGCGGTGGCGTAGCTCCCACGTTGCATGACCCAATGAGTCGGCGTCGTGTTTTGCTTTTGCCAATTCGTCTTGAAACTTGGCCCGTTGGGATGTGAACTCGTGACGCTTCTGTTCGACCTTTTCGAGTTCGGAGTTTGCTTCGCGGCTGGCCGTTGTTGTGGACTCGAAGGTAGATGTGAGCTCTTGGCGCCGTTCGTCCTGTCGTGTAATTTCAATTTCCAGTTGCCCCAAAGTGTAGGCAAGTCTGTCCTGTTCCCTTTCGACCTCTCTGAGGCGATTGCGGCTCGATGTAAGCTCCGAGATCGTGCGCAGGAGGACTTCTCTTCGGCTGGCTGATTCTTGTTCGGCCGAACGCAGCTTCTGTCGGGCATCAGACTCCGCCGCCTGAGCTTTCTTGGCCTGTTCGGAGACCTCAGCAAGCGCAGACTGGAGTGTCGCGCTGCGTTGGGTAGCCTCGCCTTCTCGTGTATTCGCACCGGTCTCGCCTGACTCGACCAGGACCATTTCACGGCGCGCACGATCGAGGGATCCTCGCAACGTGTCGAGCAGATCAGCGGAGCGTTCGAGGAACGTTTCAAGACGCTCTCGCGAGGTTAAAAGTTTCCCGACTTCGGAACGTGCATCTTCGACGCTTTGGCGGGCTATTTCGAGATTCTGCCTGGCGGTCGTAAGGTCGGCCTCGCAGCCTCCGAGTGTTGAGGCTGCTGCAGCGACTTCGTTTTGCGCCTCACCTCGTCGTTGACGTTGTTTGTTTTGGTGAGCTTCGAGCCGATGGGCTTCCAGGACGAGGAGGCGCCGCAGCATGGTCTTGAGTTCTGCCCTGAAGGTCTCGTGTTTTTCTGCCTGCTTGGCCTGTCTCTTCAGTTGGCGCAGGGAACGTCCGACCTCTCCGATGACATCCTCGAGGCGCAGCAGATTTTGGCGCGTGTGCTCGAGCTTGAGTTCAGATTCGTGTTTGCGCCTTTTATAGCGCGTGATTCCGGCAGCCTCCTCGAGCAGGACTCTACGATCGGTTGGACGGGCGGAGAGGACCTGCCCAACCCGGCCTTGCTCGATGATCGAATAGTTGCGCGTACCGAGGCCGACGCTGAGCAGTTCATCCACGACGTCTTTGAGTCGGACCGCGCGGCCATTGATTCGATAGTCCGATGGTCCGGAACGCAATACCCGTCGCGACAGTTCGATGCGGCCCTCGGTGTCGTCCCAACGTCCGTCATCGGCGGCGAGAGTGAGTCGCACCTCGGCTGTGCCGGCAAGCGTACGATTCGCGGATCCGCTGAATACAACGTCGCCCATCTGTTTGAGCCGCAACAGCGACGGGCTCTGCTCGCCGAGCACCCACAGGATCGCGTCAACGATGTTGGACTTGCCGCAGCCGTTCGGTCCGACGATCGCCGACACGTCTCCCGGAAATGTCAGCTCCACGATATCGGGGAACGACTTGAAGCCTTCCAGCCGCAGGGATTCCAGACGAACGCGTCCCATTCGAGTGCGAAAAAGTATCAGAACTTGGCCGCAGTATCTATGCCTGTGGTCATCGATCGACCACAAATCAAGAACAAAGAACAGATTGCCGGAGTTTCTGCTGATACATCTTGACTTTCAAGAACGAATGAATAAGTATCCATCATTCAGAAATGATTCACTCATTTCCGTGGGAGGCTCATGCAAATCGTTCTTGCTTACTCGGGTGGACTCGATACGTCCTTCTGCGTCGCGTACCTGACGCGAAAGCTCAAGGCTGAGGTCTCGACGGTGATCGTCAACACGGGAGGTTTATCTCGTCAGAGCTTGGATCAGGTCGCCGGACGAGCACGCGAGATGGGTGCAGTGCGTCACTATGAAATCGATGCGAGGGAAGCTGTCTTTAACGGTTATATCTCGACCCTCATTCGCGGCAACGTGCTCCGTGGCGGTGTTTATCCACTTTCGGTTGCTGCTGAACGTACGCAGCAGGCCATCGAGGTGGCCAAGAAGGCTTGTGAGCTCAACGCGGACGCAATTGCACATGGATCCACTGGGGCCGGCAACGATCAGGTTCGATTCGACGTAGCCTTCTCGATCCTTGTCCCTGACCTCATGATCATGACCCCGATACGAGACATGGGCCTGGCGCGTGAGCAGGCGATCGAATACCTAACGTCATGCAATCTCGAAATTCCCGGCGATTCTCAGCGCTATTCGGTGAACGCAGGATTGTGGGGTACGACACTTGGTGGTGAGTGGACGCACGATTCGTGGCAGGGACCGCCCGCTGATGCGTGGGGTGACGGCGAGGCTGTGAGTAGAGAACCGCGAGATGTGGTTATTCAGTGGGAATCAGGATTACCGGTGGCTCTCGACGGATTTCGAATGGCCGGTCCTGAATTGGTCGAGGCGATGGCTACTGCCGTTGGTGAGTACCAGATCGGGCGAGGTATCCATATTGGAGAGACCGTGCTCGGCATCAAGGGACGCATTGGATTTGAAGCAGGCGCTGCGACCGCACTCATACATGCGCATCGTGAGCTCGAAAAACTTGTCCTGACGCGTTGGCAGGCTTTCTGGAAGGACCATCTGAGCCAGTTCTGGGGAGATCGACTGCACGAAGGACAGGCGTTCGATCCGGTGATGGATGACATAGCCGCGATGATCGAGAGTTCGCAGAGCCATGTGGTCGGCGAAACAAGGCTGCGGTTTGAGTCAGGCCGATTCTCAGTCACCGGAGTCCGAAGCCCGAACTCGCTGATGGACGAATCAGTCGCGCGCTACGGCGAAGAAAACGCGCTTTGGACGGGCGACGAGGCACGTGCTTTTGCGAAGATTAGCTCGATCCCATCCCTCCTCGCAACGCAGAGGAGCACCCGATAGATGGTCACACAAAAACTCCATCTTGATCGGATTGCGTCATCGACGCGCAACGCGAGGCTCGGAAAGAACGTGCTCCTCAGTCCGGAGATTTCGTGTGCTGAAGGCTTTGTGCTGGCGGTTAGAATCCTCTCCGAAAAGGGTGTCTACAACCAGGTCGAGGATCCTGTAGGTCGTCTCATCGAGTTGCGCCGCGGGGATGTACTGGCTGGGACACTCGGAAGTCGGAGGGCGCTCAGGGGTTACGCGGGTGAGGTTCCGGATAAGTTGTCGCAGGGCGACACGATACAGGTCCTCAACCTTGGCGGGGTACTCGGCCGTTGCACAGTATTGAATCCTGATCTTGGTCCGCCCCTTGATGCGGAAGTGCTGGGTGCGGTGCTTGCTTTCCCCAAAACCGGCGATCGCATCGGAAGACCGGCACACATCAGAGTAGGGGCAGTATCAACAAGCACTGATCTGTGCGGCTCTGCTCCTGTAGTGGCTGTCGTGGGTACCTGTATGGACTCCGGCAAGACGGTTGCGGCATGCGAAATCGTGCGGGGCTTGTCTCGCGCGGGCCTCAATGTATGCGCCGCAAAGTTGACCGGCGTTGCTTTGCGTCGCGATGTACTGGCAATGGTGGACTCGGGGGCAATTGCTGCCCTCACCTTCAACGACGCAGGGATCGTCTCAACCGATGACAATGGGGCGCTCAATACGGCCTATGGGCTACTCAATGAGCTTGAGGGAACCTATGCGCCAGACGCTATCGTGGTCGAACTCGGCGACGGTATTCTCGGTGAGTACGGTGTCGCCTCTCTGCTCGAAGACGAGGCTCTCACGGGCCGATTCGCAGCAATAGTTTGCTGTGCTCCCGATCAAGTAGCTGCGTGGGGTGCCGTTCAACTTCTCTCGCAAAGATTCAATCTGCAGCCGACCGTCGTCAGCGGCCCAACGACCGACAACGAGGTGGGATGCCGCTTCGTGCGCGACACACTAAACCTACCCGCGTGGAATGCCCGGCGCCAGAGTGAGGAACTTGCAGCGGAGATTCTGGGGGTGATCCGTGCCCGGTCTTAGAGCCGCCGTACTCGGCGCCGGTGGCTATGCAGGAGGAGAACTCATGCGACTGCTGCTCTCACATCCGGAGGTTGAGGGAGTGCGGGGATACTCGTCAACTCATGCAGGTGAGGCGTGGGGGAGTGTGCACCCACCTCTGTCGCATTTAGAGGAAGGTTCGTTCGAAGAATTCGACGTCTCTTCTGCGGCACGTGGAGCCGACGTGATCTTTCTCGCCCTACCGCATGGAAAGTCACAGGAGCTTGCCCCCGAGATCGAACGCTGTGACCCGTCGGTTGTTGTCGATTTGGCCGCAGATTTTCGGATTTCAGATCCCAAACTCTACGAGCAGTACTACGGACCCCACATGTGCTTCGAATCAGTCGCCGGCTATCTCTATGGTTTGGCTGATGTTGAATCCTACGGACTCCGGAATGCAACTAGAATCGCGGCGCCCGGGTGCTTTGCGACCGCGACCTTGCTCGGCCTTTATCCGTTGGTGAAGGCTGGCCTCCTGGCCAAGACGCCGGTGTGTATCGGTCTCACAGGATCTTCGGGTTCTGGGGCCGCTCTCAAGCCGACGACCCATCATCCTCGACGGTCCAATAATCTCTATGGTTATTGCGCTACAGGACATCGACATGAGGCCGAGATCGCGGATCGACTCAGACACTGGTCTTCGACCGGAGCACAGGAGTGCACGCTATTACCCCACTCGGCGCCACTGGTGCGAGGAATCCATGCGACGTTGTCGGCTGAAATGGTCGAGCCGTGCCTGGACCCTCTGGCGTTGTTTCGCGACGCCTATGCAGGTCGGCCGTTTGTGAAGATCCTCGCCCAACCGCCGCAGCTGTCGGCGGTCGTAGCGACCAATTTCGCCCACATCCACGCGGTTGTGCGTCGTGGCGGCCGCGAACTTGTGATCTACGTGGTCATCGATAATTTGGTCAAAGGCGCAGCCGGGCAAGCAGTGCAGGCCATGAATCTCGCCCTCGGATTGGAAGAAACCTCAGGCCTCGAGTTTTCAGGAGTATCACCGTGCTAGAAGTAGGAACCAGTCACGATGCAGAGTTGTCGATCTACACGAGGTTGCCCTTCGAACCGACGAATGGGGCAGGCTGTCTGTTGTCAAACAACAACGGTAAACAGATGCTGGATCTGTACGCGGGCCACGCCGTGGCGGTCACCGGCCATTGTCACCCGCGTGTCGTCGAGGCTATCAAGGACCAGGCAGATCAGCTGATCTTCATGTCCAATCTACTGCCCCTCGATGTGCGTCGCTCAATGATTGAAAAACTGGTGCAGCACGTGCCGGGCGGGCTTGAACAGGCTTTCCTTGCTAATTCGGGAGCCGAAGCCAACGAGGCGGCATTGCAGATGGCACGGCGGGCGACAGGAAGGCGTCGCGTTGTGTCCTGCGACGGTGGATTCCACGGACGCAGCCTCGCAACTCTGTCGATTTCCGGCATTCCTCGATTCCGGGAGCTCGCCTCCATCAGCGGTGGTCAAGCGCTCGTCGATCTCACCCTGGTGTCGCCTTGGGATGATCCTCAAGCTATTGAAGCCCATGTCGATGAGTCAGTGGCGGCTGTGATCATCGAACCAGTGCAAGGACTCGCCGGTGCGAGAGCTGCCTCTCCGGAGTTTCTGAGGATAGCAAGGAAGGTCTGCGACCTCACTGGAGCAAAGTTGATTTTCGACGAGGTGCAGTGTGGATGTGCTCGAGTTGGCGCGTTCACAGCGGCCGAGCGCTATGGTGTGACGCCGGATCTGCTGACCCTGGCGAAGGGTCTCGGCGCTGGTGTGCCGATCGGCGCCGTACTGATTCAAGAGAGACTCGCACGCCGCTTTACCTCTGGTGATTTTGGGACGACATTCGGCGGTGGTCCGATCGCTTGTGCAGCGGCTGCTGCCAACATTCAGCTCATTGACGACGAGGATCTGGCGGAGAACGCGTTGAAGCGAGAGCGTCAGGTGCGCCAGTTGCTCGCTCAGATTACCGACGTCGTGCAAGTGACCGGCATGGGACTGATGCTGGGCCTGGTGCTCGACCGACCGGCGAAACCCGTCTACCTCTCACTCTTCGATCGGGGAATCCTTGTCGGGACCTCGGTTGATCCCTCGGTTCTCCGGTTACTTCCTCCTCTCATCGTCAGTGAGCAGGAGATAGATACCTTTGCCGCTACTTTGTACGAGGTGCTGCAATGAAAGAAATGAACCTCCTCGCGACCGACGATTGGTCTGACAAAGAGATTCTGGCCCTCCTCGATCGAGCGGCCAAGTTGAAAAGCTGTGCTGAGAACGCCGAGCGCGCGTTGGCGGGCAAAGTCCTATTGATGGTCTTCTTTGACCCATCCTTGAGGACGCGGACCTCTTTCGAAGTAGCGATGCTGAAGCATGGTGGACACGCAGTCTGCCTCGAACCAGGCAAGGGCGCATGGCCGATCGAGATGAGGGATAAGGTTGTCATGGACGAGGATGCGGCCGAGCATATTGTCGAAGCCGCACGAGTCCTCGCGCGTTACGGCGATGCGATCGCAGTGCGCGCCTTCCCGAAGGCCGAAACGTGGGAGGAAGCGCGACAGGATCAAATGATCAAGGGCTTCGCGCGTCACTCAGATGTCCCGGTGATCAATCTTGAGTCGACGCGACGCCATCCCTGCCAAGGGTTAGCGGATGCCATGACGATCCGAGAGCGTTTTGGGACGGATCTGAGAGGCAAGAAATTCGTGCTGTCCTGGGCGTGGCACCCCCGGCCATTGCCAACAGCAGTGCCAGCTTCGGCTGCGATAGCTGCGGCTCGCTTGGGAATGGAAGTCACGGTGGCACATCCTCCAGGATTCGATCTGGACCCTGACGACACCGCTACCATCCGTGATTGCTTGAATCGAAGTGGGGGAAGCTTCAGCGAAAGCCACGACCTTGACGATGCAGTCGAGGGTGCCGACGTGGTCTATGCCAAGAGCTGGGGATCGCTCGAACTGTTCGGCAATGCTCCTGCAGAAGCTGAATGCCGTGCCCCACATAGAAACTGGCGCATTGATGAAGCTCGGATGGAGAGCACTCGAGACGCAGCCGGCATCTTTATGCACTGTCTTCCGGTGCGACGCAACGTAGTCGTCACAGACGGGGTGCTTGAAGGGCCGTGGTCGGTCGTTACTGATCAAGCTGAGAACAGACTGCACGCCCAGCGAGCGCTGCTGTTGTCACTGCTAGGGGGTGAGTGATGCTCGAAGTTGTCCATGGTCTCAAGGAAGCACTCGACTATACGCGGATGTATCGCGGTCAGGCCTTTGTCATCAAGCTTGGCGGTGAGGTGTTGTCCAGCCCCGGGGCGCTTGCGGATTTGGCCGTTGCTGTTGCGCTGCTCGACTCGTTGTCGATACGGATTGTCCTAGTCCACGGTGGGGGAACCCAGACGAGCGATCTCTCACGCAAACTGGGGATAGAGCCGGAAATTGTCGGCGGCCGGCGTGTGACGTCTCCAAAGGCTCTGGAAGTTGCAAAAATGGCAGTCGCGGGTTGCATCAGTATGGATGTGCTTGCTGCCTTGCGAAAGGAAGGCGTGAGTGCCGTCGGTCTTTCGGGTGTTGACGGGCGTCTCCTGACGCTCGGCCGACGACCTCCGGTTGTCATCCGGGAT
>JAAESQ010000873.1 GCA_024229275.1 bacterium | reverse complement strand
TTCGATACGCCAACGCCGCCGATACCAGCGTATACACTCTTCGGCAATCTGGTTGCTGGTAACCGCCACGGTGGTCAACAGGAACCACTCCAGCGGTATTTCACCCGGCGGTGGCGTCTGTTCGCGTAGGTGGACCACCCATACCTTCACAGGCGCCTTGTCTTTGTGCTCGCACGGAGGTGGCAACTCAACCTCCTCGTATCGCAGGGCAACTTGTGCGGTGCGTTCCGAGCGGTGTGGGCGCGCCTTCTGTTTGTTCAGCTTGGGGCGTGCACTCTGGCGGGGAATCTGGATGATAAGCGTGCCGCGTACCTCACTTCGCCTCAGGGTCTCAAACAGCTTGTACTCGCCATCCGTACGACGGTCATGTTTTGCGCGCACCAACAGCTCAACCTGTTGATGGCGCGGTTCACAGAATAGTTCATAGAAGTCTGCCTCTCTATCCATAACACGGACCTGACGGGTCGACGGCATCTCCGCGGCCAATGCGTTGCTGTCGCGCAGACTCTCTATCCAGCAGAAGTTCTTCCTTTCTTCGATGGGTTTTTTGCGAGAAGAGGCCTTCTCATCCTCTTCTTCTTCAGGCTCTTCTTTCTGACCCTGCGGTGCTTCACACTTGGCACCCAGTAGACCCAATGGAAGCCCATCGGTCGTGACCACCAGGGTGGAGTGCAGGTGTAATCCACGGCTTTGTGTGCCGGTCTGATTGGCACCGATCACGCCCAACCCTTCGCATTGCGCCAAACTGTTGTAGTTCAGGTCGGTACCGTCCTGGATACACAGGACCGTTGCTGTGCCATCATCCGTTGCAGGGTGCGTTCTCGGTGCGGTGCGAGGATGGCGCCCATGGTGACGGCGGAAT
>JAAESQ010000872.1 GCA_024229275.1 bacterium | reverse complement strand
TGGTCCCTGTTCCTCAGTCCACGCCGTATCCGGCGCTCTTCAGTTATCGTCAAGCCATCAACACTTCTGAGATTCCGCGAAGCACTCGAGAAACGGAAGTACCGGTTGCTCTATTCCTCTCGCCCAAGAAGTAAGCCGGGGCCCAAAGGCCCATCCAAGGAACTCATCCTGGTCATCGTTGAGATGAAAAGACGCAACCCACGGTACGGCTGCCCAAAGATAGCAGAGCAAATCTCAAAATTGTTTGGTATTGAAATCGACAAGGACATTGTTCGACGTGTATTGGCCAGGCACTACAATCCAGATACAGATGGTGGCCCTTCATGGCTGACCTTCATCGGTCATATGAAAGACAGTCTCTGGAGCATCGATCTGTTTCGTTGCGAGTCCATTCTGCTCAAGACACACTGGGTACTCGTAGTCATGGATCAATTCACCCGACGCATCATTGGCTTTGGTGTGCATGTTGGTGATGTGGACGGCGTCGCCTTGTGCCGCATGTTCAACAAGGCTGTCTCTACCGAGGGTGTTCCACACTACCTCAGTTCTGACAATGACCCGCTATTCCGGCATCACCGCTGGCGAGCCAACCTGCGAGTTCTTGGAATCGAGGAGATCAAGAGCATCCCGTATACACCTCTATCGCATCCCTTCATCGAGCGGCTGATCGGCACGATTCGTCGCGAACACCTTGACGACACCCTATTCTGGAATGAAGTTGACCTGGAGAGAAAGCTCGCGAACTTCAGGCAATACTACAACCGAGTCCGGACTCATCAATCGTTAGGCGGCAATACGCCGGCAGTTGTTAGTGGCGATCG
>JAAESQ010000871.1 GCA_024229275.1 bacterium | reverse complement strand
TGCGTGCGAGATCTCACCAGGTCGTTGGGATTCACCCGCCGTTGGGTCGGAGAGGAACATCCGGAGACACGCGCCTGCTTGGAACAAATAGTTGAGTTCTACGAGGCCTGGGGAAAGCCAGAGAAAGCCGAGCAATGGCGGTCAAAGCTGCCCCGCAAGAATGGCGAGGAGGAAGAATAACCAAACTGCATTCTTCTTTTTGACTCCCGGCTACTTCGACTGTTTCAAATCGATCTCTGGTTTATGTTCAACGGCGGCAAGTGTTTACACCGTTTCCAGTGATAGAGGCGGGCAAGCTCGTTCCGTCGAAGGCGTTTTTCGCATTCGCTTTGAAGGCGTAAGGGAGTATCGCATCCGCAGTGCTTTCGTAGGACTCGGGAGATCGCTTCGCGGATCTGAGGAACGGTAATCGCCGGTGTCCATTTTTTTTCCGCGACGGGCTTCCGTCACCAAAAACCAGGTGGCAATGAGCGATAGGGTTTGATGATGATGCCAACCCCGCCAAGTACGAACCTCGTAGTCGGCAAGACCGGCTTCGCTCTTACTGCGCTGGATGCACTCCTCGATCCGGTGTTCCGCCTTGGCCGCCCGGGCGAACTCGGTCAGTTCGACCTCAAGGCTTGCGTTCGACAGATAGTAGTCCGTCTTGACCACACGTTGATCGTCGCGGTCCTTGTAACGGATCACGATCAGCACCTCCTCGTGGCCTTCCTGCCGTTTATCGGTGCGTCCCACAACGGGCCGCTTGACGATCTGGACAGTGAGGGGACCTTTTGCACCGTCGCGAACGTCGACGGTATTCCAGGCATCATCAGCAAGCGACGCGACCCATTTGTCAACACGAGTCCAGGGGCGTTTCGGGTGGCGACCTCGGCCCGAGTATTTGGGTGGTTCCGCCTCCAGGTCGCGTATGAGCGTATTGGACGGAACGGCCAGCAGGTAACGCTCCGTAAGCTTGTGCAAATGTCGGCGAAACCAGTATGGGCGGCCCATTTCGTCATCGCCGCAGATCCACGTATGGGGCAGTTGTTGCCCGTGCTTGTTCAGCATATCCAAGCACAGTCGATGACGCGTGCGATAACGGACGTGCTTAGGAATGCCCGCCTTCTTGCAACGTCGCCGATCCTTGGTCCATTCCTCGGGAAGGTACAATCGCATGTCGACCAAGGCGTGCTCGTGACTGGAGGCGTAGCCCATGTAGATGCCGACCTGGCAGTTTTCAACTTTGCCCAGCCGGCCGCACCATTGTCGTGCCACGCCGACCGATTCGATGCCCTTCTTGGGAAACGCCGAGGGGTCGAACACGATCACGCCGTCCTCTTCGTCAAGCTGATCGCCCACTTGGTGTACCAACTCGTCACGCAACGGCTCGTCGCCCCAGCCCGAGGTACCCAGGAACCACTGCAAAGGCATGCGTTCCTCCCCGAATCGATAGGCGATCGATTCGGCATTCTTGTGTTCCAAATCGGAGAGCAAGCCTTGCACGAACGTGTTGGCGTGCTCGATCTGCTCGCGACGGACCAGACTGTCGACAAAGGGCTTCATAAATCGTTCCAGCCGCGGCATGACGCGGTCGAAGACCTGCGACGCCACTTCGCATTCCTTCAACAACTCTTCCTTGCGGACTTCAAATTCTGACGCATCCATGCGAATACTCCTTCCGTGAACTCACGTCCCAGTAAACGCCACGGAAGACCCTATAACATAAACACTTACGCCGAGTCAACGGAAATCAAACAGTCGAATTAGCAAATTGCTGGACTTCATCCGGACCGGGGTTGGCGTAGACCGGATCCTTGGCGCGGATGTAGATTTCGCCTTCATCAAGCACGTTGACCTCCAGCGGGACAATGGTGGTACCGCGTTGAT
>JAAESQ010000870.1 GCA_024229275.1 bacterium | reverse complement strand
CCCTCGAAGTAATGCCACAATTCGTGACCTCATTCGCGAGTTGGCCACCGATGGTTGGGGTGCGCCACGCATCCTCGGTGAGTTGCAGAAACTCAGATTCAAGGTCTCCGAGGCCACGGTGTCGGGGTACACGACGCGACTGCCTGCCGATCCTGACCAGCTCAAACGCTGGGTGGTTTTCCTGCGAACTCACAAAGATGTGATCGCAGCGATGGATTTGTTCACTGTTCCCACGGCTTCGCTCAGGGTCCTCTATGGATTTTTCGTCATCGATCACAGCCGAAGGTGCATTCTACATTTCAACGCGACCTTTAATCCGACGGCGGCATGGGTGATTCAGCAGCTGCGTGAGGCGTTTCCCTTTGACACGGCGCCGAACTACCTCATATTCGACCGCGACGTGATCTTCAGCACTGAGGTAGTCAGATTCATCAAGGCCATGGGTATCAAACCATGCCGCACCGCTTACCGCAGTCCCTGGCAGAATGGCGTCGCGGAGCGATGGATCGGCAGCTGCCGACGGGAGCTGCTCGATCATGTGATCGTCTTTGATCGGAAGCATCTTATCCGGCTGATGCGCTCTTACCTCGACTACTATCACGAAGATCGCTGCCATTTGGGGCTCGCCAAAGACGCGCCAAGTGGCAGGAGTATCGCCTCGCGACCTTCAGGCAACGCGAAGGTCATTGCCTTGCCTCGGGTCGGTGGTCTACATCATCGTTACGGGTGGCGCGAGGCCGCCTGGTCGCAGCGACACGGGCCGGTACTCGTCACAGTTTGGTGATTACAAGCGTAGGAGTTCCTGCGCTATTTCGCCGCGCAAGACCTCGCGGACAAATAATGAAGAGGGACAGGTTGTTAAGCACTTGTTAGTCATGTTGCATAGCCCCTCAAAAAAGAGCCCCATTCATTCAATGCCTGATGACCCCTTAGGTT
>JAAESQ010000869.1 GCA_024229275.1 bacterium | reverse complement strand
GCTGCCACCGGTGAGTCGATTCAATAAGCGAATTCGACGACAAGCGGGCAGTCACCGGATAGTCTTCCCAGCCGAAACGCCCGTGAGGTGTGAACCACGAAGCTCACGAAGCACACGAAGAGAACGCAAAGAGGAGAATTGAGGAGAATCAGTGATAGGGAAGGAACATAATCACCCCAGCTTGGAGTACCGTTTCCTCACTCCTCACTCCTCACTCCTCCCTCCTCACTCCTCACTCCTCACTCCTCTCTCTCCCCGCCACTACAGCTCCGGGTGAGTTGATCCCTGTCCGTTTTCATCTTTCATCTTTCATCTTTCATCATTTCCTAGGGCGGGAACATGACTGAGACCAGCGTCGGCGAGACTGCTATCGCGAGCCTGACAGAAACTGGCTGATGTCCACCTCTTCAAGTTGACTCGGTTGCAGGTATTGCTCTGCGTACTTGCGATAGGCGCCGGAGCTGAGGAAGAGATCGAAAAGTTCTGGGCAGAGGTGTCCTTCATCGCACATCGATCTCATGATTCTGAGGGCGAGGCCGAGAGCCTTCGGACGCATGTAGGGCCTGTCCGTCGCCGTCAAAGCTTCGAAGACGTCTGCGATTGCCATGACGCGCTCCGGAACCGACAAGTCTTCGGAAGTGAGACGACGAGGGTATCCTGTGCCGTCGAGTTTCTCATGGTGGTTGCCCGCCCAATCGGTGACACGTCGCAGCTCTCTCGGGAACGGGAGCTTGCCGAGCATGTTGATCGTTTGAATGATGTGCTCGTTGATCTTGAAGCGCTCCTCGGTGGTGAGCGTTCCTCGCTGAATCGAGAGGTTGTAGAGTTCGCCAAGATGATAGAGATGCTCGGGAACTTCCATTCTGAAATCGTGATCTGTGCCGCCAAACGGACTGCCGGGTCGCTCGATAATGTGTTCGGCTCGATCGGCGAGTAGCGTCTCGGTCACCGGAAGATCCTGCTGCGGCTGACGCTCCTTGCGGCGTAACTCCTCATGCGACAACCCAACGCGATCGTCGAGGTGGCGCACCCAGGTCTGGGAAGCAATCTGCTCTAGACGCCTTCTGCGATCCTCGTCCATGAAGGTCTCGCCGAGATTGCACTCGGCGACGAATTGCCAATCGTCGGCGATCTGATGAAGGCGCTCTTGGAGGCGAGTGCGCGTCGCCTCGGCCGTCGAAGGATCGTCGACCAGGGCATTCGAGCATTCGAGTTCGGCGTCCCTCCACAGGACCTCGAATCGGGTGCGGATCTCATGCAGTCTGTTGTAGTTGGTTTCGAGTCGGGTGGCCTTGTCGACGACGTACTCAGGAGTCGTAACCTTTCCGCAATCGTGGAGCCAGCTCGCGATGTGGAGTTCGTACCATTCGTCGTCCGTTAGACTGAATTCGGCAAGAGGGCCCTCTCCGACTTCGTGGGCTGCTTCGGCTAGCATCCGTGCAAGAATTGGGACTCGTTGGCAGTGACCATGTGTGTAGGGAGACTTGGCGTCAATCGCCCCGGCGACGACGTGAATGAATGACTCGAGCAGATCCTTTTGCGCCTGAAGGAGACGCCGCAGATCAAGCGCCACTGCCGCATCGGCACACAGTGCCTCGAGGTGTGGCAGAACCTCGGGATCGAATCCGGCGATCTGCCCTGATGGCTCGCGTGCGTTGACAAGCTGCAAGAGGCCTATCACCTGGCCCTGCTGATCGGCCAGAGGTAAGCTCAGCAAGGAGTGTGTCGGTGAGCCGTCAAGCTCGAACCTGTCGCGCACTTCGGTGATGTCGAATTGCTCCTCGAGAGTCAGATCGTCGATGCGGATGGGCTCGCCGAGTTCGACAGTTGCGGTGTCGACAGAGGTGGCTGCGCCTGGATCGTTCGGAGTGGCTAGCGAAACCGGATCAAGATCGGGTTGCTTCCCGCTTGTGCCTCCAAGGTGAACACCGGTCTGATGGTTTTCCAACACTGCCAGCTCGAGAGCGGCTTCATCTTCCGTCCGTAGAAGAACCGCCCCACCGTCAGCGTGGGAGACAGTACATGCTTCGCGCAGAATCATCTCCATTAGCTTGGTCGCGTTTTTCTCGGCCGACAAAGCGATCGAAATCTCGAAGAACTTGGTGATCGAAGACTTCATGATCGCCATGGTCGATGCGAGTTCGTCCACCTCGGTAATGCGGGATCGGGTTTGAGAAGGCCTGTCAAATCGAAACCTGCGAATATGTTCCGCTTCCTGTGCCAAGTTGCGGATGGAACGAGATACATTGCGGGAGATCCACACGATGACTGCGACAGACAGTCCAAGCATCAGCAGAGAAATCACGACGCTCTGGCTGCGAATGCGATCTGACTGGGCCAATAGCTCGGCTCGCGGGATCGCCATCGCCAGCAGGATGTCTTTCTCGCGTGTTGGTAGCGGGCTCACAGCGGTCATCCAGCTTTCGCCGTCGACTTTGAAACCGATGCCGCCACGACTCTGACTGGCCGCCAGTGCCTTTGCGAGCCGGCGCAACACAAGGTCCTCAAGTTCGTCCAGACGCGGCATCTTCACGACTGCCACGTCTGATTGCCCCGGGCTCATCGCCGACGGCCGGAACGCGGTCGAAGCGGCGATGACACTCAGATCCGCCTCGACAATCGCGACCCGGGTGGAGGGGGTTATCTTGAAGTTCTCAAGTGCATTGGAAAGGTCGCCGAGTGCGAGGTCGGCGCCGACGACACCGTTCGCGTAGGTCAGGCGGCGGGCGAACGTGACGCCCACCTCTCCGGTCGTGAAAAAGTGGTAGAACGGAGTCGTGATCTGTTCAGTTGCTTCGTGCGCACTGACGTACCAGTCCCGCTGTCGAGGGTCGAGGCTCGGTCCTGCCACAGGTCTGTCCTCGATGACATCGAGAGATCTCGACAGGAAGTAGAGGTTCTCAACACCTTCTGGGGATTGCGCGTGGTCGATGGCCTGCACAACAAACGCTGCGCCGTCAGGAGCGTCGAGCTTTTCGACTACGGATGCACGCTCGATGAGCGAACGCACGAGCAGAAAGTCGCCGTTTGAGTAGCCGAAGAAGATGGCAGGAATCGCCGGATTGCCCTCGAGCGATTCGGTCAGGGCCTCGAGAGAACGAGGTCGTTCTCTCACCCTTCGGATGTCGTCCGGACCCAGCATGGCCAGCACGTCCACGAGCGCCTGTGTCGGTTGGTAGAGTCCGGCGATTCGGTCGCGCATGTGCGAACTCATTCGGTCGACGAGTTCGTCGGTTTCGACAAGCGTCGCCTTTCGGTTCTGCCAATCGCTGAAGCCGATGATCGAAGCGCCCAGCAGCAAGAACATCGTCGCAAATGCTGCTGTCAGGGTGGCATGGAGCGGAAATCGCGTGGATACCATCGTCGTAGGCATACTCGCCCCCGTGCGTTGATTCTCTGTCTGAGCCATGATCCATTGTGCACCATCGCTGCTGCCCCGTTGCCTACAATCGCCATCGCCATCGCCATCGCCATCGAATATTGCGCTGAGGAAGGCAGGACGGCTATGCGGGACGAACGGGACGAACGGCTGTAACAAATCCAATCGTTGTTGCCTTCGAATATCGCGCCTCAGGAGCGAAACGCCCGTGAGGTTTGAACAGGAGGTAACAGAGGAAACGGAGGAGAGCAGATTCGAACACAGATTCTTCAACAGGGGAGAAAGCCTAAGGTCGTGGAAGGCAACCTCAATGAAGTGTGCCCCTGCATTGACCCGTCGAGCCGTTAGTCCCGTTCGCCCCGTATAGCTTCATCACCGAAACGCCCGTGAGATCTGAACCACCAACGGTCGCGCGTAGGTTCACGAAGATCTCTAAGGGTGAGCGATTTGCGGATCGAAGATCCGTCATTTTTCTTACTTTGCGTTCTCTTCGTGTGCTTCGTGTCCTTGGTGGTTCAAAAACTCGTGCGGTTCGACTCAGTAAGTCATCCCACCGAAGCCAATGTCGCCGACTATTCATCGAACCTGCCGTATTAACGTTGACCCCTGTCCACTTTCATCTTTCCCAACCGTGTACCCTTGATACGAGGCAACCCTACGGGAGGAAACATGGGCGAATCCAGCACCGACAAGATCGAAAGCGTTCTACATGAACACGCGCAGAAGGTAGACGGAAAACTGCGAATCAGCTGCGAAGAAGCTCTGGCCCTGGCGGACGAACTCGACGTCCCACCGGCGAGGATCGGGGATCTCTGCAATCGCCTCGATATCAAGATTCACAGCTGCCAGCTCAACTGCTTCTGACATCTAGCGCCTCTAACTTCTATCCTCCGAAAGCTCCTTCTTCCGCAGCTTCGTGGTGATGACATCGTGGAAATAGCAGCCAGGGCCGAGCAAGAAGTAGATCCATCCGGGGAGCGCGTAGCGGAGTCCGAATCCGGAAAAGGCGGTAGCGACTGAAAGCAAGCCAACGACGCAGAATATGAGGTAATGCCGAAAAAGGAGAATGGCTTCGTCGCGCTGATCTTTCGTGAGTTCGAGCTTGTGCCTGAGCCGGTAGGCATGCAGGTACATCAGGGCGACACACAGGAACACGGCGGCGAAAGCTGCGCCGTAGATGGCGAACAGCGTAGCCAGGTCCTCGGGTCCTGTAATCCCGTACTCGGTTCGGTTCTCACCAACTCCCAGAACATAAAGCGCGATGCCTTTACTCACGAACTTCAGGGGGTAGACGTAGAACAGAACCACAAATAAAAGACAGGAGTTGAGCACGACCGTGTAGGTGTCCTCTAAGCTGTACCGTTTGAAAAAGCCGTTGTGAACAGACCAAATCAGCACCAGGGCGCTGAACGCAAGTCCGAAGGCTATGAAACCCTTGAGGTCTGAAACTAACTGTGGAAAGGTTTTGGGAACTTCCAGGGAAACGACGAGGAGCGTTGCGGCAAAGGCAAAGACGGCATCACTAAACGCCTCGAGCCTGGTTATACCTCGCTTCAGTAGTCTCATGACGATTGTCCTCCGAGTTGGATACAAGCCTAGCAGGGGGTGCCGTGACAAGTTGCCATCGCCATCCGGTTTCGTCTTTGAGTACATCGCAACAGGTCGAATTTGGCGCCAGCGGGCAAAGTATCGCGCCTCAGATGCGATACTCCCGTGAGACTGGAACCACAAAGATCACGAAGCACACGAAGACAGCACAAAGAGGATGAAAGTCGAAACTGGGTGTCTTCGCAATGTAGGCACCGGCTTCAGCTGGTGCGACCAGCGACAAAACAGGTAGCCAACGTTGCGGACTGATGCGCGGGCGGGACGCCCACGCCACAAAAGAAAGCCTCATCATTGAGATGCAGGCATCACACCCGCTCGGACACTAAATCCCATTGTGGCGCGGTCGTCTCGACCGCGCATCAGTCCGCCCTATCTCCATCACTCTTTACTAATCACTATTTCACAAGTGCCAACACCTCGTTGACTGTTCGTGTGCCAAGACGTCGAGGACAAGGAATCTCGTCGTAGCAGGTGTGGGAGCTGTGGGAAACCCGTAGGGTTTTCCAAGGAGCTGTTGGAAACGCGAAGCGTTTTCCACAGCTCCGTCAGATTCCACACCTTGCCCGAACTCATCGCAACCGGTAGGGACGCTCCTCTATCTTCGTGCTACCAAGAAACAAATTCAGTCGTTGCGAGCCTACATCGATGGTCGCGCGAAGGTACTCGTAGATGGCTGTAGGCGGCACAAGGAACTTCTCTCCGAAGAGATCGAGAAACCCGTCGCTGCGAACGAAGCGGATCAGGTGATACCGTCCCTTCTCTGGCTTTGGCAGTGGATGAACAGGAGGTTCCTCTCGAGATGGGAATCGCAACCTCCTATGGCGCCCCAGAGTAGCCAACGGTGTTTTGCCCCCAAGAGCGCTATAGCGATAGGTCCGATTGTGTCTATCTTCAAAGTGGAGACTCTCCTTGTGAAGGCGTGAAACAGAGTCCATCAGCACACGCCGCAGGAATTTGTAGCGCCAGTGATCATTGAATTTCTCGACCACGGAATTACGCCACGGCTCTGCAGGAGGAATGAACCACACCTCAATCCCATGCAGCAGACACAGTCGAATCAGGCTGCCCATACCTCGTGGATGACGTGGACTGCCCAGGAAAACGCTTTCATTATCAACCTGTTGGTGTCTGGGGATTCCCAAACGCTTCCATGATGCCCAGAAACCATTGATCGAGGCCTGTGCACCTTTCCCAGTCATTGGCTCCACAGCACACCGGCGTGTGGCCAGATCCACGCTATTCAAACTGTAGAAGCGCACAGAGCCTTGCAGGTAGCATGGGCCAACAAAGTCACTCTGATGTACGTCACCCGCAAACCCGGCTGTCAACGCTGGGTACTTCTTACCCTTCGGCTCGTAGCGTCTCTGACGACGAACAACCTGGTCGTTTCGCGCCAAGATGCGACCGATCGTACGAATCGAGGGTGGCACAGCCACCCCAAGATCCTCCAACTCCCAGCGAATCGCCTGCGCTCCAAAGAACGCTCCTTCGACCAGAAGACGTTCTCTGACTGCAAGCACGGTCTGCTCTACCTGGTTATCAGTCCTTCGCGGCTGTCTTTGAGGGCGACAAGATCGGTTCTGAAACCAGTCTGCTCTTCCCTCTCGGTATCGTCGAAGCCACTTGTAGAACCACTGTTTCGAATAGACAAGTGATGTCCAAATCGCTATCGGACTTTCCCCACCAAGGTGCCGATCTATCGCTATCCGACGGTCTTGTTCCCTGTCCCTTCTCATGCACTCCTCCACCTAGGAAGAATGCTCCACGTGGAGACCTCTACTCACCTAGTACACGATGTCCTGGCACACAAACGGTCAACGATGTGTTGTCACCTGTCATTTAACTACTACCATTTGACTGGCGCATCGAAGTTGGTCTATAGCATGAAGAGATGCTGCGGGGCACCTAGTTGGCGTGCTGCGAGGCCATGATCTTGAACCGTTTCTTAACGACGTTTCCGATAGTGACACTTGTGGTCTTCGGCTCAATGCTGCCGATACTGCTTGGTGCTGCTGTGGTTGTTTTTCAGGTTGATATTCCTTCAGGGTCCTATGCCACAACGCCGCTGCTTCCTGGTTGGATCGTCGCGCACACAAGGGTTTTCGCCACCATGTGTTTGAGCTTCAATGTTGTCGCCTTGGCTGCGTCGTACGGGATGACAAGAAAACAAAAATGGGCTCATTCGACTTGGATCGTACTAATAGCAGTTGCGCTCCTATGGGAGTTTGTGCGCATCTTTTCCGCGATTATGACTTTCTTCTCTGGGGAGAGAGGATCATCTGGTTGGCTGTCGTCCTCTGACGTTTTCGTAGCACTAGGGGCAGTGGTGCCGGCCGCGGGATTTCTTATCCTGGGAACATACCTTCTTCGGAAGCTCGTCAAGACTAGACCATCGTAGCAGCGAGTAATTTGTAGCGGAGCCAGAGCCGACGATAAAGGCGATTTTCATCGGTGCCAGGCCCAAGATCCCAAGATTCTAAGAAGTGATGAGGAGTGATGAGAAGGTCGAGTCGCAAGGTATCGTTGAAGGCAAGCCCTCCGACGGCAGGTCCGTTGCGGAGAAGCCATGCCCACGGAGTCAATGATTGATTGACAAATCAGGCTGTGTTTCCTCACGCTCAAAGGACTGCCTCGATAGTCCCGCACGCAACTCTGATCACGCAGGAATTCACTGCCTCCTCAGCCAGCGTCATGCGAAAGAAGAAGAAAACGCAGAGACGCAGAGACGCGAAGAGGGCCGGCTCTGCCAAAGAGCAATTGCGAGGACTCGGCGTTTGTCGTCACTGATACGCGAGAGAGAAGATCTCTTGTGTCGCGCGCCGAATGTTATCCGGCGACCTATGGTCCTGCCCACGATCTGAGGTCGAACTTTGAGGCCACCTCACCGCGGTTCGAATCCTTTACATCGAGTAACACTCAACCGCGCGGTACAAAGGATTTTTGCGCGAGTGCATCCCTTCGACCGTCTGTCGATGGGTC
>JAAESQ010000868.1 GCA_024229275.1 bacterium | reverse complement strand
GCCGCAGTGGAAGACTCCGTCCAACCGGAAGTGGCGCCTGAATCAGAGGATGTATTCGCCGCAGAAGCCGTTTCGGAGAGTTCACACGAGCCGACGGAAGACTTCGAGGTTAGAGCAGAACCGCAACCCGAGGAACCTGAGACACAAGCCGAGCAGCCACCAGTCAACGACGTGCCTGCCGAGCCGGAGGCGACATCCGCACCTCCTGGAGGTCTGCCCTTCCCGACGGTGACTCTGGCTCAACTCGCTTTCGAACAGGGCGATCATGCGTTGGCAGAGAAGACCTTGCTGGAGGTCCTTCAGCGCGATCCTGAATCAGCTCAGGCGCGTGATCTGCTCACCGAAGTTGCACGTGCTGTCTCGGGTGAGGTCCATCAGGCTCCCGCTGAAAGTGGACAGGACCTTGTGAGTCGCAAGATCGATAGATTGCACAGCTGGCTCGGGGGCATTAGACTTGCCGCGGAGCAAAGAGTGCTGTGAGCTTTGAAGAAGCCCTGAACAGTCTTCTCGAAAGGTGTCCTGGTGCGACCGGGGTAGCCATTGTTGATGCCGACGGGATTGAAGTTGCCGTCGTGCCTTCTGCGAACTCGCTTGACGCGTTGGGAGCTGAGCTGGCTACGGTTGTCCGAGAGGTTGAGCAAGCAGGACGTGAGCTGGAGCATGGAAAGCTTCGTCAGTTCTCCGTTCAGGCTGAACGTGCGATGATTATCCTGACAACTCTGGCAGCCGGCTACTTTCTGGTCCTCATGCTCAGTCCTGAGGGCTTAGCAGGGAAGGCGAGATATCTTTCACGACTGGCTGGGCAGCGCTTGTACTCCGAGTTTATCTGAGGTGGAATCAATTGATGTTCAAGTTTGAGGAGATTTGTGAACTTATCCGTCTGGTCGGCGCCAAAGAGATTGGGTCCGTCGAGCTGGAACACGCGGGAAGCAGGCTCAAAATCGAAGGCGTGAGCCGCGCAGTCACTACTGTTATGAGCGATCCTTCGTTGTCAACACACCCGGTCTCAGTACCAGTCGTCTCGCTGCCGGATGACAGAGCAGCTGCACCGATCGAGGTGAAGCAGCCAGCTGGATCGGACGATGATGGCGAAGACGCCGGGTTGCACTATGTGACTTCTCCGATCGTTGGCACCTTCTACAGTGCACCAAACCCTGATGCTGATCCTTACGCAAAAAACGGAGACTCCATCAGCAAAGGGCAGGTCTTGTGTATAGTCGAGGCGATGAAGCTCCTGAATGAAATCGAGTCGGACGTTGACGGGACGATTGTGAAGATCTTCCCTCAGAACGCCGAGCCGATCGAGTTCGGCAGTCGACTCTTTGCTGTCAAGCCGGCGTAAGCCATGTTCTCAAAAGTGCTCATCGCCAACAGGGGCGAAATCGCGGTACGGATCATAGCGGCTTGCCGGGAGCTTGGCATTGCTACCGTTGCGGTGCACTCCGATGCCGACACAGACTGTCTCCATGTTCGTTTGGCAGACGAGTCGGTGTGCATTGGGGGACCGTACGCCAACACGAGTTACCTCAACGTCACCGCGGTGATATCGGCGGCTGAGATTACCGGAGCTGAGGCGATTCATCCCGGCTATGGTTTCCTGGCAGAGAACGCCCATTTCGCTGAGATTGTCGAGGACTGTGGCCTGACCTTCATCGGACCCTCGCCAGCTGCGATTCGGTTGATGGGAAACAAGGCACAGGCTCGTAGGGTCGTCTCAGAGGCAGGTGTGCCGATCCTTCCAGGTTCTGATGGACCGATTTCAAGCAGACAGGATGCCGTGGATCTCGCAAAAGAGATCGGTTACCCGGTCATTTTGAAGGCATCGTTCGGCGGCGGCGGGCGTGGCATGCGTTTGGCGTGGAACGCACGTGAACTCAGGGCTGCCTTCGATACAGCCCGCAACGAGGCCGAGAAGGCCTTTGGTGATCCAACGGTGTACTTGGAGAAATATCTCCAGGCGCCCCGCCATATTGAGTTTCAGATTCTTGCAGATCAGCATGGGCGAGTCATCCATTTGGGTGAGCGTGAGTGCTCGATTCAGCGGCGCCATCAAAAGTTGATCGAAGAGGCGCCATCGATTGCCTTGACTCGAGAGATGCGGACGGAGATGGGCCAGGCGGCGGTGGAGACTGCTCGTAAGGCTCGCTACGTCAACGCCGGTACAGTCGAGTTCCTGCTTGACTCTGACGGTTCCTTCTATTTCATGGAAATGAACACTCGCATTCAAGTCGAGCATCCAGTCACCGAACTTGTTACAGGTGTTGACCTTCTGCGAGAGCAGCTGCTGATCGCGAGTGGGGAGAAGATGTCGGTTCCTCGGCGAAAGCAGATCAGCCCGATAGGCCACGCCATTGAATTTCGCATTAACGCGGAGGATCCAGTAACCTTCGCTCCCTCGCCTGGCAAGATACAGATGCTGGCGTTCCCTGGTGGCCCAGGAGTGCGGGTGGATAGCCATCTCTACGGTGGCTACAGCATTCCGCCGTACTACGACAGTCTGGTCGCCAAACTTGTGGTTCACGGCAAGGACCGAGAGGAAGCCATGACTCGGGGTCGGAGAGCGCTGGAGATGCTACAGATCGAAGGAATCAAGACTTCGGCAGCTCTCCACCATGAGATCCTTCAGGATGAGGAGTATCGCAGTGGTGCGATCGACACGCACTTCATGGAGCGCTTCATCGAGCGCAGGAGTGCTTGAGTCAGCCTCCTCGGAAACGACTCCGGAACTCTCCGAATCAGTACAATCAGTTGTATGAACGTCTATCTTGTGGGTTTCATGGGTTGTGGTAAGAGTTCTGTGGGGCAACTCCTCGCACGGCAGATAGGCTACGAGTTTCTGGATCTGGATGGCAGTATCGAGCGGATGATCGGAACGACGATAGCGGCATATTTCTCGAATCATGGCGAGGTCGCGTTTCGACAACACGAGAGGAAAGCACTCGAAGAATCGACTCAGAAAGCTAAGCTCGTCGTTGCCACAGGCGGTGGGACGTTTTGCTCCCCAGAGAATCAGCAGATCATCCACGGAAGTGGCGGTATTTCGGTATTCGTTGACGCTGGGTGGCAGATCATAGAGGGCCGGTTGGCCGGGTCAAACAAAGATCGTCCTAAGTGGCAGGAAAGAGAGCATGCGCGAGCGCTGTTTTTCGAGCGCCAGAGGTGGTATCGTCAAGCAATGATCAGGATCGAGGTCAAGGCTTCTTCATCACCAAGTGATGTGGTACTAAAGGTTGTTGCGGCGCTCCAGGGGCGGGCGTGCGCTACCTGATTCTGAGCGACGTTCATGCCAACTCCGAGGCGTTGAAAGCGGTCGAAAGACACGTACGTAGGAAACGTTTCGATCGCGTCATTTTTCTCGGAGATGCTGTGGGTTACGGTGCCTCTCCCAATCGAGTTGTAGATTGGCTTCGTGCACGTGGGCCGTCTATGGTCGTTGTGCGGGGCAATCATGACAGAGTCAGTGCAGGCTTCGAGGGGGGTGAGTACTTCAACCGTTACGCCCTTGAGGCAGCGACATGGACCCATGACAGGCTTTCAGAACGGAATCTGGAATATGTTCGAACGATGCCGTTGGGTCCGATAGAGGTGACACCTGACTTGTCTGTCTGCCACGGTTCGACCGTTGACGAGGACGCCTATATCTTCTCCGGATACGATGCGCAGCTTGCGTTTGAGGCAGTTCCCCAGCGCGTGGTTTTCTTCGGGCATACTCATATTCCATCGATGTTTACGTTGCGAAAGGTCAATGGCAACCAGACGCTGAAAGCGCGCCTTATTTCCGGACGTCGTCAAGTCATAGACCTCGACGAGTCAAGCCGTTACCTGATCAATCCTGGGTCGGTTGGACAACCGCGCGATCGGGATCCGAGAGCTTCCTACGCTATCTACGACGACGAATTGGCACGATTGTATGTCTATCGAGTGACCTACAGCGCATCAGAGGCACGCAAACGGATCATTCAGGCTGGTCTCCCTCCGATTCTAGGTGATCGGCTTCTCCACGGAGCGTAGAGCAATGCCGCCTTCTGTTGCGATTTGTGCACCGCTCGTAGGGGGCGTTGAATCGGTCATCTCTGATCGTTATGAACTCAGAGTTCACCGAGGTGAAGTATTAGGTGACGAACGCGCAGTCTCTGATTTCATTGGTGATGCAGACGCTGCGATCACACTGCTCTTCAATCCGGTTGGAGAGACAGTGCTGCGATCGTGCCCAGCGCTGAGAGTCGTCGCTAACTGCGCTGTCGGTTTCGACAACATCGACCTCGATTCAGCGCGCAGCAGACAGCTCTGGGTCACCAACACCCCCGATGTTTTGACTGATGCGACGGCTGACCTCACTCTCGCGCTGATTCTCGCCACAACGCGGCGAATAGTTGAAGCCGACCGCTTCCTCCGTGCCGGACGTTTCGATGGGTGGAAGCTTGACATGATGTTGGGTCGGGGCCTTCAAAGCAAGACGCTGGGAATTGTGGGTTTTGGTCGAATCGGCAGAGCGGTCGCTCAGCGGGCCTTGAGTTTTGGCATGCGCGTGGTGTGGACAGATACGTCGTCAGTAGTCGAGTACGACCTTCCGGCCGAGCGCCTTGACCTCGATCAATTGCTGAGGTGTTCTGACGTCGTTTCGTTGCACTGCCCACTGACTGACTCGAACCGACATCTGCTTGACGAGGAACGAATGCGAAAACTCCCAAGCGGCGCATTCGTGATCAACACCGCTCGGGGCCCTTTGGTGGACGAGCAGGCTTTGGTGAGGTTGCTCAAAGAGGGAATCCTGGGTGGAGCTGGACTTGATGTCTATGAGTCCGAGCCATCGGTGGAGGCCGAGCTTTTGGATCGAGAGGACGTCGTTCTGCTGCCGCACATTGGATCGGCTACCGAGGAGACGAGAACAGCGATGGCCAAATTAGCTGTCGACAACGTCGTCGCAGTTCTCGAAGGTCATGATCCGCCGACACCGGTTGTGAGGCCGACCTTACGCTGACCCTGGTGTTGTGCGCCTCATTCGATGGAGAGGGAGACGGCGAAACCGAGATGACGAGCAAGAATGCCTACTTGACCCTGATCGCGGGACTCACTGTGTTGCACCTTGTCGTAGCCGCGGCGGTTCCTTTGTCGGGAGACGAAGTGTACTACTGGGACTGCTCTCGTCATGTCGACTGGGCGTATTTCGATCAGCCTGGGCTGATGATCTGGACCATGATTCCCTTTCGGATGATTCTGGGAGAAAGTGCAGTGGCAGTCAGAATGCCGGCAGTCCTTGTTAGCCTGTTGTCGGCTTTCATGCTGGTGCCGCTGATCCGTCGGTTGGGTGGAGGTTGGAAAGAAGCAGGGATCACATATGCCCTCCTTCACGCGACGCCAATTTACTTCGTTGGCTCGTTCTATGCGTCAACCGACGCTGGCCTAGTGACGGCGTATCTTGGAGCTGTCTGGGCAGCTGTGGCGATAGCTCAGGGAAGTCGTCGTGCCTGGTGGGGATTTGGTCTCGCCATGGGACTCGGATTCTTAGCAAAGTTCCCGATTGTTGTTGCCGTACTGTTGCTTCTCCCGGTTTTGGCTCGACGTGAAGGGAGGCAGCACCTCACGACTCCGACACCGTATCTTGCTGCCGTCATGTCGCTGGTGTTGACGTTGCCGGTCTGGATTTGGGCATGGCTCCACCAGTGGAGCAATATTGCATTTCAACTCCAAGGGCGGCACGCCTACAGTCAGATCGGATTGAAATACACGCTGGAGTTCATCGGCGCTCTCCTGTTGCTCGCCGGACCTGTTCTCGGTGTGACGATAGCTATCGCCTGGTTCAAACGGCTACGGTGCAGCGATCCCGCCTGGCAAGTGATTGTCGTGGCAGTAGCAGGTCCGCTGTTAGTGTTTGGATTCTTCTCATTGTGGTCGAGAGTCGGGCCGCATTGGGGCGGTCCGGCGGTATTGGTCGGGATGGTCATATTAGTGTTCTCGAACCTTATCAAGCGGAAAGTGTTGATCGTGATAGGCGCCTCAATTGGTGTCTTGATCTCGCTTGCGACGCTTACGGCGGTGTGGGCAGCAGAACCACTCTCAGAGGTGGAGTGGAGCTACGCGGGACGGCCGGGGCGGATTTCCACCGGGGCGCTCAAAGCTGTCATCGGCAATGATGAGATGACGCGTGCCGTCCAGGAGCGAACTGCTGAACATGAGATCGTCGCTTCCGAGAGCTACACACTAGTCCATCTGTTGGCATTTCTCTCGAACGGAGAACTCACGACCCGTCTCGCACGGGTCAGAGGCGGCGACCATGGTCTGGCTTCGCTGTATTGGTACAAGCCTGCCGAATTGGTCGGAGCCGATGTGGTATTCGTGAGTGAACGATCTGGATTTAGCGAGAAGCTGGAAGCGATTTTCGAACGCGTTGACGAGGAAGCACCGATCGAGATCGTTCGCGGGGATCGCGTCATCCGTACTATCCGGGTGTTGCGCTGTCGCAATCTTCTCCAGCCCAAGGACGTCTTCACTCGTCGGGCTGACTAGTTCGATAGATGTAGGCGCCAGCGACAACTAGGCTCAGTAAAGCGGCGATGAGGGTGGGTTGACCGAACAGGAATCCGGGGTCCCATTCATGTCCAAGCTCGTGCGCGAGAGTGGCGATCACCTGACGGCCCGCGGCAACGACACAGAGGCCCGCGCCACCGAGCCCGAACGCCAGATAAGAGAGCCCGCCGCCACCAAGGGCGGCGTCAAGCCACGAGGTGTGGTGTGGA
This sequence comes from bacterium, assembly GCA_024229275.1. Taxonomy (GTDB): domain Bacteria; phylum Acidobacteriota; class Thermoanaerobaculia; order Thermoanaerobaculales; family Sulfomarinibacteraceae; genus JAAESQ01. Next base: position 28,209 of record JAAESQ010000868.1, on the reverse strand, counting down.
CTCGCAAGAGACGGGCCGATTGCGAGACCCAAAGCACTTATCCACACAGAGAGCCAGGGGATGATCCACCAACCGTACTGAGTTGCGTGAGAGGGACCTGTGACGAGTATCGATGCCCCGAACAGGGCGCAGGAAAGGACTAACGAGGGAAGGGCGGCGACGGCCGCCATTGCCGCGTCAGCACCAAGCCGAGAAACCGGTGCCGTGGACCACCACCAGTGCGACACACCTTCAAGCAGGCGGGCTGGGTAGGCAAATCGCAGGCCGAGAGCGACGACAAGAAGCGACGACATTGCAAGGTTGATAAGGCCGGCCAACTCCACAGCAAGCGGTTCAGAGAGAGGAAGGGCGCGAAGGTTCTCTACATACACCGCACCAAGTCCGAGAATATAGAGAACCTGAGCCCCCTGAGATGCATCACGGACGACGAGGCGGAGCCTCGATGCGATCAGTGTTCCGAGGCTGCCGCGAGTCAACAGAATATCCACGACTCTCCAAAGCGATGCCAATCGCGGCGTCTGGTGTGCTTCTGTGGAGAGGTTTCGCCTCGCTCTTGGCGCGCACACTTGGAATACCAGGAGCAGGGCTACGAGGCTACCGCCTGCTGCTGCGATCACGGTATGGAGCGATTCCCCTCCTCCGGCCGAAACGACGATGCGAGCAAGCGGGCCGGTGTGCTCCATCAACGCACCCGTTTCAGTGAGCCACCTGGCCAGATGGGCAGGGTCCTCGATGGTCGCCAGTTCCTCTGGGTGGAGGCGGCGCAGCCATACGACGGCGCTCACGATCGCGGCAGTGGTCGCAGTCCACGATAGAGGCGTGAGGACACGCCTCGGTACCAGAGCTGCCAGGCCGATGGCCAGAGTACAGCCGAGTGCTGCCGCAAAGAAGAGCAGAAGGACTCCTCCGAGCCCGAAACGGAGCACAGCAACGATATTGTCCCTGCACTGAGGAGAAAGGGCGCATGCAGGGGGCAGAGCCAAAGCCATGACCCAGGTGAGACTCGCTACGACACGCCACCAGCACTGAAGAGCCCGATAGGCCGGGGGTATTGGGCAGGCTGCCCACCACGGGTCGGTTTCGCTCCGTTCGATAATCGACAGAGCAACTGTTAGAGCTGATGCCGCAGCGATGACCGTTGCAAGCTCGAGGATCAGAACGATGAGGTGAGTCAGCCCAAATTGGGCGGTGGCAGAGAACGGTTCAGGAAGACTCAGGACATGGTCTGCGATATTGTCGGCGATCCAGAGTTCGGCGGCGACCAGTGCTATCCCTCCCACCACGGCAGAGAGAATTCGAAAGCGACCCGATGCCACGACACCGCGAAACGCTTGAATGAGGTCAGCGCGAGCGATCAGGTAGAGGACTCGAGCAGCCAATTCTCAAGTTCCTCGGCGTCTCTCGTTCCGCGTCTCTGGGCGATGACGCGACCGTTGCCAAGGTGGATAATCTCGTCAGCAAGAGCGGAGACGTGTGAGATTGTGTGGGTTGTCAGCATCACCGCCACGCCGTCGTTCGCCCGACGGCGTAGGGCTTCACGTACACGGATTTGTGATTCGAGGTCCAGCGCGGTCATCGGTTCGTCAACCAGCAGGATACTCGACGACGGAAGGAGTACCGCTGCGAGAGCGAGACGTTGTGCCTGACCGTGGGAAAGTGCGCCGCACCACCGCCCGAGCAGTTCGGCCAAGTGAAGCTCCGCTGAGATCGACTCGATACGCCCATCCAAGGAACGCTTGCTCAGGCCATAGAGGCCGCCACGAAGAAGAAGCAACTCACGGGCACTGAGATGGGTAGGGAGGACGGGTCTGTCAGGGAGGAAGGTGAGTTGTCGTCGTGCTGCCGTGGGACGCTGACAAGGGTCCAAACCTGCCACCCGAACCTGGCCTGACTGCGGGCGGACGAGGCCGGCAGCTAGCTTCAGGGTCGTCGTCTTGCCAGCGCCGTTCGGCCCTACGAGGCCAGTAACGGCTCCAGGTTCTGCGACGAGGCTTGCCTTGTCGAGGGCCACGGTGTCGCCGTATCGCACGATGACTTCTCGGAGTTCGAGGCCTGTCTCAGTCATGGCCGGAAGAGTCTGCTGGCCGAATCATGATCTGTGTCGGTCGACCTGAGTCGGTGTCCACAACCTCAAGAGCCAGTTCGTGCCAGTGGGTTCGATCTCCGGCCGCGATCTGCTCACCCATCAGCCACATGACAAGTCCGCCGACTGAATCGACGCCTTCGGGCTGTTCCAAGTTACGTCCCACGATGCGCTCAAGGCGCCTCAATGAGAGGTGCCCTGATACCGACCATCCGCCGTCGATCTGGGTGATATCGAGAGAGTGCTCACGGTCGAACTCATCCCGAATTTCTCCGACCACAAGTTCAATCGCGTCCTCCAGAGTAACCACCCCCGAGACACCTCCGAATTCGTCAAGGACGATTGCCATGTGTCGACCGGTCTCACGGAACTCTCGAAGCAGGTCTGTCAGTGGCTTGCTCTCGGGAATGAATACAGGAGGAATGATCTGGGACTTCCACTCATTCGGTTGTTCTAGGCTGAGGAGGCGTTTTGCGTGCAATACACCGACAATTTGGTCGGGGGATCCGTCTATCACTGGGAATCTGCTGTGCGGCGACGCTGCGGCAGCTTTCTGAATTTCGCATAGGTTCCAGCTTGCGTCGACCGTGGACACCATGGGTCGAGGAACCATGACCTCGCGAGCAACCGTTTGCTGAAGTCTGAGGATCGACTCGATCTGTGTACGTGCTTCGTGAGGAAGCTGCGCGTGCCTGTGGGCCAGTCGCAGCATGAACATGAGATCTTCTTCAGTTACCGGGATCTGAACGCTAGGTGATCTCGCCAAGCGTCGGGTAATGATGCCCAGGACTACCGTGATGGGTCGCAACGCGACGTCAAGAGTGTAGAGAATCGGAGCAACCTTCTCCGCGATCCATTGAGCATGAGCTTGGGCGAGGGTCTTGGGAGTGATCTCACCGAAGATCAGGATGAAGAGGGTCATGAGTCCAACCACCCAAGCCAGACCTGCGCTCTCGGTGATGCTGTAGGCGAGTCGGGTTGCGAGCGCTGAGCCCAAAACGTTGACCAGGTTGTTGCCGACAAGGATGGTAATGAGGAGAGCCTGAGGATCATTGGCCCAGCGATCGAGTCCTGCCCGAGTCAGTCGGCCGCTCTTCTCGCGCAGAGCTTCGAGACGGGTGATTGGCAGGGATGTCAGGGCCGTTTCCGAACCTGAGAAGAATGCTGAGCCGATGAGGCACAGTGCAACCGCGACGATGTCAGTGTGCACTTTTCTTCCTTCGGTCCATCCTTGCCAATCTATCACGCGCGAGTACGTCTCGCGAGCCGTGGTATTCTGGCCCTGAATTCGCGTAGAGTCAGCTTGTGGTAAACGAATCTGGAGCGAGGAGGATCGTATGGCAAACGGTGAGAAAAAGGGACTCAGTCCGCTGGCCTGGGTTGCGATCGGATGCGGTGCACTGACAGTATTGATCGCTATCGTGGTCGTAGTGCTTGGGTTCTTCGCTGTTAACAAGGCTAAGGATTTTGCTGAAGAGATGGAGGCCAATCCTGGTCTCACCGTTGCACGAGGGATCGTATGGGCCAATCCGGAGTGGGAAGAGGTCTCAGCCGATGAAGACATGGGCACGATCACCATTCGAGAGACATCGAGTGGCAAGGAAGTGACGGTTGATTTCGACGATATCAAAGAGGGAGCAATCAGCTTCACAACTGAAGAGGGATCGGTGACGATATCCGGCGAGGAAGGGGATGACGGATCCGTTGTCTCGATCACAGGCGACGAAGGATCACTGACTTTCGGATCCACCGAACGCGGTGGCGAGAACATTCCGGAGTGGGTTCCAGTCTATCCGGGGACGGAGCCGTCCGGGGGCTTCTTCATGGAAAGGGACGACGGAACGAGCGGAGCTTTCGAGGTCGAAACAAGCGACAGCGCCGACGAGGTTGTGGAGTTCTATCGCCAGCAGTTGAGTTCGGCAGGATTCCAGATCAGGGTCAACACGTTCTCCGGGGATGACGGGACCGAGAATGCGATGATCATTGGCGATGATCAATCAAACAAGCGGGGCGTTCAGGTCGCCGTAGGTCGAGAGGAAGGAAAGACCTCGGTCACCGTGAGCTACTCGATAGAGCGATAGAATTCTACGGTTCTGAGATTATTCAACCGCAGGGAACGCATTGGCGTCCCTGCGGTTTCTTTATTGTCATCATGTGGCGAAGGCCTGTGAGAATACGATGAGGACCAGGTCACTTGACGCTTAGGTTGACTCCTGGCGAGCTGCTTTCATTGACCCAATCTTTCAATGACTCCGCTACTGTCGTCGCGAGCTGAGAGAGAGCCTTCGCTGGGGCGGAATCCGGGCGATCGACGACGACAGGACGACCTTGATCCCCGCCAGCGACCACAATCGGGTCGAGCGGAACCTTGGCGAGCAATGGGAGATTGAGTTCAGTGGCTGTCCTTTGGCCACCGCCCTCGCCAAAGACCTGCTCCTTGTGTCCACACGAGGGACACTCGTAGAAGGCCATATTCTCGACGATGCCGAGAACAGGTACTTCCAACTTGCGGAACATATTGAGACTCTTGCGAGCGTCGATGAGTGCGACATCCTGCGGAGTGGTCACAATAACGACGCCTGCGACCTCAACGTTTTGGCAGAGGGTGAGAGCGACATCGCCGGTTCCCGGCGGAAGGTCTACCACCAGATAATCGAGTTCCCCCCAGCGAACATCACTGAAAAACTGTTCAAGAGCCTTCATTAGCATTGGGCCTCGCCATATCACGGGCTGATCTGTATCCATAATGCAACCGAAGGACATCATCTTGACCCCTCCGTGAACTTCGTAGGGAAGGATCTTGCCCTCCTCGTCCCCCTCAGGTTCGCCGGACGCCCCCAGCATGAGCTGCTGTGATGGGCCGTAGATGTCGGCATCAAGCAGACCGACTCGGTAGCCGTGATCGGCAAGTGCGAGTGAGAAATTGGCGGCTATCGTGGATTTCCCGACTCCTCCCTTGCCTGAAGCGATAGCAACGACCCGTTTTACTGAAGCGATGCGCTCGGCCCATGGATAGGCCTGCTCAGTTGCTTCTGTTGTCGGCTGTGGTGAGAGAACGTGGAGGTCAACATCGCATTTCTCGACACCGTCGAGCGAACAGATCGTTTGCTCTATCTGGCCTCGCAGAGATGCGGCGTCCTTCTCTTGGGCAGACTGAATCGCGATCATGAGCTGCACGGTCGTTCCTTCGACTGCGACATGCCTGACGGCGCCCGATTCGGCGAGTGAGGTTCTTCCTCCGGGAGCAGGGATCTGTTTCAGTACGGCAAAAACCTTGTCCTCTATGGTTGTCATGGTCGAGTGTCTCCTCTCTATGCGTTACGCATGCAAACCTCGGAGAGTGCTGATTTCATTTCATTGATCTGGCGAATCCGTGATGTGGCCGGACGGCCCTCGCAATTCGTCGATCGTACGGCGCACAAGGAGGGTCAGCTGCTGCCGCCCTGAAACCTTGAGGTCGCCTGTCGGTATTGGCTCACCGATCTTGACTATGATTCGGCCGGGTTTAGGCCGTTTGGAGCCGGGTGGCAAGAGCAGTCGAGGGCCTTCGAGGCCGATCGGCAGGATGGGAAGGTGAGTGCGAATTGCGATAAGAAAGCCACCGCGCTGAAACGGCAGCAGGCGTCCATCGTGGGTCCAAGTCTGCTCAGGAAAGACGAGTGGAGATCCCCCATGTTGGATCTCGTCGATCGTTGAATTCAGTGTTGCTATTGCGGTTCGTCCTTCCTCCCGGTTGACCGGAATGAAACGAAGCGCTTTCATGGCCCAGCCCAGGAAGGGCACGCCAAAGAGTGATTCCTTGGCAAGAAATCGGATGTTGAGGTCGCTGGGGAGTGCAGCCAGCAGAGAACAGATGTCCAGGCTGGACTCATGGTTGGCCATGATGACGTATTGGCGGCAAGGGTCGATGTGCTCGCGTCCGATGATTTCGAGTTGCACACCGACAAGGCGCAGACACAGTCGCGCCCAGGCATGTGCGACTCTGAGGGCGGTACTTGCTGAAACAAAAGAGAAGAAGACTGCTGCCAAGCCGAATCCTGCGGTGGCAAGACCGACGAGGATCGGAGCGACAAACGCTCGAATCTGACTTACCAACCCCATGGCGACCTATTGTAGTTAGTCAAAACATGAGAGGAGTGGCAGCTCTGGGTCTCAGAGCACTGACTACCAGCAAGGAGACAGTTGACAGAGTATTTCAACGCGGGCTGCGCGTCAGGGAGGATCATGTGGCCTCGGCATGCTACGGATTCTGTGGCATCGTGCATCCAGGTGTGAACCTGGATTTCACTATCCTATCGCTTTCGCGACTTCTTCGGCCAGACGTTCTGCAAGATGCGAGATGGTGTTCTGATCCTCGCCCTCAACCATGACCCGGGCCAACCATTCGGTCCCGGAGTAGCGCAGCAGAATGCGGCCTCGCCCTTCGAGTTCCTGCTCCGCGCGATCTAACACACGGCCGATCGATTCCACCTCTTGAAATGGTGGTTTTGTTCGTACTGGAACACTGAGCAGCACCTGGGGGACTCGCTCGAGTCGGGACAAACTGGAGAGAGGACAGTTCTGTTCTGCGGCGATGGCGAGAATGTGGGTAGCAGTGAGCAGACCGTCTCCAGTTACCGAGTGATGGGCGCAGATGATATGACCGGATTGCTCGCCGCCGAGTGCTGCGTTGTGGTCGCGCATCGCCGTCCATACGGATCGATCACCAACCGGGCAGCGCTGAAGTTCTATGTGGTTTTTCGCTAATGCTGTTTCGAGCCCAAAGTTACTCATGACCGTGGCGACAATTTGATTCCCGGGCAGCTTGTTCTTTCGATTGAGATCCTGTCCCCACATCAGCAGGATGTCATCCCCATCCAACACGTTCCCTTGCTCATCGGCAAGGATCGCGCGATCAGCGTCGCCATCGAGAGCAACGCCGGCATCTGCGCCGTGCTGTTGAACCGTATCTGCGACGAGGTTCGGCTGTGTAGCACCACATCCGGCGTTGATGTTGTGGCCATCGGGCTCACACTCGATAGCCGTTACTCGAGCGCCGAGTCGTTGCAGGATGGTAGGAGCCGGTTGCGATCCTGCGCCATTGGCGCAGTCGACCACTATGTGAAGACCGGTGAGCGGCTGAACCTGTGAGTGAGACGCAGCGATGAGGTCAAGATAGCGGTCTGAAAGACTAGTGTCGGGATCTGGTAGGGACGGGCCCGATATAGGCCGACAACTCGGAAGGCGCGCTTCGATGCGGCGCTCGGTTTCGTCGGCGACTTTCTCGCCTCCTCGCCCCAGGACCTTGACGCCGTTGTCCTCGGCCGGATTGTGGGAGGCGGAAATGACGACTCCAGCGGACCAGGTTCCCGATCGCAGGAGATGGGAGACTGCTGGAGTTGGGAGCACTCCACCCCAGGTAACTCTACCGCCGGAAGCAACGAAGCTCTCAGCAAGCCAAGATGCCAGATCGGGCGTTGAGAATCGGGTATCCCCAGCCAGGAGTAGCTCTGGCGTTGAATGAAGCTGCCCGAGTTCGTCCGCCAGCGCCACGCCAAGACGCCGCAATGAATCCTCATCGAGCGGAGGATCGTAGGCGTGACCTCGTATTCCGTCAGTCCCAAATAGTTCCGTCAATTCTCAGCCTTCCTCAGACAGTTCTGTCGCGGTTTCTGATTCTTCAATAGGGATGATTTCGATCATGACCAGAAAGGGCACACCCGTGATGGGTTTGAGTAGTGGGTGAGGAAGCAACGCTTGGACCGTGCCCTCGACCATACTGCGTGCGCCGTCAATCGCGATGGGTGTCGATTCGACCTCTTCGAGGGCCTCGAGAAAGCTCCCTGGCCCTTGTATCGCAATGCGCGCGGGGACAACTCGGACAGCGGAGACCTGGAAGCCTGGTGCCGGCTGTCCTTCGACCGGGACTCTGACAGGAAGACTGCGGGTTTCAAGCCGCTCGATCTCGAGTGTGAGTTCGGCAGGATCAACTGAGACAACAGTAATCTCAGGAGGCACCTGCACGTCCGCTTCGCTGATTCGGAAGGTCTGCACCCCAGGACGAGCGCTTTGAAGGTCTAGCCACACTTCGACTTCGTCGCGCGATTGGAGGGTTTGAGAGAGGGGCCCGCGAAGCTGGACCGAGATCTGCTCCTGGACCAAGGAGGTGATGACGAGGTCCGGTGGGTTGTTGACGAGAACCAAGGGAGCTCTCACAACGCGCACTGAGATGTGTTCGCGGCGTTTATCGACTGCATCGCGCCAGAGAAGCGAGGCGACGACCAGCGCAAGTAGAAACAGGAGCGGGTAGCGCGGACGGAGCCTCATGACGCGAGTTCCTCGCTGGGTCGGAGTTTATACAGGTGCTCGGCGAGAGCGTTCCTCAGCGTTGTTTCGTCGAGTGGTCGTAGGAGCTGTTCATCGACCGCAAGGGAAATGGTGCCCGTTTCCTCGGACACTACGATGATCAAGGCGTCCGATTCTTCAGAAAGACCGATAGCGGCGCGGTGTCGTGTCCCGAGTTCGGATGAGAGTTCGTGTCGCGTCGTGAGAGGCAGAAAGCAGGATGCCGACACCAGGCGGTCTCCTCGAATGATGACGGCGCCATCGTGGAGTGGCGTTCCCGGAACGAAAATATTCAAGAGAAGATCGTATGAGAATTTGGCCTCGAGCGGAATTCCGGTGTCGGCCCAGATCGAAAGAGTGTCACGCCGTTCAACCGCGATCAATGCGCCTATCCGTTTTGCGGCGAGAGCCTGGACCGCGAGTGCCAGTTCATTCAGCATGATCGGTCCTTCGCCGTTGTTAGCGCCAAGCCGCATCCAGCCAGTCGAGCCGAACGCGGTGAGCATGCGTCGGATTTCCTGTTGGAATAGGACGATGATCGCAATCGGTAGAAACGCTAGGAGGGTTGAGAGGACGGTGGAGAGCGTGACCAGACTGAATACCTGCGCTGCGATGTAGAGGCCCGTCAGAATCAGAATGCCCCATAGCATCTGCATTGCACGAGTTCCGCGCAGGAGCACGAGGAGCGCATAGATCACGATAGCGACGATGAGGATATCGACCACGTCTGTGATTCCGACTTGCAGATCCGTCATCTGACGCAGAATCTTCAGCAGCCAACTCATCCGGCGATCCTCGTGAGGTGGGATGCAATGGCAAGGAACTGGACGGTCTCTGATACGTCGTGAACACGGACTACTGCTGCCGGACATTCGAGTGCAGGCAGGAGCGAGGCGAGCGACCCAGGGAGTCGGTGCTCGGTCTCTGCGTCTGTCAGTCGTCCGATGTAGGATTTGCGTGATGCGCCTATGACCACGGGATGTCCTGTGGCGCCAAGCTCCGGGAGAGACCTCAAGAGTTTGAGATTGCCGCCGTCGTCTTTTCCAAATCCGATGCCTGGATCGAGCCAAATCGATTGGCGAGGAATTCCTGCATCCAGAGCGATCTTTGCACATTCCCTGAGAAAGCCATGAACCTCGCCGACGACGTGTCGGTATCGAGTGTCCATCTGCATCGTTCGTGGTGTGCCGCGCATATGCATCAGGATAAGGGCTGCTTCAGCTCGTTTGATATGACTTAGCAGCTTCTGGTCGCAGCCGGCCGAAACATCGTTGACTATATCGGCGCCAGCGTCGATAGCAGCTCGAGCGACCTCGGGTTTGGTCGTATCGATCGACAATACGGTTTCTGGAAGCTTTGCCCGAAGGTGCGTGACTACGGGGATCACACGGGCAGTTTCTTCTGAGACTGAAACTGACTTTGCCCCTGGCCGCGTCGACTCACCGCCGATATCAATGATCGTGGCACCCTCTCGTGCGAGCTCATATCCTCGATGGGTAGCATCATTGACCGACATATAGCGTCCACCATCCGAGAACGAGTCGGGAGTGCAGTTGAGGATTCCCATCACAATGGGTCGTTTACGGGACTGCCAGAGGCTGGCCAGACGAGTTCGTCGGCGATCAATATCAGTCGCCAAAGAAGAGACCGTGTTCACGCCTACCCAGCGACCTCCTGTTCGGATTCATCTTTCTTTTCACTCAAGTCGATTCCGCTATGAGTGAGTATGAGCTTGTGGATCTCACCGCTGTCGAGGACTTCGTGCTCAAGCAGTGCCTCACTGATTGCATCAAGCGAATCGCGGTGCTTTTCAAGAATCGTACGGGCATCGCTGTAAGCCTCAGATACCAGGCGTCGGATCTCTTCGTCGATCTGCATCGCTGTAGAGTCTGAGAAGTCTTGGTGGCGAGAGAACTCCTTGCCGAGAAAAATGGACTCCTCACGTTTGCCGAACGTGAGTGGGCCCAACGTCTCGGACATGCCCCACTCACAGACCATTTTTCGGGCAATTTCGGTGGCGCGTTCGAGGTCATTTCCTGCGCCGTTGGTCATGGCGTCGCTCCCGAATGCAATCTCCTCCGCAATTCGTCCACCCATGAACACACGCAGCTCGGCTTCGAGGCGCTTCCGGGTGTGGGTGTAGCGATCCCCCTCAGGGACCAGCTGAGTCAGGCCAAGAGCCATCCCTCTTGGAATGATCGTTACTTTGTGCAGTGGATCGGCTTCGGGCAAGAGTGAGGCTATAAGAGCATGTCCTGCTTCGTGGAAAGCAGTGTTCTTCTTTTCTTCTTCGGACATGACCAGTGAGCGTCGCTCCGAACCCATCATGACCTTGTCTTTGGCGAACTCGAAGTCGGCCATGTCGACTTTCATCTTGTTGAATCGCGCCGCGCGGAGGGCGGCTTCGTTCACAAGGTTGGCCAAATCGGCGCCTGAGAAACCCGGAGTTGAACGTGCAAGCACCGGAAGATCGACGTCGGAGGACAACGGTATCTCGGTTGTGTGGACTCTGAGAATTCCCTCTCGGCCCTTGACGTCCGGTGGGTTAACGACGATACGTCGGTCGAAGCGACCCGGTCGCATCAAGGCTGGGTCAAGTACGTCGGGGCGATTTGTCGCGGAGATGAGGATAACGCCGTCGTTGGCTTCAAAACCGTCCATCTCGACCAGCAGCTGATTGAGAGTTTGCTCACGCTCATCATGGCCGCCGCCGAGGCCGGCGCCTCGATGGCGGCCAACGGCGTCGATCTCGTCAATGAAGACGATGCATGGAGCGTTCTTTTTGCCTTGCTCAAATAGGTCTCGGACCCGCGATGCGCCGACGCCGACGAACATCTCGACGAAGTCTGATCCGGAGATGGAGAAGAATGGGACGTCAGCTTCTCCGGCCACAGCCCGCGCAAGAAGAGTCTTGCCGGTTCCCGGCGAGCCCATCAGTAGGACGCCCTTTGGTATTTTGCCGCCCAGGCGTTGAAACTTCTTGGGATCCTTCAGGAACTCGATAATCTCTTCAAGTTCCTCCTTGGCCTCGTTGACTCCTGCGACGTCTTCGAACGTCACCCGTCTCTGGTCGGGCGTGAGGAGTTTTGCCTTGGACTTGCCAAAAGACATGGCCTTGGTTCCGCCGGCCTGCATCTGGCGGAAGAACACAAACCAGATCCCAACGAGGATGAGAAGCGGGGCCCATGAGAGTAGTGCTGTCAACAGCCTACCGTCGGACGGTTTCTCGACTTCGATCACGACGTTGCGCTCGCGCAGTTCGGTGATGAGTTCGGGATAGTCCGGATTGTATGTGAAGAGATCGTATCTGGGCGATGACGCGTCGTCTTCGATGCCCGCTGTTCGAACAAAGATCTGCTCGTTCTTGATCAGAACACGGCTGATATTGCCATTGCCTACTCGATCGAGAAAATCAGAGAACGGGATCTCTTCTGCGGCGTTGGCATAGCCGCGTAGTACTTGAAGGATCAGTAAGACCCCTACCAGGATAACGATCCACATGAGTACGGTTCGCACGGTCTGGTTCACGCTTCACTTGCCTCCTCGCCCCATTGCTGTTCAGGGGCGTCAGGGAAAACCGTGGTTGCTTTGTTCTTCTTCCCCCGAGATTTCTGGTTCACGCCTCCTCGAGGAGGCACAGGTCGGGTTGGTTGGTGTATTGCTCCATACTCCCGCCGAGACCATAACCGACCAAGAAACCTTCGGGAACATCTGCGAAAACTGAATACTTGGCATTGACGTTGACACTGCGCAGTTGAGGTTTGTCCACAAGCGCCAAAACCTCGATCGAGGCTGGATGTTGCTGACTCAGATGGGTTATCAAGTAGTTTTCAGTCACGCCTGAATGCAGAACATCTTTGAGAATCAGTACATGTTTGTCCTGCACGTTGAAATGGGTTGCGTAGGTCAGGCTGACAACTTCTCCTCTGTCTCCAGCGGAGGCGGTTACATCGACAAACTCAAAATCTACTGGTGTCGGCATTGCACGGGAGAGATCGGCGAGGAAAAACGCGGCGCCCTTCAGGATACCGACCAGGACGATTGGGGAATCTTGATAGTCCTCGGCGATGCGATTTGCGATGTCCAAGACTCGCTTACGGATCTCATCCGCTGTGAAGACAACCTTCAGGTCGGTCATCGGCGAACCACCTCCAGTAACACGCTGCTATGCGTCCCGGATTCAGGATGTTGCCAGACTCCTGGGACCCAGCCGATTGTATCATCGACACGGAAAACCGGCCATGTTGCGCGGAGGTGTCGGGGCAAGAGTTTTGCAAGAAGCCTGCGCAACCAGAGGTGCGATTCGTGTGCAATGAAGACACCGATCGAATTAGGGTCGCTCATCGTGATCTTTCCCTCTGCATGGGGTGACCATGTCCATTCCGCGAGACGCTCCGAATCGGGTTCGCCCGACCTATCTCTGACGAACCACCCCGGTATAGGTAGAGCGGTTTCGAGATTGCTGTCGAAGGAAACCGAATAGCAGTTCTCGGGAACCGTGGGTGGTTCCAACCATAACGATCGGCGCCAGAGCCGGAGTCGCCAACGTCCGGCGAGAGTGATCGCTCTTGGAGAGTTACGGTTGAGTAGGTCATCAAGCTGGGCAAGTTGCTTTCGGGTGGTAGGGCCGATGCCGGCTCTGGCAACTTGAGAGTGCAGCCATCGTGTACGGAGGGCTTGCGGCAAGGAAGCGATTGTGTCGGCGGGTATGCCACCAAACGGATGCCAGGGATCGATCCATTGAGCCCGCTGGTCAAGCTGATCTCCGATGAATTGCTCATCAGCAGCCAACGCTCCGGCCAGCGAAACCAAGTGATTGCGAATCGCTGGAGAGGTGGCCTCGAGGTAGGGGAGAAGTTCGAGGCACACTTTGTTTCGCAGATGGTCGAGATCGTGGTTCGACTCATCCTCCCGCCACGGTAGTCCCTGCTCACTCAGCCAAAGACGAATCTCATCTCGTCCCCATGGAAGAAGCGGCCGGATAACTCCCGAAGGTGTCTCAGCCGCGATTCCTGCGAGAGCACGAGGGCCAGTGCCGCGCAGTATCTGCATCAGGACACCTTCACTGATGTCGTCCTTGTGATGCGCCGTGGCGATCACCAGGATAGACAGACTCTCTGCCAGAGTGTGCAATTTCGCATAGCGGTTGGCGCGCCAGGACGCCTCTCGTCCGAGTGGGGTTGCTAGGTTCTGGTCGAGCCTAAGAATGTGACACGGGATGTCGAGATCACGGCAAACCTGGGTACAGAATGCCGCGTCTTGATCTGCTGTTGCGCCTCGAACTCCATGGTGGATGTGTGCGGCCTGTAACTGAAGCTTGAGTTTTCGGTGTCTCAGAAGGTGGAGAAGGGCGATCGAATCCGCCCCGCCGGAAAGGGCAACGAGAAGTTCGCACCCGATGAGTCCGGGATAGTCCCGGCCAAAGTGAAGATGAAAGGTGGAAAGCTCGTGCACCATGGGCTCGAAATGAGCTTGGTGGCGGTGGGTGGACTTGAACCACCGACACAGGGCTTATGAGACCCCTGCTCTACCCCTGAGCTACACCGCCAGGACGCTGAATCTTAAGGGGAAGCCTCGGCGCAAGTCAAGGTGTGAGAAGTCAGACCTTGGTGAACTGATGGATAGCTGTCGCCGGAGGCTCGCCGAATACCGAGGAAAGCACAAGCGATCGAGTTTTGCACGGTATACTGAGCCTATGGTCAAGGAAAAGAAACTGGAGTCGGAACTTTGCCCTCGGTGTGACCGGGCCTTACCGGTCGGAGATGCATTGCGTGGCTGCGCCATCTGTCGTACCCTCTTCTGCCATTACTGCGCAGTGGTGGGATTCGGGCGCGAGTTCTGCTCGGACCGCTGCCGGGATTTCTTCTTTCACGGTGACGACGACGAAGAGGAAGAGGAAGAGAAAGAGTCGTGAGGGCGTTTGATGTGAAGAGGCCTTGGGCTTTGGGTGGATAGGATTATGGGGCAACGACGCGAAGAACTGATTCAGCGGGCCAAAGTTCTACCAGAACTTCTCCGCCGCGCCGAACGACACCCGGTTGCGCTGAAGGCGCAGGGTGCCCGGATCTTCGACGTGGACAACTTCGGCTATATCGACTACACGGGTGGGCGTGGCGCCGCGATCTGTGGCTATGCCAATCAGTACATACTGGACGCCGTTCGCAAGGTATTGACCAGCGGTATCCCCGACGGCCTTCATGTTCCCCAAGAGGTTGAACTCGCTGAAACACTTGCCCAGTTCCTGCCATGGGTCGGGAACTGGTGGTTCTGCCGCAACCAAGGTGAAGCTCTTCGCATGGTGTTGCGCTGGGCACGCAGAAATAGTGGCAATGATCTGTTGCTCTTCGTTGACGGCGGCGCGCCGCTTCGGAGACGGCAGTATCCGATTTGGTCGGATGACGACGCCTCGACTGTCGTTCGCATGGTGCCCGGATGGGATCTTGACCGCATCGAGGTCGCTTTGACGGCTGGAGCCTCAAAGCTTGCTGCCTTTGTTGTGGATCCCTTGATGACTCGAATTGGCTGTGCCCCCGCACCCGAAGGAGTCCTGGAACGCATAGCCGAGATATGCCGTGACCTTGGGATTCTTCTGGTAGTGGATGAACGAGTGTCTGGCTTCCGAGTGCATCGAGGTGGAGCCTGCGAAGGAGCCGGAATCGTTCCAGATGTGGCGATCTTTGGTGGTGCTCTCGGTGGAGCATTCCCCATCGGTGTGGCGGCTTTTCGTGAAGGTATAGACCGCCCTGAACTCGGGGAAGACGGAATGCTGCCGGCGCCGCATGCAGTGTCGTTGGCAGCTGCCGAGGCCGTGCTCTCAATCCTGAAGAATCAAACGACCTATGAGCGGCTCGAGGAGCGCACAAAGCAGCTGGAGGACGGAGTGCTGGCGCTTGCAGAGCGGTTCTCTCGTCCAATCTCGATCAACCGTGTGGGTTCGGTCTTCGCTCTGTACCTTGGCGAGGGTCCTGTACGGGATGTCAGCTCCGCGGAAGCCACCGATCAAGCGGCCTATCGACGACTGGTCACGGCTCTGGCGCAGGAAGGAGTTCTGCTACCGCCGGATCCCTGTCGTCCGGCCTTCCTTTCCAATGCGCACGGTGCGAAAGACGTTGAGGAGACGTTGGCGGCGTTCGAGTCGGTGCTGATGAGACTCTATCAGGAGGATCTACCATAGCCGAGACGCCTGAAAGCCCCGCTGCGGAGCGTGAAAGAACTGTCATCGTGGGTCTTGTTTCGGAGGGACTCCCTTTGCAGACTGTCTCTGCCCATCTCGACGAGTTGGAGCGACTTGTCGACACAGCAGGTGGAATCGTCGTCGAGCGGTTCACACAAGAGCGAAGGGCGCCGGACCCCGCCACCTTTGTCGGCGCCGGTTTCGTTGATCGAATCGGTGAGTGGTGCCACGGGAACGCGATTCAGACGATTGTCTTCGATGAGGATCTGAGCCCCTCGCAGGTACGGAATCTGGAGCGTCGCCTCGACGATCAGGTGAAGATTCTGGACCGCGCGGCTGTGATTCTCGATATCTTCGCTCGGCGTGCGCGCAGCCGGGAAGCGCAGACCCAGGTTGAACTCGCTCAGCTGACCTATCTCCTTTCACGATTGACTCGCCGCTGGAGCCACCTCTCTCGGCAAGATGGAGGTATCGGCACGCGAGGAGTCGGTGAAACGCAACTTGAGATCGATCGCCGACTCATTTCCGTGCGCATCAGCCATCTCAAGCAGAAACTCAAGGTCATCGAGAAGGGCCGCCGCCTGCGTCGCGAACGACGGCAAACGCAGTCATCAATAGCACTCGTGGGCTACACCAACGCAGGAAAGTCCTCGCTGTTTCGTCGGCTCACTCGGGCGGATGTTCTGGTTGAAGATCAACTTTTCGCTACGATCGATCCCAAGGCGAAGCAGGTCTCTCTCGGCGAAGGTGTTCTTGCTGTTATTACGGATACCGTTGGATTCATCCGCAAGCTTCCTCATCATCTGGTCGCTCCCTTTCGCTCCACCCTTGAAGAAGCCGTCGAGGCAGATATTGTTGTCCATGTCGTCGATGTTTCCGAGGAGGATTGGGAGTCTCAACGTTGTATCGGAGAAGAGGTGCTAGAAGGACTGGGAGTCGATCCGGCTAGAGTGATCTTGGTACTGAACAAGATCGACCTGCTGCCGGGTGGAGCATGTGTTGATCACGCTCCCGACAATCGGATCTTTGGTGTCTCGGCTGTTTCCGGCGCCGGTGTGGATGATCTTTGCTGCAGGCTTCGTTCTGCGTTGATCTCAGCGGCTGGCGTGACCATTGTGAAAGTTCCGTTGGCCCAGAAAGAGATGGTTGAGAGGGCTGTTCGACTTCCTCACCGTCTTGCTCAGCATTTTCAGGAGAATTCCGTTGAAGTTGCTGTTCGAATCAGCCAAGGACGGCTGGCGGAACTGGGACTCGACATCTATCGTGTAGACGAGTGGGAAGGCTCCCAATGAGGGTCGGAGGCAATCATGCCGGTCTATGAGTTTCTTTGTCATGCGTGCAACCGTATTTACAGCTTTCATTCTTTCCGGGTCGATCCTGAGAAGGTTCCGAATTGCCCAAAGTGCGAGGCGTCAGATCTCAAGAGAGTGGCATCGCGGTTTGGAGTGAAGGCGACCCGCAAGGCAACCTCTGGTAGCGGCAGCGGTGGTGGGCCTGATCTCGACGATCCTCGGGTCGAACAGGAGATGATGCGTTTTGCCTCTGAACTCGAAGGTATGGATGAGAACGATCCACGGGCTATGGCCGCCGCAGTGCGCAAGATGACAGAGATTGCTGGTGAGCAGGTGACTCCGGCGATGGAGGAGATGATTCGACGACTTGAGGCAGGCGAAGACCCAGAGCAGGTTGAAGAAGATCTTGGAGATGCGCTGGAAGAGGAACTCGGCGAGGACGGCGGATCGGGCATGGGCGAGCCGGAGCGTGATGGTGGGCTGTATCCGATGTAAGAACGGATGCGGGTAGCGGGCACTGACAGATAAGAGGCATCATTCGGTGGGTTGACACCTGAAAAGCGTGGCGGCATTTGCAGAGGCAGAGGCAAAATCAGGGGATGTTCCACACACCAAAAGCCGTGAGCCTCGAAGGACATCGTTGTATGTGAGCACTTTCGATGGGCATCGCCTTCGTCATCGAATGTGGCCTTGAGGCTGTGCAGCAGATTCAGAAGGCAGAAACAGAGACAGTTGACAGGGCCAGTATCAGAGCTGCATTTCTTTCCAGTTTCCCAGTCAGCGACAGGCTATAGCCTGTCGTCAGTGAGTTTTGTTATTGCCGAGGAGACTAGGCCGCGACTTGGTTCGAGGTCTCGGTTGCCGGAAATAGCGTGAGCACGTCAATCTCAGGTGGTGCCCCGACGCGGACAGGCACGGCACCTACGCCAATACCTCGCGATACAAAGAGAAAGGCATCGTCGCGGCGGTATGGACCGGCAATATATCGGGTCTGCAGGCGCGCAGCATTGAGATTCTTACTGGTAAGTGCGATTTGCCCGCCATGCGTGTGACCCGAAATAGTCAGATGCGCCCCATTGACCCGGGCCTGATTCCAACTCTGGGGTTGATGGCTGAGACAGATTCGAAAAGCTTGACGATGAAGTTGCAGGGTTGTGAAGTCAGGGCCGTGAGGTGATCGTGCCTGGAGATCGTCGATTCCGACGAGAGCGATGCTCGATCCAGATCTTTCGAACTCCACCCCGCGGTTGACCAACGGAGTGATGCCGGCATCCGTGAGAGCTCCGGTGGCATGTTCGAAAGGCAGATAGTGATCGTGATTACCGAGAATGCCCCAAACTCCAAATGGCGCCTGAAGTCCTTGAAAACCTTCAACAAAGAGGTCTGCATCGGTGGGTCTTCGATCCATCTGGTCGCCTGTGAAAACGATAAGATCGGCATCGAGGGAGTTGACGAGATCACGAATGCGCCGCATTCGCGTCACCGGCATATATGGACCTGCATGGACGTCGGCGATTTGTGCAATCTTCAATCCGGCCCAAGCTGATGGAAACTCTGGGAGACGGAGGGTTCGCTGTTGAATCGAAGGAAGGCCTTGCGCTGATGCGAAGCCTGCTCCACCGACCGTAAAGGTGCCGGCGAGGCTCAACGAACTCATTTCAACGAATCGACGACGCGAGATCACTTAGGGAACTCCAGGGGAAATTGAAGGGCGTGGATAAACCCTGCTCCCGCGATTATAACAGCCCGGGGCCTGATCCTGTTCCCAGTTTCTCCGAGAGGCCACCCAGTGTTGCCGAAGCAATGCAAACACCTCGGGTCAAGGGCAAGCGTGACCGGGTTGCTCTATAGTGTGAGCCACCGCTGTTCCGCGTGTTGTATTGCTCAGTTGGGTGGCGGGTGAAAAGAGGAGGACTTCGATGGCCGAGATCGATGCCCATGTAGACGTCAGGAGGGGCGAACCCTCACCTGTGTACAGATGGTTAGTTCTGATCGTCATCAGCATCGCGATGTTCGGCAACTACTACGTTTACGATAGCATCGCACCGATCGCGGACATGTTGAAGTCGGGTCTTGGATTCAGCGACTCGAACATCGGCTGGCTCTATTCGGCCTACAGCTGGGCTGCTGTGATCGTGCTGCTGCTCGGTGGCGTGATCATCGATCGCTTTGGAACCGTGAAATCTACGATTGTCTTCGGCGGAATCTGCACCTTTGCGGCCATCCTCAATGCTGTGACCGAGGAATTCTGGGTCATGGTGGTGGCGCGCTTCCTTCTTGGCATGGGCTCCGAACCGCTTATTGTGGCAGTGACAACTGCACTTGCGAAGTGGTTCAAGGGCAAGGAACTCAGCTTCGCGTTTGGAGTCAATCTCATGATCGCGCGGATGGGATCGGTGGCGGCAGATTGGTCCCCGACCTGGGCCGGCTCCGCCTATGAGACCTGGCAGGGTCCCTTGGCAGTAGCCGCCGGGCTCGGAGTCCTGTGCCTCATCGCACCGATCGGCTACGGTGGACTCGAGGCTCGTGCGCAGCGCCGCTATGGGCTCGGCAAGGCAGGGGAGACGGACAAACTGGTGATGTCCGACCTGTTCGTTTTCAGCAAGTCGTTCTGGTTTGTGGTGGCGCTGTGTGTCACCTTCTACTCCGCGATCTTTCCGTTCCGCAGCTTCGCCATCAAGTTCTTCATCGAATCGTGGGAGATGACTCGTGAGGTTGCCGGGCAGGCCAACAGTGTGCTGCCCCTTGCGGCGATGCTCGCAACTCCGCTCTTCGGACTTCTGGTGGACCGGCTGGGGAAACGTGCACTGTTCATGATGGTCGGTGCGCTCCTCCTGATGCCGGTGTACGTCATGATGGCGTACCACCTGGCGCCGCTCGGAGTGCCGATCGCCATGATGGGGATCGCATTTTCGCTTATTCCCGCCGTCATGTGGCCGGCTGTCGCCTACATCGTGGAGGAGAAGCGCCTCGGAACCGCCTATGCGGTGATGACTCTCATTCAGCAGATCGGTGTCGCCGGTATGAATTGGCTCATAGGCTCAAGCAACGACACGTTCCATGCGAGTGCTGCGAATCCGATCGGCTATGCGCCGGGTATGTGGGCCTTCAGCATCCTCGGCTTCCTCGCTCTCTTCTTTGCCATTCTCTTGCGTCGTTCCGAAACCGGTCCGAACGCCTTTGGCTTGGAGACGATCACGGCAGGAGACTCCGGCAGATTCAAGGCCGCGCTTGTCAAGACTCTTGCTATCGCATCCGGATTCAGTGCGATCTCCATCGCTGCGATTCTAGGATTTGCGGAGAGAATGGAGTACTCGGGCGTCTTGTGGCTGTGTCTGGGCGCAATTGGAATGCAGCTGTTTCTTGCTCTTGTTGGAGCCGTTGTTGTCGAGTGGAGAGCACGAGAGGGATCCTGGGCCCATTCCTTCGCACTCTATGTGGCGACCTGGATCTCGGTAGTCGTGATCGGCGGGGTCCTCTACTTCGCGGGCGGGCTCGTACTCCAGCTGATCTCTGCTATTGTTTCGGTGATCTGGGGAGCCTAGGAAGGAAGCGCTTCTCTCGACGTCACTTCTTGAATAGTGCGTCGAACGCCGATCGTGGATCGTTGGAAGCATTCCGAGTTTCCTTGACGGCGAGATCGCGCACGGTCTTCGGTTGGAAGAGAGGACACTCGTTCGCCTTGGATTTATTCTCAACCCGGGCCTTGAGGGTTTTCTTGCACTCGAAGCGAGCTGCGGGATTGAAGAAGCTACAATTGGTGCAGGTGCGCAGTGGCTTGCCACAGCTGGAGCAGTTGCGGTCAGCATCGACAGTGGTCAGGTCAGGGATTACCTTGCCGCAGTTTGAGCACTTGAAGACGGCAGCGCCGGGAGATCCGAGTCCCCGGCCACGTGGTGCGCCCTCGATCCGTGATTGATGCTGGCCCCCGCCCCCTCGCGGGCGTTGCGGCTGACGGTCGCGATCGTCGTCCTGATAGCCGCTATGTCGGTACTTGCGATCGCTCATGAGTGTCTCCTTGGGGATGGGATCGTCGGACGAATCCTAGTTTATCCTCAATTTCAGTTCTGGAGTAGGGGGTACGATGCGGTGATCGTGTCGTTGTCAGTGATAGCGGCAGAGACGGTAACCGTGGCAGTGGCAGTTACAGCGACGGCGACCGAAACGACAGCGCACAAATGTCCACCAAACCGGGGCAGGTCCACGCTGATTCTGTCGCTGTGGCTGTCACAGTTCCTTCTGGCTCCTAGTTTCCCCCATCCATTCCAATCCACGAGGGTGAGTGATTGCGTCCCTCAGAAGTCAGTTGGCGCGGTCGGCCTTCGGCATCGGTGACGTAGATTTGAGGTTCACCGCTACGGTCGGAGGAAAATGCCACCATTGAACCGTCGGGTGAGAAACACGGAGATTCGTTGTTCCCAGGTCCCGCAAGTACTGTGCGTTCGCTTTGGATCACGTCAATTGTCGCCAATTGAAAATGGCCTCCGACCTTGGTGGTACAGACGATGCGGGTGCCGTCTAGGGACCATGCGCTTTCGTCGTGAAAAGGGCTTCCAAAGCTCAAACGACGAACGCCGGTACCGTCAATGTCCATGAGATATATCTGGGGATTGCCCGAACGAGTTGACGTGAAAGCGATCTGTCTACCGTTGGGAGACCATGCGGGCTGAGTGTCGATACTGCGGGCTGTGGTCAGCCGATTCGGTGATTCGCCTTCTGTGGTTATGGTGTAGATATCGACATTGCCTTCCTGGCTCGACGCCATCGCCAACTGCTTGCCGTTACTGGAAAAAGTGGGTGAGGAGTTCACTCCGCCACGATCCCAGAGCATCTTCAAATAGCCCTCTGCAGGAGTGAGAAGATACAGTGCTGGGTTTCCGCGAAGATAGGACGTGAACGCAAGCTGCTTCCCGTCTGGGGACCATGCTGGTCCAAGGGCGATGGATGCATGTTTGGTCAACTGGCGAGCATTCGATCCGTCCCAATCCATCATCCAGAGTTCGGGATCGCCGCTTCGATCAGAAATGAAAGCGATCCGAGACAGAAACGGTCCAGGTCTGCCGGTGAAAACCTGGACCAAGTCGTTGGAGAGAGTGTGAGCGACGACCATGGCTGAGCTGATGCCGGACCGATAGCGTTTCGCAAATGCGAACTCCCCCGACACAAGATCCACCAACCGAGCTTCTACGACGAGTTGGCCGCCGGCTCTCACAATCGTTCCAGAGAGCAGGAACTGGGCTCCGATGGATCTCCATCGCTGGTTCATGAGATCAGGACGAGGATCATCCTCGACCAATGAGTAGAGACGGCGGTCAACGATGGCGATCGGTGCGGCCGCCGACAGGTCATTGTCTACAGTCTCCTGGAAGGAGCGTGCGACGTCAGAGGGTGTTCCTGGAAGAACAAGCAGAGGAGGAGCTGCGACTGCGACACGCCGTAGACCAGGTCGTGTCAGCTCTAGGTAGAGCTCCTCCTGTGCCCAACCTGATGCAGCAAGCACCGGACCAAGAACGATGAGTGTAAACAGAAACATTTTGGCTCGAGAAAACATAGTCACTCCGCAAACGTGAGGTGGATGGTCAGACTCGATTTTGAGTATGCCGGGGGGAGGGGAGGAAGTGGATTTGTGGCATAGAGCGCCCTCAATGCGGCACGATCGAAGGTCGACACACCGGAACTCTCTTCCAATTGAATGCCCTCGACGCGGCCGGTCTTCAGGACCGTGAACCGTACTCGGGCTCGGGTTCCACTTGGAACGGGTGGTTTGTACCAATGAGATTCTATCAGCGCGAGCATTCGGTCAACATAGTAGGTGAACTGAAAGTCGGAGGGGATCGCAGGAGGCCCTCCGCCGCTAGGCTTACCCTGGAGTGAGAGTCCGCGTCCTGCTGCGCCGGAGATCGATTCAGTTGTGGGCGCCGTTGGTTGAGGTGTTGCGTTAGGTGCAGCCATAGCAGTTGCCGAGTGAGTTTCCGGTTCAGGCGCCGGGGTGGCGACCACAGGGGCGGGTGTCGGCTGAGGGGCTTGCGTTGGTTGTGGTCGGGCTGTGGGCCGAGGTGTCTGTTGCTGCGAACGGTTGTTCTGGGGCTGCCTCTGGGGGCGTGGTTCAGGACGAACGATTCGAACTGAGACAGCCGGTAGTTGGGCTGGACGCGAGGTGTTGATCCTACCTGCTATGAACCCTCCAGCCACGAGTCCTCCGTGCAGCAGCACAGAAAGGATGACAAAAACTATGTGGCGAGCGCGCTGCGTTTCGTGATCAGCGAGAATGCGAGAGACTGATTCCACGCGAACTAGCCATCCTCGGGTAGCGTCACCATGCCGACCTGTTCGACTCCAATTGAGTCGAGAACAGCCAAGACCTTGACCACGAATCCATACGGCAAGTTCTCATCGGCCTTGAGATAGACCGGACGAGGCGCTCCACCGAGGAGCGCGCCCAGACGATCGGAGAGCAAAGACAGGTGAACCGGCTCGTCGTCAAGGAGAATGATCTGATCCGAGGTGACAGTGAGTATCAGCGGCTCCGTTCCTTTGCTTGTCAGGGCGGGGGCAGCCTGCTTTGGAAGGTCGACCTTGAGGCCCTGCACCAACATCGGTGCTGTGATGATGAAGATGATCAGAAGCACCAACATCACATCAACCAAGGGAGTGACGTTTATTTCGGCAAGTTCGCCGAGATCGTCTCCAATGGGTCCTGCCATCAGCCGATGGTCCGTTCACTCGGGAACACCCGTTGTCTCACAGGAAGTTCCGTTCGATGAGGTTGAGAAACTCGAGGCCGAAGTCGTCCATCCTGCGCCGCAGGTGACGAACCTTGGTCAGAAGGTGGTTATAGGCGACTACGGCGGGAATTGCAGCGAGCAGGCCGGCTGCCGTGTTGATGAGTGCCTCTGCGATTCCTGGAGCAACGGTGAGAATTGACGTCGATCCGGTCGCGCCGATCGCGTGGAAGGTGTTCATGATTCCCCAGACGGTCCCAAATAGCCCGATGAATGGTGTCGCGCTTGCAGTAGTCGCCAGCAGCGGTAGCGCGCGCGATAGACGCTCCTGTTCGCTGGCCGTGGCTCGTTGTAGGGATCTCGAGACTCCGTCAAGGCTCTTGATTCTGACACTTGTGTCGTGCGCAGCTGTCTTTCGAACCACCTTGAGCTGAGTCTCGATTTCGGCGTAGCCGGTCTGGAACATAATGGCCAATGGCGACCCCTGGTGGGCTGGCGCTGCTTCCGCGACCTGGTTGAGGCGGGATGCCTTGCGGAAGATCCTGAGGAATCTTTCAGAGTCGCGCCGAGCGGCAGCGAGCTCCTTCCATTTGGCGAGGATCACTGACCAGGATGCAAGCGAAAAAAGGACGAGGATGGCGAGGACAATCTTCGCCACCCAACCGGTTGCGAGAAAGAATCTGAG
The DNA here is from genome assembly GCA_024229275.1 of bacterium. Lineage (GTDB taxonomy): Bacteria > Acidobacteriota > Thermoanaerobaculia > Thermoanaerobaculales > Sulfomarinibacteraceae > JAAESQ01. The sequence continues at coordinate 3,929 of JAAESQ010000868.1, read as the reverse complement.
GATTTCCACGGTTGGATTGTAGCGGAGCTACTCGTGTGAGGCCATGACACGCCACGCGACAAGCCGTTCGTTCATCGCTCTCAGGCGACGGCACAGCAGTTTGCACAGTAGAGAGAGGAACTGGACTGCGGCGTCAGGATCCATTGATAGGACCTCTTCAAGCAACGATCGGCTCACTGTAAACACGGTGCATTTGTCGCTATGAGCCTTGGCATCTGCCGATCGAGGCTGATCGTCGATGAGAGCCATTTCGCCGAATACCTCGCCGCGTTCGAGGATGGAGAGACACTCCTCGCCCATTCCGGGAACCATGCGTGAGATACGAACCCTGCCGTCAACAACGATGTGCAGCTTGTCGCCGCGCTCCCCTTCGGCAAAGATGAGAGCATCCTTGGAAAAACGGTGCTCGGACGAATAGGTGGCGAGCATGCGCAACTCCTGCGCTGAAAGGCCTTGCTCGCGCAGAATGTCGAGCTTCTCCTTTTCCGGCAGTCGAACGCGGTCGCCTTGACGTTGCTGTGTCTCGGATGGCCATCTGCCGTGAGGAACACTGAATAGTTCGCTCATCTGCGAGTTTGCAGCTCGGACTTTGTCGGCCAAAGTGTGCCAGAAGCTCCACAACAGGCTGACCGCGAGTTCGCGGTCCTTCTTGACAGCCTCGTCAAGTTCCTCTGCGGGTACGATATAGAGTGAACCGGTACCAACTCCGAAAGCGGTCGCAGAGCGAAAGGATTTGTCCAGGTACGAAACTTCTCCAAACAGTGAGCCAAACCCGAGGGTCGTCAGGATTTGAGTGCCGACTGGAGTTTGTCGGGTGATGTGAACGGTCCCGGATCGAACCATCAGTAGGTCGCGACCTTCTTCGTCTTCTCGGAAAAGAACCTGAGCATGCTCGTAGCTCGTCGGTTGCACCATGCGAGCCAGGCTCACCAACTGATCGTCCGGGAAATGCCGGAACAGGCCCATCGACCTGAGCTCAGTTGCTCGCTGAATGAGATTGTCTTGGAGGCGTTTCTCTCGGTTCGCGAGTGGTTTTCGGTTGCTAAGGTCGGAACTTGAAAAGAGACGAGCGTGGGACAAGGCGACGTGATCGCATGCCTTCTGTAGTGCTTTGGCTCGATTGGTGATCACGTTGTTCAGTCGGCTGTCGTCGAAGTGACAGAGTCGGGAGAGCGTCTCGACTCTGCGCCTCTCGCTGTCGTTCTCGCGATCGTTGCGCCACTCCGCCAGAAGCATGGCATCGACCGCATGCTCGAGTGCGGTCTCGTAGCTCTCGTTCTCGAGCGCTGCACGAGATGCCTCGATCGCCAGGCGATAGTCCAGAGGATTGAGGCGACGGGCTTGTGTGAATTCCTTCTGAGCTGTTGTCGCGTCACCGTGATGTAAATGGAGGTAGCCGCTGGCGGCATATGTCAGGTAGCTAAACGGAGCTCTTAGCTTGGCGAGGTCAATCATTTCCACTGCGCGCCCGAGTTCTCCGCGTGCGTCGAAAATGTGTGACATGCCGAGGGCATGAGAAGCTTCGAGGTTGCGTCGTTTGAATTCGCGGTCGAAGTCCTCGATGCCTTCCATTTCGCGAAGCTTTGCTGCCTCCTCGCGGAGTGCTGCACCTTGTGGTGACAGCGCCGCTGCGATCTCGAGCAGATCAGCGGCTTCCTTTGGCCTTCGAATCGTTGATAGGCGCTCAGCCAGGGCCGTGAGCCTCTGGATTAACGACGGATGAGGGAGAATTGACTCGTTCATAACGTACTTCCGGACTTTCAATGATAATGAACTGTAGGGGTGAAGGTCAATGGGTGCGTGTTCATTCGTCGGTCAGCAGAGGTTCGGCGCACGGGTTAGAATGGCTCGACCATGAAGCTGATTATCGCAATCATCGTACTTGTCCATGCATTAGGTGGGGCTACCTCTGCGGCGGGACTCGAGATCATTGATCCAGAGCAAGTTGCAGCAGGTACGACCGGAGTATGCGTTACCGAGATGGAAGGCGGAGAGTTGGTCAGGATTCCGATCACTGTGATCGGAACAGTCGGACCCGCCGCGCCGGAAGGGGAGATTGTCCTCGTACGGCTTGAGGACTCGAGGTTCTCGAAGACAGGCATCATCGCCGGGATGAGTGGATCTCCGGTGTACATCGGGGACCGACTGCTGGGTGCGTTGGCGTTTGGTTGGTCGTTTTCTCGCGAGCCGATCGGTGGTGTAACACCTTTTCGCCGCATGGTGCGGCTGGCAGATGAACCTGGTGGTGGGAATCCGGCAGGTCTTTCCTCTGGGCGACCCTCACTTCTCGATTTACGGTCTGGGATGGCGAATGATCGCCTTGGTGAGATGCTCGTCGAGTGGCTTATACCGGAGCGCAGGGATGGGCTCTCGCCTCTCCCCTTAGCCTTCTCGACCGCGGGGTCTTTCGGATCAACCTCCCACGGATGGATAGCAACCGCGTTTCAACGTCTCGGGTGGCAGAACAGTCCAATTGGTGGAGGATCCTCTGCGCAGGTCGACGCGGCGCCATTAGAGCCTGGATCGATGGTTGCTGCGGTGCTGGTCAGTGGCGATGCATCACTTTCAGCTGGAGGGACCGTTACAGCCGTAGACGGCGACCGAGTCTGGGCCTTCGGTCACCCCTTCCTAGGACTCGGACGTCATCCATTTCCGATGGCGCGGGCGGATGTGCTCACTGTTTTGCCCAGCCTTGCCTCTTCATTCAAAGTCTTTAACGTCGGTGATATCGTCGGACGCTTCGACATCGATCGCACGCATGGTTTGCTGGGACAGATCGGCAGCAATGTGACGATGGTTCCGATCGATATAACCATAGATGGACGCCATTATGAGTTCGAGAGTATCCGCCATCCCGCATTGCTACCGCTGCTGAGTGGATTCCTCACTCAAAGTAGCTATTCAGCACGTGGACGGGTCTTTGGTGACCAGACGTTGTCGTTAAAGGTCGAAGCGCGCTACGAATCGGCTGGAGTGGTGCGATACGAGGACAGCATGACAGGAGGCGATGCCGGACCTGCCGCCTCGGCCCTGGTGTCGATGCTTCTGGGCTACCTCGAGAACTCGCCGCTGTCGCCGCCGAAGTTGGAGTCAGTGTCCATCGAGCTGATGTCTGAAGAGAAAGTGAGACTGCTCGAGTTGATGGACGTTGCTCCGTCGCATTGGCAGCTGGCACCTGGCGAGGCGCTTTGGGTTCGTGCTCGGTTCCGCTCCAGGACCGGCGCTCACGAGACTCATCGGATCAAGATTCAGGTTCCGGACGAAGCGAGCGAGGGGAAACTCGATCTTGTGATCGCGGGAGGTGGATCGTGGAACGACTACGATCTACGCATGAGGCCTCTGATCCCGGCTTCGTTTGCTGGTGAGATCGAACTCATTCATCGGTTGTTGCCTTCGTCCGACTTGGTGGTCGCTTTAGAAGCAGCAAACACCGGTGTGGCATACCTCGGCGGGCATGTTGCTGTGCCCGTGGGAGTGATGGCCGACCTGAAATCCGGCCTTGGATCCGATCTCGTCGCCACCACACATCGTGTGCTGCAACTGGAGAAGCTGGACCTTGGATCACCTGTTCTTGGCGCAAAGCGTCTATCGCTCCGTGTCGTGCGCTCTGACACGGGACGGAAACGAGGAGTCAATTAATGAAACGAAGGCTGCTGGTTGCAGTTGTACTGGCCGTTTTCTCGAGTTCTGCCGCTGCTTCCGAAACGAAATGGTGGGTTCTCGACACAGCCGCAGATTTGCTCAAAGGGCGGGGCGAGGGTGTTGCTGTGACTCAGGAAGGGATGCTGAAGCCAGTTGCTCGATGGAGTCGGCGGGTTTCGCTCGACGAGCCGATTGCGGCGGCCGTTGTTGAGATCGGCGAGAACGAACTCGTGGTCGGGACAGGCTTCCCTGCACGGCTCTACCATGTAACTCCTTCTGGTAAACAG